>JAOAGZ010000070.1 GCA_026415495.1 Eximiradius proteiniborus | reverse complement strand
CATTGACTGTAACAAGATGAGCCCCTTTCCCAGCAAGAGCATTTAAATAAAGTGGCATTATTGCTACAAGAGTTTTCCCTTCGCCCGTTGCCATCTCAGAAATTTTCCCTTGATGAAGCACTATTCCGCCGATTAGCTGAACATCATAGGGAACCATATCCCAAATATAGTGCTGTCCGGCATAGGTGTATGCATATCTTTGGTCAGCAAGACGCTTGCAAGCTTGCTTTACAACTGCGTATGCTTGTGGTAGTAATTCATCTAATATTTCTTCAATTTTTTCAAAAATTTCTCTATCGAGCTTTCTAATCTTGTCATTAATTCCAATTACCTCATCAGCTGTAAGCTCAGATGATTTTAGCTGATTTTCGAGATCCAACTTTTGATTTTCCAAATCTGATACAGCCGATTTAATAATTTCTTTAAATTCCAGCGTCTTTGCTTTAATTTGTTCATCAGTTAAACTGTTGAATTCATCAAAATATCGGTTAATTTCTTTGACAATTGGCATTATTTCTTTAATGTCTTTGTCGCTTTTACTTCCAAATATTTTTTTGAGTATGCTAAGCATTTCCTTTACTTCCAAAAATATACAACTTACTTAAAACGAATAATAGAACAATATCATTTAATATTTGAAACAAAAATAACAGTTTTTAAATTAAATACTATTATAATGTTTGAAAAAAAACAATAAAAGTATTATTTTACTTATAACTTTCGGCATAATTATTGCATATTTGAATAATTAATAAGTATTTGAGGTTCAAATGAATAATGCTTTAAATAGGCTACAGTTTGACAGCGATCTATCTTATGGTTTTTCAAACAAAAAAGCTACAGGCAAAATGCCAAATCCATTACCAGAAAAAATATTTTTGAATTTAGGTTGTGGCAGAGATATTAGGAATGGCTTCATCAACATAGATTTATTCAGCGACGACCCAAGTGTAGTCTATGGTGATGTCAGGAAACTGGAATTACCTGATAATTCAGTCGATTTGATATTGGCTAGTGATATTTTAGAACATTTTTCTCACCGAGAAACGCAGAACATTTTAAATGAATGGGCAAGGGTTTTAAAGCCAGGTGGTGAACTAATTATTCGTTGTCCATCTCTAAGGTTACAAGTTAATGCTTATGTCAATGGTGTCTGGAATGCTGATGTTGCATCGTATATGATTTTTGGCGGTCAAACTAATCCTGGTGATTATCACTGCGTTGCTTTCGATGAGCAATCAATAAAAGACAAGTTGCATAAAGCTGGATTAATTGTTACAGAATTTTATGAAGAAGATACTCCTCAGGACAGAGGCTTTATTAATTTAAATATGACTGTTCGAGCTATTAAAAAGAAGATTAACCAAGAATTATTTGAAAGCTCTTCAGTTCCAGAGGTAATAGCCCAAGAAAAAAATGAGAATGTTCAAAACGAAGATTTTTTTGATATTGATGACTTAATGAGCTTATCAAATGATTTTTCGTCGCTTGAAAATGAAAAACAAAATGTTCAGTTCGACAATTCTCAGAAAATTACGCCCAATGAACCACAGTTAAACATTGTTTGGGAAGGTTCCCAATTTGTTTATCATTCGCTTGCATTGATTAATAGAGAACACTGCTTGAATATTATCGAAACTGAAGTAGCAAACCTAACAATCATTCCATATGAACCAGATGCTTTTTCTCCAGACTTGTTCCCAAAGTATAAGAAATTGAAAGAAAATGATATTCGATATAAACAAGATGTTCCTGAGGAAATTTCTCGCCTACCATACGTCTGGATTCGTCATCAATGGCCGCCAAAAGCCGATCCTCCAAAAGGAGCCAAATGGATTATTATGCAACCTTGGGAATATACTGTGCATCTTGTCGATTTTGTTGAAATTTTCAAACAGGCTGCAGAAATTTGGACACCTTCTAATTTCTCTCGACAGAGCTTTATCAATTCAGGTATCGATTTTGATAAAGTGCAAGTTATCCCGAATGGTATTGATCCAAAACTATTTAAACCGTATGGTGAAAAATATCCACTTAATACCAACAAAAGAATGAAGTTTCTTTATCTTGGTGGAACAATATATAGAAAAGGATTTGATATATTATTGTCGGCATATATGCAGACTTTTTCTGCAAGTGATAATGTTTGCTTGGTCGTAAAAGATATGGGTGGCGATAGCTTCTACCGTGGTCAAACTGCTAAAGATATGATTTTAAGAGCGAAGCAAAATCCGAATGCACCAGAGATTATTTACATTGATGATTCAATGAGCGAAGAAGAAATTGCCGCTCTTTATCGCGCTTGCGATGTTTTTGTTAGCCCATATCGTGGCGAAGGTTTTTCATTGCCTACTCTTGAAGCTATGGCGTGTGGTTTGCCAATTGTGGTAACCAAAGGAGGAGCAACTGATGATTTCACAGATGAAAAATGTGCCTGGTACTTATCTGCAGAAAAAATAAATATTGGAAAGACGCTTGACGGCAAATTATTTACAAATGAAGCATACTTGCTTGAACCAGACCGAGACCATCTATGTGCAACATTAAAATATATTTTTGCTAATCCTACAGAAGTCTATTCAGCTGGATTAATTGCTTCTGCTAAAGCAAGGAAATTCTGGACTTGGCGTAATTCCACTATTAAACTTCTATCAAGAATTGATTGCTTGCAAGGAACAAATTTAGCTCAGGTTGCTGAGAAAAAATTGCCAGTTTTTGCTGATGACTATATTATTTTAGGTCTTGCAGAAAATGAATTCATTTCTGGTAATTACGAAAACGCTATTGGGCTATTCACTTCATTAATGGAGGAGAATTCTATTCTTGATGAATTTAGCAAACTCCATATTTTAAATCGAATGGCACAATATTACTTATCTAATAATAATTTCGAAGAAGTTGAGAAAATAATCAATGCAATCAAACTAAGCTTGCGTCCCAATTTAGATACTGATTATATCTATGCTAAACTATTAAAAGTAAAAGGCAGTAATGATGAAGCGTTTGAATTGCTGACTAATATTTTTGATAGATGGACAGAAGAAAAATTCAACTGCACACTTGGAGAAAAACTTGATGATATATTAACTTTTTGTGGTGAAATGTCTCTGGAAGAAGACGATTTAGAAGGTGCTCATCAATATTTTTCTGCTGCATTGAAATTAAATCCTGAAAATTCTCGTGCTTGTATTGGGGCTGGTAAGTGTTTTGAGAGAATTGGACAATACGATTCTGCAAAAACTATGTATGAATGGGCAAAAAAATTAGATAAAAATTACAAAGATTAAAATATGGAACGTCGAGAATTCGTTAAATCAATGAGTAGTATTGGAGTATTTGCATTAGTTAATAACGACTATAATATTGCTCTTCAACGTATTTCAGATTTTCCTTTAATTAAGCCAAAGTGCCTTAAAGCAGGGGATAAGGTGGCTATTGTCGCTCCTGCTACAAATGTAGCAGACCCTGATGATTTAAGAAAAGCCAGAGAAGTTTGCAATCATTATAAATTGCAACCTGTTTTTAGTAGCTTATTGTTTGAAGGTTCTGGATATAGAACAAAATCGAGAATAGAAAGAGCAAATGAACTTAATAAGTTTTTCGAAGATAAAAATATTAATGCTATCTTTTGTATTCGTGGTGGATATGGTTCTTCTGAAATTTTAGATTTCTTAGATTACGAACTTATTAGAGATAATCCAAAAGTTTTTACGGGCTACAGCGACATTACTGCAATTCACATTGCAATACAAAAATATTCACGGTTAGTTACTTTTCACTCTCCTGTTTTACTTTCTTCTTTTACAGAATTTTCAGCCAATTCTTTCGAAAAAACAATTTTTTACAAAGAGCCAATTGGAGTTTTAAAAAATCCCAATCAAAAAAGTGGTATCCGTGAACAATTTCCTGTTAGAACAATTAAAAGTGGAACAGCCAAAGGAAAATTAACAGGTGGAAATTTATCTATTATCTCATCCTTGATGGGCACTCCATTTGAGATAGATACACAGGATAAAATTCTGTTTCTTGAAGATGTTGCAGAAGAACCATTCAGAATCGATAGGATGTTAAATCAGTTACGACTTGCTGGTAAATTTGAGAAAGCAAAAGGAATTGTTTTTGGCTTTTGCAATGATTGCACAATAAAAACTTCGCCACCAACTTGGGATTTACAACTTGGTGATGTTTTAGATAAATATTTTTCCTCTCTTCCTATCCCTTCTTTTTATGGGTTAATGTTCGGTCATACCAATGAACAATTAACTTTACCATATTCAATTGAGGCAATACTTGATGCTGATGCAGGGACATTGTTAATTAATGAAGAGGCTACAATTTAACTACCTGAAACCTAACAATTAGTTTATCAAAAATTAACACTTCAAAAGTAATTTTGAAAATTGTTAGGATTGATTGTAGTGATTTATGAAAATTAAAATGTCTCTTTTTGGTAAAATGATACTTTTAAGTGGGTTCATTGAAATAATAATGCTGCTTATTGTTATTTTCTCAATGTATGCTCTCTATCTGAATGAACGCAATTATAGATACTTGCTCTTGGAATCGCTGATTATTGAATCCAGCAATAAAAGACTTGAACTTTTGGTCAGAAGAGACACGAATTTCAAATCTATCTTTACTCACAACAAAGCTATTGTTTTAAACAATCTTCTCAAATATTATGAAGTTTCGCAAAAAATTCCTGCTAACAATGATAAAATTATTTTAGATAGTTTAAAAAATTTATACAGTGATTATTTCAAAAAATATACTGTTTTGCTTGAAAAATTTGGATTAGATGAAAATACAGGTATTGAAGGGGAATTTCGCGGCAAAATTCATCAAATTGAGAGCTTTCTAAAATCTATAAATAACTATTACTTGCTGGCTCTTACACTGGAAGCTCGCCGTAGAGAAAAAGATTATATGATGAGAAAGCGAGACGAGTATGTTAATAAAGTCCATTCTACAGTTGATAAAATAAAGAATGATTTGAAATTTCTGAACCTTTCTGAAAGCGAAAAAATAAAAATGAGAACATTAATTGACAATTATCTGATTGCTTTTAATGATTTTGTAAGAATATCGAAAGAGATTAAAGATTATGAAAACAAAATGAATGAAATTGAATATCAAATGAAAAGAATTATCAATGTTCAAGTTGAAAAATCAAAGGAAGAAGCAGAAAGTTATCATTCTTTTATTGTTCCATTTTTTGTTGTATCAATCATTTTCAGTTTGGTGATGTCAATCTTGATTTCAAGAAGCATTACCAATCCAATTGTCAGACTAAAACATGCAACCATAAAACTTGCAAGCGGTGATTATCGTATCAAAGTTAAAGTAGAATCAGATGATGAAATCGGCGATCTTGCAAATTTCTTCAACAAAATGGTTGATAATATTTCTACTGCAAATGAAACAATTATTGAGCAACAAAAAATTCTTCATCAGCAAAATATTGAACTCAAAGAAAGTAACATTACAAAAGATAAATTTTTTTCTATTATAGCACACGATTTAAAAAATCCTGTAAGTGCCTTTATGGGTGTATCCAATTTTCTTTCGCAAACATTCCATGAACTATCAAACGAAGAACTCAAAGAATTTTTAGATGATGTTAATAATTCTGCTAAACAATTATACGAACTTCTTGAAAATTTGCTAATGTGGTCTCGTTGTGAACGTGGGCTTATTCAGTACCAACCAGCAGTCTATGAATTACGACAATTTATTACAAGCAATATAAATTTGCTAAAAATTAATGCGGATAATAAAAATATTTCGATCAATTATGACTTGGACAAAGAATATAAAGTTTATACCGATGCTAATATGTTGAATACAATAATACGAAATCTATGCACCAATGCTATTAAATTTACACACGAGGGCGGTACAATTAATATTATTTGTCGTGAAGATGATGATAATTTCTGTCGCATTAGCGTTTCTGACAATGGTGTCGGCATTCCAAAAGAAAATCTTGAAAAATTATTTAGCCTGCAAAACAGTGTTTCCACAACAGGTACGAAACAAGAAAGTGGAACAGGATTAGGCCTTATTCTGTGTCGCGAATTTGTGGAAAAACATAATGGTCGGATATGGGTAGAAAGCACTGTAAATGTGGGCACAACTTTTCATTTTACTATTCCATTAGGTACTGGTATTTCTGCTTCAGGAGAACAAAATGGTTGAAAACCAAATACTTGCATCAATAAATTTTGATGATTTTAAAGATTTTATTTTTCATAATTCTACTGATATTTTTTGGATTTTGGACGAGAATTTTCAAACTACATTTATTAGCAACTCGATTGAAAATTTTACCGGTTATTCAGTTGGTGAGTATGTAAATCTATCATTGGAACAAAAATTTTCTGAAAGTTCTGTCATTAAATTGCTTGAACTGTTTGATAGTTTCAAATATGTAGATGATTTTAAGAATATTATTTTAGAGTATAGAACGAAAAGTGGATTTATTAAACATGCTAATGTAAGCGGAATTGTTGTCAAAGATGATTATGGAAGAGTGAAAAGCGTTTATGGGATTAGCGTTGATTTGGAAGAGAAAATACTTCTTGAAAAAAATTTAATAATTGAAAAACAAAAAAATGAAGAAGCACAAAAATTTAAATCAATTATTTTGGATTTGATTGGTCACGAATTCCGAACTCCATTAATAGGGATATTAGGATTTATAAAAATATTGATAAATAATGCAAAAAATGAGGATGAAAAAGAAATACTTAATTATATCTATCATTCATCTCAAAGATTGAATTCTTCTCTCAATTCGGTTATTACTCTTGCAGCTATTGAAAGCGGACAAATGGAAATCAATTTCAAAAGCATTGATTTAATGGAATTGATATATAACATTTATAATTCTTTCGAACCAATTGTTAAAGAAAAGAACATAACTTTTGACATTAATTTGAAGAACTATTCATCCAAAATTGTGTTTGATGAAAATTGTCTTTATCTTATTTTATCAAACTTAATTGATAATGCCATTAAGTTTACCGAAAAAGGTAGAGTTTTTCTAGATTGTGGAATAATTAAAAAAGAGAATGGAGAAAAAATGTTAAATATTACAATTCAAGATACAGGCATTGGAATGGATTCGAGTAAATTTGATGTTATTTTTGAGCCATTCAGACAAATTAGTGAAGGTCATAAAAGAATATATGAAGGTTTGGGTCTGGGGCTCACAGTAACAAGGAAATTAGTGGAAAAATTCAATGGTTCAATTCAAGTAGAAAGCAAATTAAATGAAGGTTCTATCTTCACAGTATTTCTACCTCTGGCATAATTCATTTTATAAAAAATATAACTTTTATTAATTTACCAATTATTTTTTCATCAAATGGAGAAATTATGAGGAAAATTATTTTTTTTATTATCGCACTAACTTTGGGAACTAATATGTCTGCTCAAACATTACCAACACGAGAAGAAATCCCTGACAAATACAAATGGGATTTAACTCATATCTATAAAACAGACGCAGATTGGGAAAAGGATTATCAGGCATTGACAAAAGACATTTCAATGATTTCAAAGCATAAAGGAAAAGTAACAAAATCTGCAAAAAACTTATTAGAAGCTTTCAATGATTATTATTCATTAGAAAAAAGATTAATGAAACTATATTTTTATAGTTCGATGGCAAGAGACCTGGATATAACAGACGGTAAATATCAAACAATGTATCAAAAAACACAGGAATTGTATAGCAATTTTGCTGCTGCTTCGTCCTTTTTGATGCCAGAAGTTATGGAAGCCAACGAAGAGACAATCAGACAATACATAAAACAAGAAAAAGGCTTGCAAAATTATTCCCAAACGCTCGATAATATGCTTAGAATGAAGAAACACACTTTATCCGCAAAAGAAGAAGAACTCTTGGCAAAATTATCTCCAGTAATGAGTATTCCAAGTGAAACTTATGGAATTTTGAATGATGCTGAATTACCTTTTCCTTCGGTGAAAGATTCAAAAGGTAACGATATTCAAATCTCTCACGGTAGATTTCGTTCAGCTTTGTATTCAAATGATAGAGACTATCGTAAACGCATTTATAAAGCATATTATGAGCCTTATCGTCAGTTAATAGGTACTTTTGCTTCATTATACAATGGTCGTCTGAAAACAAGAAAAATTAACGCTGAGATTAGAAACTTTTCTTCTCCGCTTGAAGCTGCATTGTATGATGATAATGTGCCGGTTGCTGTTTATGAAAATCTGATTAAAGCAACTCACGATAATATTAAGCTCTTGCACCGTTGGGGTGAAATTAAGAAAAAGGTGATGAAAATTGATGAACTTCATCCATATGATACCTATGCTTCATTATTCCCGTCATTGACAAAAGAATATACTTTTGACGAAGCGAAAGAACTTGTTTTGAAAGCTCTTGCTCCACTTGGAGAAGAATACCAGAAAGTTCTCAAAATGAGTTTCGATAATCGATGGATTGATGTTTACGAAACGAAAGGCAAAAGAAGTGGAGCGTATTCAAATGGCTGTGGATGCGGAGTCCATCCTTATATTTTACTTAACTGGAATAATACATTAGATGATGTGTTTACCTTAGCACACGAGTTAGGCCATAATATGCATTCGTATTTTACAGAACTCAAACAGCCCTACCATTATGCAAATTATTCAATTTTTGTTGCCGAAGTTGCTTCGACTACTAATGAAGCACTTCTGCTTGATTACCTGTTAGAAAATGCTAAATCGAAAGAAGAAAAAGCTGCACTTATTGAGAAATTTTTGCTTAATATTCAACAAACATTTTTTAGACAAACTCAATTTGCTGAATTTGAAAAAATAACTCACGAAAGAGCTCTAAAAGGTGAAATAATGACTGCTGATGAGTTATCGAAAGTATTTGGAGACTTATATCAGCAATACTGGGGACCTTCAATGATAACTGACGAAGAAGAATATATTTCCTGGGCAAGAATTCATCATTTGACCAAATATAATTTCTATGTTTTTCAATATGCAACTGGATTTGCTGCTGCCCAGGCTTTTGCTGAAAATATTAAAAAGCAAGGGAAAACTGCGATTGATAAATATCTCGAATTCCTCTCTTCCGGAAGTTCTATTTATGGAATTGATGTTCTGAAACGTGCTGGTGTAGATATGACAACTCCAGAACCTGTAAATAAAACATTGGAGAAAATGAAAAAATACTTAGATGAACTTGAAAAACTTCTCAATAGTTAGAGGCATTGTTCTATTATTTTTAAAG
>JAOAGZ010000006.1 GCA_026415495.1 Eximiradius proteiniborus | reverse complement strand
CAACGAAAACCTTCCGAAAATACCGATTTATATTGATGTAGTTTATTCAGTGGCACAAAACAAAGAAACTTTTGGGATTTATCCAAATCCGTCTAATGGATGGATATCGCTAAGCAATAGCGAAAAAATCAGTAAAATTGAAATTTATAATGAATTGTCAGAAATTGTGTTTAATACCAGTTCGCCTGCAAGCGAAAAAATTAATCTTGTAAATTTAAAGAATGGTATTTATTTTATTAGAATATTCGACATCAATAATAATATTTATTTTAACAAATTAATTATTAATAGATAGATTATGGAAAAAAGAAATAACGAAAACAGAAAAGAAAACCAGAGAAAAGAAAAAGCAAATCAAGAAAAAGCAAATCAAGAAAAAGCAAATCCGAAAGAAGGACAAAACGCAAAGCGACATCAAAATCAGCAGAATCAACAGAACCAACACAAAAGCAGCAAGAGCGAATTATTAATTTCTGTTGTAATTCCATTATATAACGAAGAGGAATCTATTCCAGAGCTTGCACTGCAATTAGAGAAAGAACTTCAAGAACTCACACACGGGCGCTACGAAGTGATATTTGTAGATGATGGTTCAACAGATGGTTCGCTCGACTACATAAAGCAGATACATCGCAGAAATAAACGTTTTCGCTATATAAGCTTCCGCCGCAACTATGGCAAAAGTGCGGCACTCGCCGTTGGGTTCGAGTCTGCTCGTGGCAAATTTGTTGCTACAATGGATGCAGATTTGCAGGACGACCCAGCCGAAATAAAAAATTTGGCTAAGAAAATGAAAGAAGGCTACGACCTTGTAACTGGCTGGAAGCAAAACCGTAAAGACCCAATTTCTAAAACAATCCCATCGAAACTGTTCAATTTTGTTACATCGCTTGTGAGCGGAATAAAACTGCACGATTTCAATTGCGGGCTAAAGCTTTATCGCAAATCTGTTACTGATACACTGCAAGTATATGGAGAGATGCATAGATATTTGCCAGCGCTTGCCCATTGGGAAGGCTTTCGTGTGGCAGAACTGCCAGTGGTTCATCACGCAAGGCGATATGGAAAATCAAAATTTGGTGTGTCTCGATTTATCAATGGTTTTCTAGATTTACTTACCTTTGTGTTTATTACACGATTTATGAAGCGACCTATGCACTTTTTTGGGTTGTTTGGTACAATCTTTACATTGATAGGCTTTGCTATTAACGCATATCTGACAGTCGAATGGTTTCTTGGAAACACATATTTAAGCAATCGCCCACTTGCAAGCTTTGGGATTGCACTGATAATTGTTGGTGTGCAGTTCTTTTCAATCGGGCTGGTAGGGGAAATGATAGTAAAGCAGAACTTCGAAAAGACAAAAAATTATTCGATAAAAGAAAAATTGTAGCAAAAGAGCCGTCTTTTTTGTTATTATGAATAATATTTATACACAAAAAGCAGTAATATGAAAAAAATACTATTAGTGATTCTCTTGATATTTCTTTTAGGTTCTGCAGTAAAAGCCGATATGTTCGACTCTTATTCTATTGGAGCGGGAATTTCAACATTTTCTATATTGGGCGACAATCCTGCAAAATTGCCGATTATTCAAAATGATACAACAAAGAAATTTGTTTATGGCGGTAGTTTTGATGCAGTTCAATCGGGCTTTTCGGCACGGCTTACAATGTATAAGGGCAAAAGAATACGTGTTCCCGTCGATGTTGATTTTACGATATATTCATCGGGAGAACGCTATCCTGTAAGCGGCTTGCTTACAATATATTATTGGCACGAAGTGCATAATTTATCAGTTGGTTCGGGGTTCTATTATGTGCTCACGCATTTAGATTGGGCAAAGACAGATATTTACGCAGGGGCAGACCTGCGCGGAAATATAATAACACGTTCGGAACTGACCTATCGCGACCATTGGCGTAATGCTCAAAACCGTGATACATCCTATGTCGTTAATAGAAAATCTGGTGCATTCCGCATTGGAAGCTTTGCCCGATTTGGAATAGAAGGACAACTAAAATCTAAATTAAAAATTGATGCATCGATTGGAGTAGGTATTTTGAATTTATTCCCAAGAGATAATAAACGCGGGGAATTGCTTACTCCGCTTCAATATTATGAAAAGAAAGAGCAAATTGTTCCTGTTCTCAATTTTATGCTTTTGTTGAAATACTCATTATAGGTGATAAAAGTGCTATTCAAAGAAGATTGTAGGTATTTTCGCGGTGATATTCCCTGCCGACCGCACAAAAAAAGTGGTTATCATTGTCAAAATTGTCCCGAATATTCTCCATCAAAAGAAAATATACTAATAATAAAGCTTGGTGCTATTGGTGATGTGATAAGAACCACACCGCTTATCAAACGCATAAAGCAGGAATTCCCTAAATGTATGCTATGGTGGGTAACAAACTCGCCTGAGGTGATTCCATCATCGGTGGATAGAGTGTTGCAATTTAATCTTGAATCAGTAATTAGCTTGCGAAGTGTTCATTTTTTCAAAGTGATAAATCTTGACAAAGACCATCACGCGTGTGCATTGGCATCGCAACTGAACGCAGATTATATCGATGGATTCACACTTGTCGAAGGCAAACCAATGCCTGCAAATCAACGAGCTATGCATAAGTATCTAACCGGACTATTCGACGATGTAAACAAAGCAAACACAAAAAATTATCTTCAGGAAATTTTCGAAATATGTGGATATGAATTTGCAGGTGAAGAATACGAGCTGGAATTAAAAACCGATAAGCAATGGGATATTCCGAATCGTGGAAAAGGAGTGATTGGGCTGAATACCGGTTGTGGAGCTCGCTGGGTGTCGCGACTATGGAAGCAGGAATATTGGATAGAGCTTGCCAAAGAGCTGAAAGCTGCAGGCTATGAGCCAATTCTGTTGGGTGGCGAGCAAGAACACGAGCAAAATACAAATATTTCCCGAGAAAGCGGTGCCCCCTATTTCGGATATTTTGATTTGAATACATTTATTTCGCTTGTTAATCAGTGCGATTTGGTGGTAACGGCAGTAACAATGGGGCTTCATATTGCAATAGGGCTACGGAAAAAGGTTGTTCTGATGAACAATATATTCAATAAACACGAATTTGAACTATACGGACGAGGCGAAATAGTCGAGCCGGACAAAGAATGCAAGTGCTTTTTCAGCCCAAAGTGTGTAAACGAAGAGTATTTCTGTCTGGAACACCTTCGCCCCGAGAAAATTATGGATGCTGTAAAAAAATTGATGAATTGAAAAAAATTTGCTAAAGTTCATAAAAAAACTGACGATAAATTAATTGAAAAGAAAATGCAAATCTGAAAAACATTGAAGGATTAAAGTTTTTCAGAAAATTGCCGAAAAATAAATCAGGAAGATAGGATTAAAATAAATATTGATGGCAGGACGCCCGAAAAACAAATAATTTACATGGAGGTTTATTATGCCATCAGCAATTAGCGGCGATAGCCGTATCCGCACCAACATCCCGGCAGAAAATGCCTACAATGCATTAACAGCATCAAGTAACAACATAGCATTGCGTCAATTGCGTCTTTCCACAGGAAAGAGAATTAATTCAGCAGCTGACGATGTTTCGGGCTATATCACTTCACGTGCGTTGCAAGCCCGCAACGGTGCGTTGAAAGCAGCGTTGAACTCTGCCGGTGATGCAAAGAATGTAACTTCTATTGCACAGGATGCATTAGACCAGATTTACTCATTAATGGCTCAAATTAAGGATGCTACAGCTACTGCTTCGTCTGGTGCTCTGGGAACAGATGAAAAAGTTGCTCTTGCAAAAGGTGCATACCGCCTTGCTCAACAAATTCAGTTTATCACTGACTCAACTGTGTTCGGCGGCAAGCAATTGCTTCAAGGCAACTTTACAGGCGAATGGGTTACCGGCTACTATGCAAATAACGAATTGATGAAGATTTCCATTGACTTAACTGTAAACAACAAAGACTTTAACGTCAATGGGTTGTTCGACCTGAATGCTACAAGCGAAGCAACAGCTATTCGTGGAACAGTATCGGGTGCATCAACTAACTTTGCAGGTGTAACCGGCTTGAATCTGGAAGAGTTCAATAATATCAGTTCTTCTGATTTGGGTTACTTCGGATACTTAAATGATCCGGTAACAGGAAAATCAAATGTTGTAATGACTTTGCAATCTCTTGCAATGGCAATTGACAACATTAACAAAGTAGCATCGTATCTTGGTGGTATTGAGGTTCGTATCAACTCGCAGGAAGCAATGTTGAAATCTCAAATCACAAACTACAAAGCTGCAATATCACGTATCGAAGATGCAGATGTTGCAACAGAACAAATGGAACTCATCAAATCACAGTTCTTGCAGCAAGCTTCTTTGGTATCGTTGAGCCAGGCAAACCAAAACCCACAACAGTTCTTGCAGCTATTCAGATAATATCTGACTAAAATAGCTCAAAAATATGTGGTCAAAATATTTTTTCGGGACGGAAAAATTTCCGTCCTTTTTTATTAAAGTTTTAAATAATATTGCCGATATATATAGAGAAGGATGAAAAATTTTTGGTGGAGGAGGCACCAAAAAAACATTTAACTTTGGGAGGGGCTTATGCCATCAGCAATTAGCGGTGATTCAAGAATACGGACGAACATCCCCGCGGATAATGCTTACAACGCTCTTACGGCTTCGAGCAATAATATTGCTCTTCGCCAGTTGCGACTATCGACAGGCAAGAGAATCAACTCTGCCGCTGACGACGTTTCAGGCTACATTACTTCGCGTGCATTGCAGGCTCGCAACGGTGCATTGAAAGCTGCACTCAATTCTGCAGGCGATGCTAAAAATGTTACATCAATAGCTCAGGATGCTCTTGATCAGATCAGCACTCTTGTTACTCAAATCAAAGATGCTGCTGCAACTGCATCATCAGGTGCTTTGGGAACAGACGAAAAGGTTGCTCTTGCAAAAGGTGCATACCGCCTTGCTCAGCAAATTCAGTTTATTACAGATTCAACTGTGTTTGGCGGCAAGCAACTACTTCAAGGCAACTTCACAGGCGAATGGGTTACTGGCTATTATGCCAATAACAACTTGATGAAGATTTCCATCGACTTAACTACAAGCAATCCTGATTTCAACGTGGACGGTATCTTCGACTTGAATGCAACAAACGAAGCTATAGCTGTTCGTGGCACTACAACTGGTGCTGCAACAAGCTTTGCCGGAGTAGCTGGTCTGAACCTTGAAGATCTCAACTCTGTTTCTGCTTCTGATCTCGGAATTTTTGAAAACGTTGGCGCAACACCTGCGATTACTCAAACTATTTCTTCACTTGCTATGGCTATTGATAACATTAATAAAGTCGCATCGTATCTCGGCGGAATCGAGGTTCGTATCAATGCACAGGAAAATGTGCTAAAATCGCAAATCACTAACTACAAAGCTGCAATTTCACGTATCGAAGATGCTGATGTCGCAACAGAGCAAATGGAACTTATAAAATCCCAGTTCTTACAGCAAGCATCGCTTGTTTCACTTGCCCAAGCTAACCAAAATCCACAACAATTCTTGCAATTGTTTAGGTAATTGGGCATAGTTTTTGCTTTAATTAAAGAGCGGTATCAGGAAGATACCGCTCCATTTAGAAAACAAAATGTGAGGATGAATTTATGTTGACACAAGCACAACAACTTGCCGCCTCGAAAATGTATGGTGGTGGAAAAGAGAAAAAAATTCCTGCTTATCTTGAACAGGAAGTTCTTTCGTGGAGCAAAGAAAAAATTATCCTGAAAATGTATGATTTATTTATTGTAAGCTGCAAAAGACAGGATGTCAATAAAATGAGCAGAGTGCTTGTTGAACTTATGGGTGCTCTCAATTTCGAATACGAAGAAACAGCAACCCGTCTTTATCGGCTTTACGAATATTGCCAGAGATGTATTTTCCAGAAAAAATACGACGAGGCACTTTACATTATTACCGAGCTTCGTAATGCTTGGGCAAAAGCCTTCAATCTTGAATAGCGAAGGAGGCACTGACTATGGCTATAGACACATTCGGAATATCGGGCAGCGACAAATCATATAGCGAATTGCTTGTCGAATCATATAAAAAGTCGCAGGCAAGTCGCACAGAAGGTTTGCAATCGCGAAAGCAAACCCTTCAAACTCGTCAGAAGTTTTATAATGAATTAAATGGAAAGCTGAACTCGCTTATTGCTCAACTCGATAAATTTGGCGAATATAAGAAGGTTGGCGATAATTTTACATTTACGCCTACAAACGGAATTAATGACAAGTTTAAAACTTATAAGGCTACAATATCAGAAAACGATTATTTTACAGTAAAAGCTGATGGAAATGCCATAGTCGGTTCTAACTCAATAAAGGTAAATCGCATTGCAACAAATGATGTGCTGGTTTCCAACAGACTTAATCTTTCGGATGCCTTCGGGGAAACTGCCGGCGAGAAGACTTTCGATCTTTCTGTGAATGACAAAACTTACACCGTTAAGGTTAATTTCACTGGAAGCGAAACAAACGAAGAAGCAATGAAAAAAATTGTTAATGCTATCAACGGAATTAAAGACGTTAAAATTAGCGCTTCGCTTGTGAAAGATACCGAAACCACCGGTAGAATTTCTCTTACTTCCAAAGAAACCGGTCAGAATAACAAAATTACTTTTACTCAAACATCGACTACTGAACTATTGGGCTGGACTACTTCGCTTTACTCGGATCCCAATGCACGTACTGCTATTAGCGGTGGCTCGGCTGGCTACAAAGTGTCTGACTCATCGTTGCTAAATGCAAGCTTCGATGCAAATGGGATTGAAATAACAAGAAACTCTAACGAAGTGAAAGATGTATTGCCCGGACTTACCATTAACCTGTTGAAGCCGCAAGCAGCAGATGCTCAACCAATTAATGTTACTACCGATATTGATGTCGATGGTTTTGAAAGCTTTGTCGATGCTTTGATTAAAGAATACAACGGCGTTCTGTTTAATTTGAGCCAGAATAAAGATATTCAAAGGCAAGATACTGCAATTTCGTCTTTGCAACAAAGGTTACGTGCAGTTGGGACTTCCGTTCTTAGTTCGTCGGACGACCCGGACGCACCTAAACGTCTTACTGATATTGGCTTTAAATTAAACAACGACGGGACATTAGTCCTTCGAGACAAAGATAAACTAAAAGAATTTCTTGCAAAGGAAAACGGGGCTGAAAATATTGCTAAGCTTTTCACTTCTGAAACAGGGTTTGTTGCAAAAGTTAATGAAGTGATTTATAATCTAAAGCCGCAAGGTGGCAATAGCGGTCTTTTGAAGGCAAGAAATGAATCTATTACAAGAGAAATTACTAATATAGATAAAAGAATTGCTTCTCTGGAAGCAACTATCGAGCAACAAGCTGAAAGCCTAAGAAAAGAGTATGAAAGTTATTTAAAAGTATACTTGCAAGCGCAGGGACAATACTCTTTGCTTTCAACGATGTCTACCTCTTCTACTTCTACATATAGCAGCTTGATTGCTCAACAAGCTTCATTAGGACAATAATTTTAAGAGGTCCAAAATGATTAATGGAATTCAGCCCACTTCTGCAATCAGAGAGACGTCTCTCGAAGAATTGCAGTTGGAAACTAGAAAAGAGCGATTCGCCTTGCTTGCCGAGCAATTCAAGGCAGAATTCAGCTCTGACAAGGAAGAAGGGTCCTCTGTCGGTGCAAAACACGATAAGGAAACCCAATCTGAAAGTGCTAAGCCGAAAGAAAAAGAATTTAAAAATAAAGTAAATTCTGATTTGAAGGAACTTGGAGAAAAACTCAAAAATATTATTAAGGAAGCAGATGTTTTTCTTGAATTTTCTATCGACAAAGATACAAACAAAATGATTTTGCGCATTATCGACAACAAAACAAAAGAAGTTATTCAGCAATTGCCAAGTGAAATTGCTCTGAAAATTGCAAGAATTGTTAGCAATATCGAAGGTGAAGGGCAGATAGCTAATGCAAAAGTATAGTGAAATACTGAATAATATCGAACTTGTGCTCGAAAATACCAAAAGTATTTCCGACGCACTTAATAATGGAAATTTCGAGTTGGAAGACCTTGAAGAAATCTCTAATCTTTACGAAGAAAGAGAAAAAAATATTCTTCAACTTAAATCATTGCTCGAATCTGATATTGGTAAGGAATTTGTTGCTGAAAAGCAAGACGAATGGAATGAAAAAATAAATTTGATTGTTAATTTGGATTCTGTTAATTTAGAATTGCTTAGAAAAAAAACTAAAGATACAGGAGAAAAATTAAAGCAATTGAATAAGCAAAAATCGGTATTAATTTATTCTAAATAAAATAGGTGCGATATGGATATCAGTTCAATAAAACCACAGGGAGTGTCGGGACCTAAAGATAACGAGCGGGTTTCTGATAAAAAGAGCAAAGCGAAAACAACTGCTGGCAAAACTTCTGCAAGCTCGGGTGGTGATACTTTATCAATTTCGACCGAAGCTCAGAAGCTTTCCCGTATTTTCTCTCGGATTTCTTCGGGCTACTACAACTCGCCGGAAGTGCTCAAGGAAACTGCTCAACGTATTTTGAATGAATTGGATAAGCAAGAATAGCTTACTTACGGTTCTTTAGCAGAAGTTTCTTAATTGATTCTATACTTTTCTTTTCGTCTTCCTGATAATGCTTCAAAATAGTATCTGATTTGACAACGGGCGTTGTCTTTTCTTCCGGAGTGGGCGGAGGCTCGGCTGGTGACGGCTCTTTGATGTTTGCAATAGATTCCAGCATCTCTTCCTGTTTCTGAGCTAATACCTTCTCATTAACATATAATTCTTCCGGATCTATCGGAATACCCTTCATTATCATTTCTAATTTCTCTGTTCCGAAAATATCAACAAGTTTGTCGTAAACAGTTGCTCTGGTAAACGGTTTGGAGATAAAGCCAGATATTCCGTTTTTTACTGCTAAACCTAAATTCTCTACGTCGGAAAGTGCAGAAACCATAATAACGGGTATATGTTTGGTATTTTTAATGTGCTTCAGAATCTTTAGTGTTTGATGTCCGGAAAGCTCGGGCATAAGAATATCGATAATAATAAGAGTTGGCTGGTGCTCTACCGCAAGTGCAATTCCATTATATCCATCAGACGCAAGGTAAGAGGTCTTGAATCCGTAACTTGCCAATGTTTTGGACAAAATCCTCTGCATCCAGATGTCATCATCAATTATTAATGCAGAATATTCAGCCATAATGCTATTCCTTGTTATTTAATTTTTTTATGGCTATACCACTTATATCTTCGTCAATTAAGTGAGAAAACTTAATACTGGAATTTGCAATTGCATCTTTTAGTGCCATTAGATGAGTTTTGGCTGCCTGACGATTAATCTGGATAATCTTTTCATATATTTCTTTGCGGTGCACTGGCACTGTTTTGGGCGCTTCGATGCCCAAACGCACAACCCCACGGTCGTAGCTCAAAACAGTAATCTGAATTGAGTTCCCAATGGTGATTACCTCCCCTATCTTCCTTGATAGAACTAACATTTTGCTATTCCTTTATTGTTTGTTGCTTTTTTGCGATAACATAATTTGTTGAGTATTTGTCTGACGGCAAAATGATTTGTTTGCCAGTCTGCTCCTCGATGTTAAAGATAACTGGTGCTTTCATATTAGCACTCATCTCGCCGTTTTCGTCTTCCAAAGTGATTACAACAAATAGCACCTGCTTTTCGAGGTCGTATTTGATTCCGGGATCGTAATAAACATCAATATGCCATGGACTAAGCAATGGAAAGCCAATCTCCGGCTCATCGACAGATATTAGCCATTTGAACGGTGCAGTTGATTCCTCGCTGATTAAAACGTAATCGTGCAAATCCTCAAATCCGAGCATACCGTCTTTGAACTTGAAAATATACTCGTCGTCTATTTCCAATTCGCCGAAGTAGTTTGTTTTTATTACTCTTTTTTTAGCCATAGCAATTCTTATATATTACAAATAATTAACAAAATAATAAAATAAAATTATTTTCACAATGATAATTTTATCATTTCAAATACTTTTTGCAAATACTTTTTGTAGTCGCAGTCTGCCATTGCGTTCATTGTCGCTTCGAATTGCTCAATCGAGATAAACCCGCGATTGAGAGCAATTTCCTCTAAGCAGGCAATTTTAGTGCCTTGACGCTTTTCTATTGACATAATAAACACCGACGCTTCGGTGAAATTTTCCGGTGTGCCGGTATCGAGCCAGGCAACTCCGCGCCCTATGGGTGCCACTTTTAGTCTGTTTTGACGTAAGTAGTGCTTGTGTATGTCCACTATTTCAAGCTCGCCGCGATTGCTTGGAGAAAGCGAGCGAGCAATTTCGACAACATTTTCATCGAAAATATAAAGTCCCGGAATTGCAAAGTTCGATTTCGGATTTTCAGGCTTTTCCTCAATTGATAGGACATTGCCGTTTCGGTCGAATTCTACAACTCCATACATCTGGGGTTTTTCGACATTGTATGCGAAAATTGTTCCGCCAATATTCTTTTCGAGCGACCTGCGGAAAAAAGTAAGATCGCCGTAGAACAAGTTATCGCCCAAAATAAGAACGCTCTGGTTGTCTTCGATAAAGTCTGCACCAATAATGAATGCTTCAGGCAATCCGCCTGGATGCGGTTGTTCGGCATATTGCAGATTAATGCCCCATTGCGAACCATCGCCAAGAAGAGTTTGGAACGAAGGAAGGTCTCGAGGTGTGGAAATAATAAGAACATCGCGCACGTCAGCAAGCATAAGAGTAGACAGCGGGTAGTAAATCATAGGCTTGTCGTAAATCGGCAGCAGTTGCTTGCTGATTACAGACGTCATCGGATAAAGGCGGGTTCCTTTGCCTCCTGCGAGAATTATTCCTTTTGTGTCCATACTAATCTATGTTCAAAAACTTATCTGACGCTTTATTGCTCTTCCACTGAGCAAGTGTCATACCTTGCAAATCGCGTTCTTTAACTAAAATATCTTTGCTGAATGCTTGTTTGATTTTTTTTGCAATGCGTTTGTCGCACAGGGACCAATCAATATCTTCTGCCATCGGCGAAATAACCCCTTCGCAACGTGGATTATAAGTTCCACTGCAAAGATATTGAACATAGCTATCTTTTGTCAGTAGCATTCCGTGTGCAAATCCGGGCGGTATCCACATCCATTCAGAATAATCCAGAGCGGGCGAGCCCGATAGTTCATAAGCAATAATTTTGCCAAAAGTTTCGGAATTTTTGCGAATATCTATTGCCATATCAAGCAAATTACCGCTTATGCAGCGGACTAATTTGCCCATAAACGGGTTCCACTGGAAATGAAAACCTCGGAATGTATTTTTATAGGAAAATGATTCATTGAACTGCAAAAAATCATAACGTCTGATGAAGGCAAGTTCATCTATACCATAGAAATCGTCTTCCCGGTAGGTTTCGGTAAAATAGCCTCGTTCGTCGAGAAATTTCCTGAAGCGAATAACTTGTATTTCTTCTATTTCAAGCGGTTGCACGCTAAGAACTTGCATCAGTTCGTCCCTGAATTATGAATAAATTATAAATCCTTTAACGTAATTATCGGCTATTTCATTTAAAATTTTAGAAAAATTTTCAAATCCATAGATATTTATAAAATTTATTGGTGAAATCTGACGTTCCTGCAAGCGTTCATTTGGCAAAAGAATAGTCCGGATTTTTCTGAACTTGCTTACGTAATCGGTGTTTTTCTTTTTCAGTGCCGCAAAATATTTTTTCTGTAAGTTGTCAATTAGTTCAGATGATTTGTGAACGTAGCTTTCCTGCGTTCTCAGAAGTGATTGGTCGGCTTGGCTAAGCAGTGGGGTTAGCTGCGAAAAGCTTTGCTGAATTTCGTTTTTCACTTGCTCAAAAATTTTGTCCGATGTGTCGTCAATTACTAAATTACTCAAAAAACTTTCGAATTTATTTAAAGGCTCGAAAAACTTAGCAAAATCAATATTATTCTGCACGATAAAATGAATATGCCTTTCGGGCAGGAAGCAAGCCATAGCTCTGTTGGTAACAGGCGGAAAATCCACACCGAAAAATTCATAAGCTTCCTTTAACATTGCGAAATATGAAATTTCGCCCGGACCAAGCACATACATAACCGAAGGAAGGCAAATTTCCTGAAAAACTGGTCGCAGAATCGCCTTTGGCGAGAAAGAACACGGATTTCGGAAAATATCCGAGGCAATCTCGTTGTAAGTGTATTGGCAATGATTTACTGAAAATAGAGAGTTTTCCGGAGAAACTGTGCGTATAGAAAATCTTTTGCCTTCCGTGTGCTTGCAATAGTTGAAATAGTCGAAAGAAATATTTATTGAATGCCCGTAACTCGTTAGCAAAGCTTTGTTTTTCGAAAATATATCAAATAATTTTTTGAAATTATCTGATGAAGCAAAATTTGTATTCGCAAGGAGGGCAATTGCACCGCTTTTGCGGACAGCCGCAGCCGAAACAAAAAGCAAACCGTAGCTTTTGAATAGCATTTGATAAAACTGAAGCATTGCGTCCGACCAGCGATTGCCCTTGCAATATATCGAGCGAATGGTGTCGGCAAGTTGCTCCTTGTTCGGCGAAAAGGGGAGAGTGTCGATTATTTCGTCGATAGTTTGTTCGATTTTTTCGTCAAAAACGAGTTCAGAAACAGGTGTATTTTCGTAGTGTGAGTATTCCGGGTGAAGCAGACGCGGAGTGTGATTTGCATCGAAAACATAAATTTCGGCTGCTTCTTTTGCGTCGTGGTCGTTGTCTTCGAGCCAGAAAACCGGGACTATATGAAGTTCCGGGTGCTTCGCCTGAAGTTTATTTGCAATATTTATTGCAGTTGCTATTTTCAGGCAAGTATAGAGAGCTCCGCCCAGAAAACCAACCTGTTGCCCGGTGGAAACAAATAAAGTGTTTGATTGGGATGAGAGCGAAATATTCGCTTTTTGCGATTCGGACAAATCAAGCAATTGCATCGTGTCCGTAATTATCTTATGCGTAAGTTGCCGATTAGCGAACTTTTGAGCTTTGCGAATAAGAAATGATTTGTTTTCTGTTTCCGAAATATCTGCAAAACGAGATAGAGCAAATCTGTCGCCTTCGGAAAACTTGCGGAAGAAGTTGCCGTTTTGTGGAATTTCGGAAAAATCAATGAAAAGCATAATCAAAAGTTATAAATTTTCAGGAAACGAAGTGCAATCATCACAAATATTGCAGTTGTGGCAAGATAGCCAACTAATAAACCAATTCGACGGAAACGATATTCCCAGATATGTTGCAGTCGAAATCGGACGACGAGATTGAGCCTGTATTCGAACATCGCAAACCCAATGAAAGCAATAAAGTTTGCCGCAGCAAGTTCGAACCTGTGCAGCAGAAAGGTAACAACTGCAAAAAACAGAAAAATCAGCACGGATAATTTATTCAATTTCGTTCTCCTTTGGTTTATTTTTTATAGTTTTAGGAAAAACTCCGGCTTGGGCAGAAATATTCAGGAGCACGCCAATTGCCGCTGAATAAAAAATTACAGCAGTTCCGCCGTAACTAATAAACGGCATCGGAACACCAGTTGTTGGCAAAAGCCCTGTATTGACACCTGCATTGACAAACACATAAATTGCAAATGTAGTAATGATACCAACAGCAAGGAAGTAGCCGAAATTGTCAGGTGCTTTTTTTGCAATTATCATTCCACGCCAGAAAATAATTGCGAAAGCAAGGATGATAATAAGCAAGCCGAAAAATCCGTATTCTTCGCCAACAATTGAGAAAATGAAGTCCCCGTATGATTCTGGGAGGAACAGATGACTCTGACGGTTTTGCCCGGGTCCGACACCGAATAGCCCGCCATTGCCAATAGCGATAAGCGCTTGATTTAACTGATAGTTTACTGTTTCAATCGGATGAGAGTCGCCGCCCAAACCTAAAAAAGCTTTAATTCTGTTCATTCTGTAAGTTGCACTAATTGCATACACTCCGGCAGAAGCAATTCCGATAAGTCCGGTTGCTAATAAATATATTAAATTTACATTTCCGATAAACATAAGAGCAATGGAAATAAAGAAAATTACAATCATAGTCGAAAAATTGGGCTGCAAAGCGATTAGCCCGCAAATAATCAGAGTCCACACTACAAATGGTAAAAAGCCTTGCTTGAAGTCCTTTATTACATCTTGCTTTCGCGTTAGAAGTGTAGCGAAATGCAACACCATAGCAAATTTTGCAAGTTCAGAAGGCTGAAAGCTGAAAAATCCAAGACGCAACCAACGCGAGGCACCTTTTGCGGCTTCGCCTGCGAATAGCACGACCACCAGCAAAATAATGCTTGTAAGTAGCAGAGGCTTGCTGATTTTCTGCCAGACGTGATAATCTATTCTTGAAATAATTAGCATTAAGATAATTCCGGCAAATACTCTTATACTATGATTGAGAACTAATTTTTCGGGCATACCGAATTTCATTTCGGCTATTGTTGCACTCGCCGAATAAACAAACGCAAGGCTGAACACCATAAGTCCAACAACAGGAATTAGTATCAGCCAATCGACATATCCGACATTTTTTTTCATTGCTCTGCCTGTTTGATTATTTCAAGTTTTGCATATTGAAGCAGCAAAAGTTTCTTTCCGATATTGGCAAAATTGACAGTTGCTTTTCGCATAGAGCCTTCACCGCTTAATCCTGTGATTTTCCCGACTCCGAACTGACTGTGGCGAACTAAATCGCCAATGCGAAAATCATAAACAGTTTTTTCTATTTGCGAATATGAATAATCGTTGTCGGGTTGCTGTTCGTAATGGTTGGATTTGAAGGAGTGCGAGTTGAAGTTAGATTTTGCTGAACTAATTGGTGCGCCCGAAGTGTTCAATTGTCGAATCAGGCTTGGGTCTATTTCTTTGAGGAAATAAGATGGTTTTTGCATCATAATATCGCCAAATTTCATTCTGCTACGGGCATAAGTTAGCGTTAATTTTTCTTTAGCCCGGGTAATTCCAACATAGAACAGTCGGCGTTCTTCCTCTTCTTCGTCTTTGCTGAAGGTAGCTCGCGAAATAGGAAAAGTTCCGTCTTCGATACCGGCAATAAACACGTGCTTAAATTCGAGCCCTTTTGCTGAATGCAGAGTCATAATCGGGAGGCGTTCTTTTGTCAGGTCGCTTGAGTCGATATCGGCAACCAAAGACATTTGCTGGATGTAGTCGTTGAGAGTGCTGTCGGGGTTTTCCTCAGCAAAATAGGAGATGTCGCTTACTACCTGTTCGATATTTTCGATGCGGTCGTAAGCTTCGTCCGTTCCGATTTCTTGGTAGAACTCGATTAGTCCGGTTTTTTTGATGAATTCAGCTACGACTGTGGAATAGTCTTCGCTGGTGAGTTTTTGGCGATAATTTTCAATAAATTCGACGAAATGCTTGATTGCATTTTTTGATTTTGGGACAAGCCCTTCGATATTATCTGCATTTTTCAATGCTTCGAAAAATGAAAGTCCATTTTCTATTGCATAAGAATTAATATGTTTCAGAGAAGTTTCGCCGATTCCTCTTGCCGGCTCGTTGATAATTCGAAGAATTGCTTCGCGGTCGCGTGGATTGATTAGAGTTCGCAAATATGCCAGTACATCTTTTACTTCCTTCCTTTTGTAGAAGGACATACCGCCAACAACTATGTAAGGAATACTGTATTTCCTGCAGGATTTTTCGAATTCGAGCGATTGAGCGTTTGTTCTGTATAGAATGCAAATTTCATTAAGAGGAATACCGCTTTCAGAAAGTTTGTTAATTCTTGAAACGACAAATTCAGCTTCTTCACGGTCCGAACTGCACTCGACAAGGTCGATTAAATCGCCCGATTCGTTGTCGGTGAAAAGCTTTTTCTTGATTTGATAAGTGTTGTTCTGAATAACTGAATGAGCGGCTTCGAGAATAGTTTTGGTGGAGCGATAATTTTGTTCAAGTTTGAAAATTTTTGCGTGTGGATAGTCGCGTTTGAATTCAAGTATATTTTGAATATCGGCACCGCGCCAACCGTAGATACTTTGTGCGTCGTCGCCGACAACGCAGATGTTCTGATATTTTTTCGAGAGCAGGCGAATAGCAACATATTGAGCGTGGTTTGTGTCCTGATATTCATCAACCATAATGTAGCGGAAAGTGTCCTGATAAAATTCAAGCACATCTGAATGTTCTTCGAGCAAACGAATAAAGTTCCAGAGCAGGTCGTCAAAATCCATTGCGTTGCTATCGCGAAGGCGTTCTTCGTAGAGCTTATATATTTCAGCGAACATTTTTTCCTGGGGGTTTCGGGCGCTGTCGTAAATCGATTGCCAGGTTTGGAGTCGGTTTTTTGCTTTGGAAATAATCGAAGCAACTTGTTGAGGGCTAAGCGGTTTTTCAGGCAAGGACTTTTCCTTGAAAATTTTCTTAATGGCGCTTAGCGAGTCCTCCGAGTCGTAAATAGTAAAATCTGATGTATAGTTGATAAAGTCCGCACTTTGACGAAGCAGACGAGCAAAAATCGAATGGAAAGTGCCGGCACGGATAAGTGCAGCGTCGCGACTGCCCACAAGCGAGGCAATACGTTGCTTCATTTCGTTGGCGGCTTTGTTTGTAAATGTGAGTGCTAATATATTTCTTGGGGAAACTCCGCTTGCCACAAGATAAGCAATACGGTGTGTAAGCACTTTGGTTTTGCCACTGCCTGCCCCGGCAACAATAAGCACGGGACCGTTTTTTGCTTTTACTGCGGCGGCTTGCTGTTCGTTCAGTCCTTGTAAGATTTGTTCCGGGACGAGATTTGAACCTAATCTATCTGTCATAATTAAAATCTGCCAAATTAAATTTCAAAATTAATCATATTTATCTAACTAACCAAAGGAGTTGGAACTAAATTAGATTGTATTAGATTAGCTATTTGAATGAAAATAGTTTCGCTTCTATTACATTTTCAAATTAAAAACGAAATGGAATTAAGCAATTTTCTAAATAGAATACTAAGAGTTCAGAAAAGCGACTTTTCCGCCAACTATCGTAGCGAGAACATCGATTGGCATTTCGGGTTCATTCTGCAATAAATAAGGATTAGCAGAAAGAACAGTTATGTCAGCTGTTTTACCAGCTTCTATGCAACCAAAATGTGCGCTTTCATTATGAACTCTATGAGGAGCGACGCAATATGCATCGAGTGCTTCGAAAATTGAAAGCCGTTCATTTGGTGAGATAATTGTTCCATCAAGAGAGGACTTACGGGTAAGAAAAGAACGAATGCCGTCGATAACAGAGGGCTTTTCTATCGGGAAGTCGCTTCCTGCAATAATAGTTGCACCTTGTTGAATAAAAGATTCCCAGAGATAAGAAAATCTCATCCGCGAGCCAATTCGTTTTTGAGCCATTCCATTGGTGTCTGATGTGAAATGATAAGGTTGCACAGAGGCGACTACATTTAGTTTGGCAAATCGAGGCAAATCGTTTGGCAGAACCATTTGAGCGTGTTCGATTCTAATTGTGCCACTTCCTTCGAGCAAGCTATCCGAGCGAAGCTTTTCGGCAACGTTCAGAGCCGTGTTTACAGCAGAATCGCCAATAGCGTGAATTGCAATATCGAAACCGCTTAAAATACCACGTTTTGCACGGTTCTTGAGCGTGTTTTCGTCGAGCAGGAGAAATCCGCTTTTTGTTTCGTTGTCGTCGTAGCCGCGAGTAAGGGCTGCACCATAGGAACCCAATGCTCCATCAAGAAAATATTTTAGTCCCTGCACTTTGAAAAAGTTGCCTTTGTATGGAAGGACGCAATCGCGTAACCATTCATTATTTTGCGCTCGCACAAACGATTTCACACGAACCGGCATCTCGCCCGCAAGTTCAAGTTCGTTAAAAATAGGGACAAAGCGGGTTTCGACATCCATATCGTGTGCCTGTGTTATCCCATATCGGGCAAGTTCCGAAAGAGCGGTTTTGATGAATTCGGTGTATTGTTCAAGAGAATAATCCGGGATGTGCTTTTCGACAAGAGCCATAGCATTGTCGATAAGCATTCCTGTGGGTTTGCCATCATAAGAACGAACAATTTCGCCGCCTTGTGGGTTTGTCGTGAGTTCGTTAATATAAGCAATTTTGAGAGCAGCAGAATTAACTAAAGCAGAGTGCCCATCTTGCCGGGTAAGATAAACAGGTGTATCGGGGAAAGCTTCATCGAGCAATTCTTTTGTGGGTAGGCTGTTTTCAGTCCAGTTTTCGTGGTTCCATCCGAAAGCAGTAATCCAGTTTCCGCGGAATAATTTCGTATTTTGCAATTTTGCAATGCAATCGTGAATGCTTTTGCAGTCTTTCAGAGAGACTTCCGAAAGTCTCATTCCGTAGCCTGCGATATGTCCGTGGCAATCAACAAACCCGACAACTGCCGTAGCACCGGGCGGAAACTTATATGAATGTCCGTCTATAATTAATTCCAAATTGTCGGAGTGCAGAACTTCAGTAATAATACCACTCTCGACAATGATTTTTCTCGTTATAGCCAGCATAATTAATTATTTAGATAAAACTCAATGATGAAAATATAATGAAAATTTTGGTAAAAAAATAGTGATAAAATAATATTAATTGCAAAAATTTTCTTTTCATAAAATTTCTTTTGTAAAATCAAATGAAAAAGTTATATTTGTAATCTTAAAATTATGTGAATAATAAAATTGAGAATGAAAAATGGCTAAACAGCAAACATTCGGCGATAAACTAAAGAAAAAGAAAGTTGACGAAAAGATAAGTGTAAAAATTATCAAAGGTTATCGCAGCGAAGCAGGAACAACTCGCTTCCTCGAAAAATTCGTGAAGGTTGATACTTTAGACCAAATTAACAATATTGACATTAGTAAATAAAATAAATAGGTCGAGAAAATGAAAAAAGGAATTCATCCATACTATCATACTGTTGAAGTAGTGATGACAGATGGAACAACTTTTAAAACTCGTTCCTGCATAAATAAGGACCGTTTGGTGTTGGACATCGATTCGAAATCGCATCCATTCTATACAGGCAAGCAAGTGCTTGTAGATACCGCAGGACGTGTTGACCGCTTCAATAAGCGTTTCGAAAAATCAAAATCAATGATGGAAGCAAGGAGGAAATAATAAAATGAACGCAATCTATCCAATGCAAACAAGCAGCAATTTTAAGAACAACAAGCAACGCACTGTTCGCAAAAAGCAAAATCCATTGAAAGATGCAAAAGTTGTTGATTATCTTGATGTGAAACTTTTGCAGAAATTTACAAACGACCAGGGAAAAATTCTTCCTCGCCGTATTACAGGAGTTACTGCATATCAGCAACGTCAGATTGCAGCTGCAATTAAGCACGCGCGCCATTTGGCTTTGATGCCTTTCGTAGCTCAGGATATTGCATGATATTTTCTATATATTTGAAATGAAGAAAGTGGTTGTTCCCGGAACAGCCACTTTTTTTATTCAATACCCCAAAATAATAACTGCACAGTGATTGTATTTCTGCAATTGTAAATAAATGAATAAAATTAATTTTCTTTCGTCTTAATTAGTAGATATTTCGACTAAATTGCTAATAGTAAACAGTTGTTTTGACTTAATATTTGTTGAAAAGCAATGCAGAAATCAGTAACTGCAAGTAAGATGTAGGATTAGATATAGTATTAGATTAGGAATAAAATTTTGGCATTATATTTTCTTATACAAATTGCTAAATAAAGATTTTTAAGTAATTGACGATAAATGTAATTGGAGGAAATAATGGCAGAAGAAAAACAACAAGGCGAAGAGGTTGTTCACGAGCCTTTGAAGAAAGAGAAGAAATCGCTGGGTGTATCACTACCTTTGATGATTGGCGCTGCGGCGGGAATATTGGTTATTATTGTGCTTGGCGTGATATTAGGTGTGTTCTTCGCTTCTAAATTTATGGGAGTGCAACAATCAGGTGGCGCAGAGCAAAAGGGAAAAACAGAAAATGTTTCGAAATCCAAAGAAAACGCGGAAGGAGAGGATGAAGATTACTTAGCTAAGCTTGAAGACATTGCATTAATGGAGACAGGTCGCATAACCACAAACCCAAAAGGTGCAGCCTCTGTGTTCGTTGTGGTAAATTTTGGTTTTGAATTCAGACTAATGGACAAAGAAAACGATGAATATAAAACACTTGTGAAAGAAGGTGCTGTAAATATGGAGCACCCAATAATAAAAAAAATGATGGCAAGAATTCGTAGCACATTGAACAATATGATTGCTTCATATACAAAAGAAGAATTACTTGAAAAAAGACCGGAAATACCAGAGCTTGTTAAGAAAGAGCTTCGTCCGGTATTCCGAGATTATGAATTACAATTGGTGAATGTTACTATACAAGAATTTATTATTCAAGAATAGATTATGGCTGACGTTTTATCACAACACGAAATAGACAGTCTGCTCAGTGAGATGTCGAGCGGACGAATGGCTGTCGATGATGTGCTGAGCGGGAAATACGCAAAAGGCGATGTCACGAATTACGACTTCCGCCGCCCGAACCGTATTTCGAAAAATCAGGTGCGTACATTAAGTTCGGTTCACGAAAGCTTTGCGGAAGTGTTCGGATATTACCTTGTATCGAAACTGCAAACCGTTGTTTCTATAACAGTTACATCAGTGGACCAACTTTTCTATAGCGAATATATTCTTTCGGTATCGAACCCAAGTTGCCTGTATGTGTTTGATATAGTTGGAACAGACGGAAGCGGTATTCTGGAGGTAAGCCCTCAGCTTGCACTGACAATTGTCGAACGTTTGCTTGGAGGTTCGGCGGAGCAACTGCCAAAAGCCCGCACTATTACTCCAATTGAGCAGGCAGTAGTTCGCGGTATTATAGAACACGCATTGTACGATTTGCGAAATGCCTGGAGGTCGATTGCTGAAATAGATTTTCGTTTTCAGCGATTAGAGATGGAAGCAGACTTTGTGCAGGTAGCTCCCGCATCGGAAATTGTAATTGTTGTTTCGTTCGATGTAAATGTTGGTGTGCACACATTTTTGATGAACCTGTGTTTCCCGACTTTTGCACTTGAAGAAGTGCTTGCAAAGCTTAATCGCCAGCAGGTAACAACAACAGTGGGCAGGCAGTCGCCAAAACGTATGAGAGAAAATATGCAAATCCTTAATCAGCAAATTTCCACAACTTATTTGCCTATTGTAGCTGAATTAGGAAAGACATCTCTAACGGTTGGCGATTTGATGGAATTGAAAGTGGGCGATGTAATAAAGCTAAAAAAACGAGTTAACGAAGAGATTGAGATTGTTATTGGTGGAAAACGCAAACTTGCAGGGCGTCCGGGTTCAGTCGATGGTAAACGGGCAGTCCGTATTACTCGTCCATTGACTGAGGAAGACCTTGTTGAAGAAGATATTTCATATAAACCTAAGGAATCGAATATATGACAATGACGCAGGAAGAAATTGATGCTCTCATTGCCGGTGGATCTCTCGAATCGGAGGAATCGTCGGAAGTAGAGCAAGAGGCAGTGGAAGCCGAGAGTGCTGAATTTGGTGAGCTGAAACTCGGTTCTGCCGATACAATATATTCACCGCTCGATCCGAAGCTTGAACTGTTGTATGACTTGCAACTTCCGGTTTCGATTGAGTTGGGGCGCACTAATATGCTTATCCGCGATATTTTGCGGCTTGGACGTGGCTCTGTTATTGAGTTCGACAAACTTGTTAGCGAGCCGGTGGACGTCTTGATTAACGGAAAGAAAGTTGCCGAAGGTGAAGTTGTCGTGATTGATAAGCACTTCGGTATTCGTATTACAACGTTGGTCGATCCAACCGATAGACTGCGCGGTTTGCGTAAGTAATTTAGTATTGAACCAGGGAAGGAGATAACTATGGATGGAGCTATTCTTAAATCATTTGCTATATTGCTTGCAAGTGTGGGTATTGTGTTTATCGTGCTGATGCTGATAAAAAAATACTCCTCAAAACTCATAAATCAACCTAATAAATTCCCCTTGAAAATTGTGGCTAAACTTCCTCTCGGGCAGAAAAGCTTCTTGTGTGTGGTCGAAGCCGATGGCAAAACACTGCTTGTGGGAGTTACAGATAAAAGTATTAATCTGATTTCACAATTAAAGGATGAATTTGATTATACAAATATTGATTTGAAACAAGTTGCAAGCAAGACTAAGAAAATCAAAAGTGCAGAAACTGAGAGCAAAAGCAAAGATTTATCATTTATGAATTTTCTTAAAGATTCAATCGGATTGCGGGCGAGAGAAAATTGATTTTTCTATCTCGTTATTTTTTCTTATATTTGTTATCTTAATAAGATTAAAATAATTAAGGGTATAAAAATGTACACTTTTTTGACAATACTATTGCTTTTAATTTCAATTTTGCTAATTGCTGTAGTGCTTATCCAGCCCGGTAAAGGTGATATGATTACAGGTTTAGGTGGATTGAGTGGCACTTTTTCATCGATGTTTGGCAGTCGTCGGGCAATGGATTTATTGCAAAAAATCACAATCGGATTGGCTGCTGCAATTGCAGTAATAGTAATAGTTATTAATATGTTCCTTGTTGGACCAAAAGAAAGCATCGAAAAACCAGTTATCGAAGGCACAGAAGTTCCAATGCAACAAGCACCGGTTCCAAATCAAATTCCAAACACACCTGCTCCGAATAATTAATAAAGCTATATACGCCTTATAATGGCTGTCTGTTTATCCGATAGACAGCCATTTTTTTATTTTATAGACGCAATTGGCGCGCGTGTCTTAGTTTCATTATTTCTGCAATGATAGAATAGAAAAATATCATATATGTCAGAAACTCGTTTTATAAAAATTAATATGTCCAAAAAATAAGCAACTTTCAAAACAAATTAATGAATATTTCGTCAAAAATTTGTCTTCGTTAATATTTTTGAGTATTCTTGGAGGTCAATTAATGGATGTAGAACTACTTTCTCGTATCCAGTTTGCATTAACAGTCGGTTTTCATTATATCTACCCTCCGATGAGCATCGGGCTTGGCTTGTTGCTTGTGATTATGGAGGGTATGTATATGAAAACCAAAGATATTCGGTACCACAACATGACTAAGTTTTGGGTAAAAGTATTTGCACTGATTTTTGCTTTGGGAGTGGCTTCTGGCATAGTGATGGAGTTTCAGTTCGGGACAAACTGGGCGGCATATTCGCGATTTGTAGGGGATGTATTTGGCAGTGCGTTGGCAGCAGAAGGAATTTTCGCATTTTTCCTTGAATCGGGCTTCCTTGCAGTTCTTGTTTTTGGCTGGGACAAAGTGAAACCAAGAACGCATTTTATTGCTACTATTATGGTTGCATTTGGGGCTCATCTTAGTGCTGTATGGATATTGGTTGCGAACTCGTGGATGCAAACTCCTGCCGGATTTCATATCGTAGGCGAAGGTGCTATGGCACGAGCCGAAGTAACAAATTTCTGGCAAGTTGTATTCAATCCATCAACACTTGAAAGGCTGTCGCATACTATTTCGGCAGCGTGGATAACAGGTGCTTTTCTTGTATTAAGTGTTAGTGCCTATTATTTGATTAAGAACCGTCATAATTTCTTTGCAAAGCAATCAATTAAAATTGCTCTTGTAGTGGCTGCTTTTGCTACTATGCTTCAATTATTCACCGGGCACTCAAGCGGTGTGCAAGTTGCTAAAACTCAACCAGCTAAAATGGCTGCATTCGAAGGACATTATGAAACAGGTCCGGCGGACTTATATCTTTTTGGGTGGGTTGATCAAGAAAATAATAAAGTTTATGGATTTAAAGTTCCCGGTATGCTTTCCTGGCTTATTTATGGAGACAGCAAAACACCTGTTACGGGACTTAACGAATTTGCAAAAGAAGACAGACCACCGGTTCAAATTGTATTTCAGGCATATCATATAATGATTTCAATAGGTATGCTTTTGATATTGATTGCGTATCTTGGTGTGTTTTTCTGGTGGCGTGGCAAATTAGAAAATGTGCGGTGGTATCATCACGTTTTGGTTTGGAGCGTTTTGCTACCGCAACTGGCTAATCAAATCGGCTGGATTGCAGCAGAAGTCGGGCGTCAGCCGTGGATAGTTTATGGAATTATGCGAACTAAAGATGCACTGTCGAAAACAGTGAACTCAAGCGAAGTATTATTCTCCTTAATTTTGTTTACAGCAATATATTTACTTTTGTTCCTGCTCTTTTTGTTCCTGCTGGACAGAAAAATCAAACACGGACCCGATGCTTATGAAGAAGGCGACGATGTTTACTCACAACAAAAATATATCTTTGATAAAAATTAGGAGGAATATATATGTTTGAGTTCTTAGATTTAAATTTTGTCTGGTTCGTTCTGATTGCAATATTATTCACCGGTTATGCAATATTAGATGGCTTCGATCTTGGGGTTGGTGCATTATATTTACTTGTCAAAGACGATACCGATAGGCGTATTTTGCTGAATTCTATCGGACCAATCTGGGACGGAAACGAAGTTTGGTTGGTAACTGGTGGTGGCGCATTGTTTGCAGCATTTCCACACGCTTACGCAACTGTATTTTCCGGATTTTATGTTGCCTTTATGATACTGCTGTTTGTGCTGATTTTCCGTGCAGTTGCAATTGAATTCCGCAGCAAGCACGAATCGAAAACCTGGCGTCGCAACTGGGACATTGCGTTTTCTGTTTCGAGCATATTGATTGCCTTGCTTATGGGTGTTGCTATGGGTAATGTTATTGTGGGCTTGCCTGTGCAACCTGATTTCGAGCTGCGAACCACTTTGTTTAGCTTGCTTACTCCGTATCCTATTCTTGTTGGCATAACAACAGTAGCATTATTTATGATGCACGGAGCTATATATCTTGTTATGAAAACCGAAGGTGAACTGCAGGCGAAAGTTCGCGGTTGGGTAAATAATACTATAATTTTCTTTGTAATTTGTTATGTTTCGACAACAATGGTAACTTTGACGTTCTTCCCACAGATGATAGGAAACATAAAAGAATATCCGATATTGTTTATTGTTCCGCTTTTGAATATGCTTGCCATTGCAAATATTCCACGTGAAATTCATCACGGTAGGGAATTTCGGGCGTTTTTGTCGTCGTGTGCTTCAATTTTGGCATTGCTAACACTATTTGCGATTGGTATTTTCCCGAATATTGTTCCGGCGGCAGACCCTGCAAATTCACTTACGATTTACAATGCGGCTTCATCACAAAAAACATTAAGTATAATGCTGATAATTGCACTAATCGGTATGCCATTTGTTGTTGCATATACATTTACGATTTACTGGATATTCAGAGGAAAAGTCAAGTTAAACAAAATGAGCTATTAAAAGTATATAAAATTTACAGATAAATTAGAATTTGAAATAATTGAAAAGGCTGCTCTTGCGTGGGCAGCCTTTTGGTTTATTCATCCGAAGAAAATAAGAATGGGTTGAATTACGACACAATAAACTGAAATTTTGTAGTGATTGAAGCACAAAAAAGGCTGCCTTTTGTCCCGGGCAGCCTTTGTGGTTATTTATACAAATTGTTTACGCATCAATACCTACCGAAATCATCTTCGTCGAGCTTAATAATATCTGATGGGTCAATATTGCTTGTGTAGTCTTCCTCACTTCCTAAATCGATACTGCTATAGTCGGTTTGTTCGGTTTGGTGGTGAGGGAGCGAACGGCTTCGGCGACCCGAAACATAATGTGAGCTTTCGAAATTGCTGAATTGAACGTTTTCGTTGTTCAATTTGAATCTTGCAATCATAGCTTTCAATTGAGCTGCTTGACCGGAGAGCTCTTCTGCAGCGGAAGCACTTTCTTCGGCACTTGCAGTGTTTGTTTGTGTAACTTTGTCGATTTGCGAGAGCCCTTCATTTATTTGCGAAATAGCGAGAGCTTGTTCGTTGGAAGAAGTAGCAATTTCGCCAACAATATCGGCAACTTTTACGGAACTGTTCTTAATTTCTTCCAGAGCTTCACCTGTGCGAACAGCAATCATAGAACCATTTTCAACAGCTTTGATACTGTTTTCGATAAGTTCGGAAGTTTCTTTGGCGGCTGTTGCCGAGCGGGCAGCAAGATTGCGAACTTCTTCGGCAACAACTGCGAAACCTTTGCCGTGGCGTCCAGCGCGAGCTGCTTCTACTGCAGCGTTGAGTGCGAGCAAGTTTGTCTGGAAGGCAATTTCGTCAATAACTTTGATGATTTTCGAAATATTGCGGCTTGATTCGGTAATTTCTTCCATTGCGTCGTTGAGCTGTAGCATTTCGCGGTTGCCTTTTTCTGCTGCTTCTTTAGCTTCGAAAGTGAGAATATTTGCGTGGTTGGCGTTTTCGGCATTTGTCTTGGTTTGCGAGCCGATTTCTGCCATTGAGCTTGTGATTTCTTCGAGCGAGGCTGCTTGTTCGGTTGCTCCTTGCGATAGTGCAGTACTTGCGTCAGAAACCTGCATAGCGCCACGAGTAACTTCATCAACTGTTACAGCAACCTGGGTGAGAATCTCGTTCAGACTGTCGATTGTTGAGTTCAACGCTTCCTTTAATTTCAAAGCATCGCCTTTGTAGTTGCCTTCTATTTTGTGGGTAAGATCGCCATTAGCAACACCTTGAAGCACCTGAATGGTTTCTTTGAAAGGCATTTGTTCGATAGTTGTATTGAGTGCATTTACCAAAATTGCGTGATCGCCTTTGTAGTTGCCTTCTACTTTTAATGATAAATTACCTTCTGCCATTTGCTTGAGTGCATCTGTAACGTCGTTTATCGGTTCGAGCAGATTATTGAGCATTCTGTTTATTCCGGAAGCAGTTTGTTGGTATATACCAGCAACTTTTTCAGAATCCATTCTTGATTTTAGATGTCCTTCGGTAATATCTTCAATCAAGTTATTCAATCCTTCGTTGAAGTTAATTTCATCTGTTTGATCGAGCCACTCAACTACGTATGCAAGTCGTTCGCCATTTCTATTGTTTATTGGTGAAACATTTAGTTTGAACTTAGCTTCGCCCATACTAATGAAACTGCTAACCGGAGATTCCATTTTTGAAAGCATTGCTTTCTGATGAGTTGGATTTTTGTGATATTTGTCGATTGGGCTTCCAATCAATTTGTCGCTTGAGAAATCAGGAAGATGTGATTTAATATTGTTGATATGTTTATTGAATAAATCGAAACTGGAATTGTTTACAAAATTTATGATTCCGTTCTTATCGCCAATCATTACGCTTGCATTCATTGAATTAATAATATTGACAACGCTTATTAATGTGTTGTTCACACCAGAAATGATATTTTTATATTCGCCTTCGTATTTGTTTTCATCTACTTCGACATTTAAATTGCCAAGCATAGCATTTTCTGCTAAGTACTTCACATCCATTGTCAGCTGACGAACTGAATTGATAGTTGTATTAACACTTTGAATTAATATATCCGACGATGAACGCTCTTTTATTGCAATATCCAAATTACCTTTCGAGACCTGAACCAATACATCTGCAATGTTTTGTGTAGCATCAATAAGCACATTCATATTATTTTTAATTTCGTTAAAGTCACCCTTGTATTCATCAATTATTCTTGGAGGAATATCACCTTTGGAGATGCGGTCGATATATTCAGCAGCAACGTTGAGAGGTCCGATAACAGCATCGAGTGTTGAGTTGAATCCTTCGACAATTTTTCTGTATTCACCTTCGAATTGATTTGCTTTTCCTCGTGCGTCTAATTTTCCGTTTAATGCATAATCAGTCATCGTATTCATCTCTTTGACTAAATTTCTCAAATTGCCGACCATTGTGCTCAGGGCGTTAAGCATAGTTCCTGTTTCGTCTTTGGATTTTGTTTCCAGATTGACATCAACATTGCCACGAGCAATATTATCAATTGCAGTAACTGCTTGGTTGAGCGGTTTTGTGATAGAACGTATTAAAAACCATCCTACTATTAATTCAATAATAGCAGCAGCAACTAAAATAATAATAAACAATCTCAGTGTAGATTGATATTGTTGTGATGCAATTTTTCCGAAGTTATTCAATTCTTCTGAGGCATACTTAATCATATCATCACAAACTTCAAAATATTGTTTTTCATATTTTTCTAAATCACCAGTCATTAGTGCAAAAGCTTCATCGAAACGTTTATTTTCAAATAATTCGAAAAGTTTTTCTCTGGCAGTTCTATATTGCGCCCTTGTGTCATTTAATTTATTGACAAGCTGAGCACCCTTTTCAGTTGATTTCAAATCTTGCAATGAATCGATAGCTTGAGAAATTATGTGAGATACAGCTTTTGCACGTTCAATATCAGCATTTAATTTTTTCTCATCATCTTTACGAATAATAGCATCACGCAGGGCTTTTGCATTGATATTTAACTGATCAACTATCTCGTTTGCCCAAATGGTTTTGGGGTAATAATAATTTACGATTTGTTGTGTGTTCTCGTTTATTTTGGATAGGGAAGAAACACCAAAATATCCGATTACTAAGACGAATATAAATGCACCGACAAAACTAAGTGCAATTTTGACACCAATTTTCATTGAAAAACTCCATATTTATTATTAAACAATAATATCATTTGCTTTCGATTATTCTCTCCCAATCAACGGCTAATCCGACAATAATATTTTTCGGTAATGCATAAGAAAACTTGAATTAATTTTCGTATTTTAACGAAAATAATGATTTATTAGTATTGAATATTTTTGCATACAGTTCCACAATAATTCCATAAATACTATAAACTCAATTTTAACAAAATTATTATTCAGTTTTTTAACCTGTTCGCTATGCCTCGATAGATTTGCATCAAGGTTCAACACTATTTGAGGTTAAAATGTGGATTGAGGTATTTCGGACAGGGAATTTCAACGATAGCAAGGGGCGTCCGTTTTTTGCTGATAGCGTTACATTGGAAGCAATAGAACGCACCTACAATGCAGCAACTCAGCACGGATACGAAGCTCCGCTGGTGAAGGGTCATCCGAAAGATGATGCCCCAGCCTATGGATGGGTAGAGCGTCTTGCCCGGCGCGGAAATAAACTTTTAGCAAAGCTCAAAGAAGTATCGGGCGAAATTATTGAGGAGGTTCGTCAGGGGAAATACCGGCGTGTTTCTATTGCACTTACTCCGGAACTGCTGCTGCGGCACATTGGTTTGCTGGGTGCATCTTCCCCGGCAGTGGATGGGCTCGCTCCGGTTTCCTTCGACGATGGCGAAAACGATTACTACACTTTTGCTTACGAATTTCTAAACAAAACAGACGACGAAAACGAAATCCAGTCTCTTGCAGAACAGAACAAACAGCTTAACGAGCAAATAGCTCAGCTTCAGGAAAAACTACGCAAGCTCGAATACCGCGAATTTGTCGAGAATTTTCTCGAACGCAATCAACTACTTCTAAAAAACGATGCCATAAAAGAAAAGCTTGTGGAATTGCTCGTCCAATCTGAAACTGCTACACACAAAACCAACGAACCAGGTTCGTTTAATCTTGCCAAAGAGTTTATTACTATTCTCGAATGTATTAAGCCGTCCGCTTATTTTTCACAACTATCTATCGCTAATGCCGGAAATATTGAACATCAGTTCGAAGGAAAAAAAGTAGATGAAAATCGCCTTGAAATTCATCGCAAAGCATTAGAAATGACCTTGAATGATCCTTCGGTTACCTATCTGAAAGCATTAAATATTTTACAAGGAGGAGAAAATGCATAGCCAAACCTATGAACTAAGAACTCTTGACCCCGTGCTGACTACGCTTGCACAGGGGTATGTAAACCGCAAATATGTCGGTAAAGAACTATTCCCGATTGTTGAAGTTAGCAAGCAGAAAGGAAGAATACCCGTTTTTGGGAAGTCCGCTTTTGTGGAACGCTCAACTTCCCGCGCCATAGGAAGCAACTCCAACCGTTTGCCTCAGACTGAATTTGATTTGCTGGAATTTGAAACAACCGAAAGAGATGTCGAGATGGCTGTCGATTATCTGGAAGAAGAGCAAATAAATGATTTCTACAAATACGAGCAATACACTGTTCGCCAATTAATTGATGTTTTGGAACTAAATTGCGAGCTTGAAGCCGCAAAAATTGCAACCAACCCGGATAATTATCCGGATGATAACAAAATCATCATTGATGCTACAAGCCAGAACAACTTATCTATCGGTTCCTCGCAGATAATCAGGGAAGCAATCGAGCGTGTGCGAGCCAGTATTGGAGTGCGACCCAATACAATGATACTGAGCTACCCGGTTTATCAGCTGATATGTAATGATGTTTCCTTAGAAGACAAATTTAAATATGCAGGAATAACTTCACTAAATACTAAAATTTTTTCCGATTACTTTGATATTCCGAAAGTAAGAATTGCTACAACGGTGTTTTCGCCCGACGGAGTAAGTTTCGAAAATGTCTGGGGCAATTCGATAATTCTTGCATTTGTCGATGATAGCTCGCCTGATGTTCGCAACGAATTCAACCCGAGCTTTGGCTACACACTTCGCAGGCGCGGTATGCCCGAGATAGACACATACTACGAAAACGGCGGGAAAATCAAAGTGATCCGGGCAACAGATAATTACTGCCTGAAGATGACTTCACCACAAGCCGGATGTTTAATACTTAATCAATTATAAACAGGAGGAAATATGAAAAACAGCGTTCTTTATCAGCCCGTTCAGAAAATTACAATAAAGTCGAGCGATAATTTGCTGGCATTTCGCTTTGTTGGTTTTGGTGGTTCGCATTGCACTGCTGGAAGCAAATCGCTCGGAGTATCGGAACGCAAATTCCCCGCAAACAAATCTGCAAGCGTGGTAACAATTGGAACTGTTCCGGTGGAAGCAGTCGGGGCTATATCGGTGGGGGACAACCTTGCAAGCGACTCTCAGGGCAGAGCTGTGGTTGCAACATCTGGGGCTGCCGTTAATGCCCGTGCTCTCGAATCAACAGAAAATGGCGGGATTATCAAAGTGATGCTTGTTCCTTGATGATAAATTTTCCGGAATGTGTTATGCAGTGGACAACAATAAATGACCTGATTGCGGAGCTTGGCACAAGCAAACTTGCCGAGCTCTCGGGCGATGGCAGCGAAATAATTCCGTCGGTGGTTGATGATGCAATTTCATCAGCCACCGAAGAAGTGAAAGCATATATTTCTGTGCGATACAAGTTCGAGGACACACCAATACCAATACTTTTTCGCGAATTAACGAAAAAAATTGCTATTTATAATTTATACTTGCGAAAAAACCGCGAAATGATTGTCCCAATTGAAGTTGCTAACGAAAAAAATGAAGCTGTTCGCCTTCTTGAACAAATTAAAACGGGAAATATTAAAATTGAACTAACAGAAAAACCTTCAAAAATTATCTTTCATTCGGGCAAGCGATATTTCGATGATGTATATTTAGATGAATTCAGAAATTTCAGGGAGTAGAGAAATGAAATTTTCAAAAAAAAATATACTGACAAAAGGAGCAAATTGGGTGCTCAGCAATTCAGTTTGGTTTATTCCTTTTGCTCTGGGACTCTTCTTTATGTCCCGGTCTGCTATAAAAGAAACAGTAATTGCAGTTGTAGTATTCGAGGCGTTGGCAATCGGGATTACATCCATTGCCGCGTTTATTCTGTCGCGAAGCGAAACAATGCGTTATCAGATGTGGAACGCCTTAGGAAATATTTTTCTTGGTGTTCACGTATGCATCGGGCTGGTAGTGCTTGGGGTATATTTCACTCAAATATAGGAGGCGAAATGAAAAGCTTGTGTTTGTATGGAGTTTTGCTGTTGCTTTTGCCACTTGGGGCTGCTGCTGCCCAACGCTACGAAATTCCTTGCAATGGAGTTTTGCTAAGCGAGGCAATTGCTATTATGCATAGTCAGGTTGGCATTCGTGAAGCAACTGGCAGAAACGACGGCGAGGTGAACAAATATACCCGATCGCTTGGGCTTCGGGGCAATTATCCTTACTGTGCGGCTGCTATCTGGTGGTGCTTCGAACAGGCAAGGTGCAAATTAGGTTTGCACGGAACTTTTCACCCGCTTCCTGCCACAGCTGTTGCTAATGAAATGTTTGCTTTTGCAAAACGGCAAGGCAAACGCACTGGATACTATCCCGGTGTGTATGATTTAATTGTATGGAAGCGGCAAAATTCATTCCGTGGTCATATTGAATGTGTGGTCGAGGTGATGAAGTCTGGCTTTGTTCGGACAATTGCTTTTAATTCGGGTTCCACTGTTGCCGGCAAAAAATGCGAAGGTGTTTTCTTCCAAAAACGCAACGTTTTTCATCCGCTTGCCCGGATGAAAGTGCGTGGACTAATTGGTTTCAGCATAGTGTGAGGTGGTGGAAATGCTTGTGAAATTATACGAAAATCCGGATTTATCGCAAGACTTTGAAACTGATTGGTTTGCAGTAGATTATTCAGGTCGCAAGCCACACCTGAAAACGAGGTCGTTCAATGTGGTTTGGGAAAATGTAGAAGGCAACCTGAAAGGGCAATTAGAAATATATACATCGCCCGATAGAAAAACGAAGACTTTGGGAGCAATTCTGCCAATTTCTGGTAATACAAATATTCAGGATGCAAGCGTATTGTTATTTTGTGTTTCGGTTCCATACGTGAAATTCCGATACAGTTCAAATGGAATAACGAGTGGAAAAATTAGAGTGTTTATAGAAATTCAGTAACAGGTGCATTATGCCTTTTTTTCAATTTCCATCAGTATCGCAACAAACTATGTGGGGAACAATAGCGGGAAATATTCTCCTGCAATCAGATTTGATTGATATGGTGCAAAATTCATCGCTTTCGGAATTAGTGTTTGTGGTCGATTTCTCGAAATATGGCGAAATTTCTGTCGGCGAATATTTCTTTCCACATCAAATATATCTGCCCAATGGGCAAAAAGCAGAGCTTATTGGCTATGAAGTTGCTCTTCCGTCGGGACTTGCAACAGTTACTGTTTATCAAAACAGTGTTGCAATCGGGCAACTTTCATCAATTGAAGCGAGTACGGAATATCTTTCTACGAGTTTAGTCGCACCAATCGAACTTGCTCAAAGAGATATTCTGTCGCTTTCCGTTACGCAATCAGAAAATGCTCAAAATTTGCTGTTTCGGTTAATTATCCGGGTGGTCAAAGGCAATGAAAATTAGTTTGTATGCAACTTTATTAGGTGTGTTAGTAGGATTTGCCTTGTTTTACCTGATTTTTGGCTTCGGAAGAAATAATAAAAATGAGTTGGTTGTGGAAAAAGAAATTTATCGCGATACGGTTTTTTTAGCGTTGCCACCGAAGGAAGTGAAAATCAGGGCAAATCCTCGAATTCAGTATTCAGACACTTCTTCGGATAGTTTTTCTTTTGTTTTGGACACTTTGATAAGCAAAGATACACTGAAAATTAGTTATAGTTATCCGGAAAACAACTTGTTTCTTCGTTTTGCGGCAATGCCCGATACTTTTCGCTACGAACGGACAATATTGAATATAAAGCAGCCGGGAAACAACTGCCGACTTCAAGACAAGTTGCTTTATGCGATTTCGGGCGCTGCCGTGGGGTTAATCATTGCGAAAATAAAATAGGTGAATTATGCAGAAAAATGTTTTGACGCAAGAACTTGTTAGCCGAGTCCGACAATATTCGTTTATGAAATACATAGGGCTGTTGCCAAATCCAGATAAAGTGTTGAGCTACTCGGGACGAAGCTACGAAACTTTGCGCGACCTATTGAACGACCCACACGTGTGGAGTTGCGTGCAGTCGCGCAAGAGTGGAGTTACCAATTGCAGATGGGAAATTGTTACAAACGATAATTACGGTCGTGAAATTAAAAAAATATTTGAGACGATTGATTTGAGTTCGCTCATTAGTAGTATTTTCAATGCGATTCTATTCGGTTTTCAGCCAATAGAGATAATTTGGAAATTGGATAATGCAAGCGGGTTTTCGATTGTTCCGGATAGGTTTTTGCCGCTGCCACAAGATTATTTTGGATTTTCAGCTAACGGGGAATTGATTATGAAGAGTAGCATTCAGAACTCTAATATTGAATTCCCGGAAGAAAAAATTATTTGCCCTCAATACGAAGCAACTTTGCAAAATCCGTACGGCACAGCACTTCTTAGCAAATGCTATTGGTCCTGCACTTTCAAAAACGGAGCATTTCGATTTTGGATGAATTTTATGGAGCGATATGGTATGCCACTGCTAATCGGGCAATATCAAAGATATGCAACAAACCAGGAAATCGAAACTCTTGCCGATAGCTTGGTAAATATGGCGGAAAACTCTGTGATAGTTGCTCCCGAAGGCATCGAAATTAAGCTTACCGAACCGTCGCGAACAAGTTCTGTTGAACTCTATTACCAGCTTGTGCGCACCTGCAATGCTGAAATATCCAAGGCGTTGCTTTCGCAAACCCTGACTACTGAACTCGATAGCGGTTCTTATGCTGCTTCGAGAACGCATTACTCTATCAGGCGGGAAGTTATTATGTCGGACTTGCAGTTTGTCCAGCACTATCTGCAAAAAGTGATTGATTTGATATATAAAGTTAATTCTATCGAGAATAAAGATACTAAGTTTATTTTTATTCCAGATGATATTTCGGGTGCACAGAGCGAAAATGAATAAAAAAATGGGGGCTTTCTTCTGCCCCCGGTTAGTTATTCCAAATTTGATGGGAATATTGTAAGCTTTAATTTTCGGCTTTTATCCGGGCTTTCCCATTCAACTCCGACAAGACCAAATTTGTGATTAGTGTAGTAAATTACTTTGCCGAGCAAGTCTTTCAAAGGACCCTCGGTTACTGTTTCTTCAACTTTGATAACTTTTAATAGCCAGAAAGCAATTTGGAAGTCGTCTGTTGTGGAGCGATATGTAACTTCGCGGACATATTTATTTCCGTCTTTGTCCTGAAAAGTGTATTTGTTGCCAACTTTTGCATCGTATTTTACAAGCAGAAATGGTTTGCTTTCGTCGCCTTCGCTATGGATGTAGTCCTGCATACCTTCGGAAGTAGCTTTCCCCTTGATTTTGTAGTCGATTTTGATATTGTTCAGGTCGGTAGAGTCAATTTTCATATCAAAATGTCGTATTGCTTTTTGTTGAATTGCTTCCTTCAATGCTTGGGGTAGCGAAGCAGTGCCTAACAAAGTGTCGATTTTTCTTAAAAATTCAATGTTTGTGGTAACGCGTCCTTCGAGCACAACATTACCTTTGCGATTTTCTGTAATTACAGGTTCGGAACTTATTTCACCCAGCCCCGGAATAGTAGTATATACGTAAGTTTTGGACCCAACAGCCGCAAATTCAACATTTGTGCTTCCACCAAGAGTGGAGTCGTCCTCTGAGCAAGCAGAAATAATCAGAGGAATCACAATAAGTAGAATAAATTTTTTCATAGGCACTCTCCCGCAAATAAAGGAAACTAAATCCAAAATAAATAAATAATTTAATAAAACAAAATGATTTGATTTCTGTATAAGAAGAAATTTATATGACAAAATTGTATAACAGAATGAAACATTAATTCCAAAATAAATAGATTTTTGGAAGTAGATTAAAAACATTGAAAAAGCAAATAAAGGCTATTCCTCGTCGCGTGGAAGAGGAGCCAGAATAGGCGAATCGTCCCTTGATTTATGCGGTTCGCTTCCGTTTGACGGAGTGGAATTGTTGTCTAAAACATTCACTTCGCCGGCATTTTTTTGAGTGTTAGTTAAATTATACGGCTTCCAATTGGCTTGTTGCGAGAGCGAATCGATTGGGTTGAAAATGAATTTTTTCTGCTTGTACGGTATTTGCGGGTCGCTATAAATCAAGCTCATAATTTTTCCCCAAAGCGGTGCAGCAGTTCGCCCACCATAGCCAACCGCGCCCAGACAATCGAAGTTTATTTCGTTATAGTCGAAGCCCATCCAAATTCCGCAAACAAGCTGAGGAGTGTATCCAATGAACCACGCATCAGTGCTGTTATTTGTTGTACCTGTTTTGCCGGCGGCATCGACATCTTTCAGATACTGACGCACACGCGAAGCAGTTCCGGCATTGATAACCTGCATCATCATATAAGTCATTTGCTGAGCAATTTCTTTGTCGAATACATCAGTAATATTTCTGTTGTTCTTTGTAGAGAGAAGCACTTCGCCGGTGTTTGTTTCTATGCTTTCGAAGAAATAAGGCGATACGTGCCAACCGTTGTTTGCAAAAGTGCAGAAAGCTGAAGTCATTTCGTACGGGCTTACTTCTCCGCCACCACCAAGCGACAAAGCCGGCACAGCTGCAAGTGGCGACTGAATTCCCATTTTGTTCGCAAGGTCGATTACATCCCGGGGCGAAGTAACCTGAGTAATAAGTCGCGCAGCAACCGTATTAATCGAACGGGCAAGTCCGGTAGTCAAAGTAACCGTAGTTTCTCCTTCGTTGCATCCGGAGCCGCGTGGCGACCATAATTCCCCCGAAGACAGAGTGTAGCTATATGGACCACAGGCTATACGGCTGTCGGGAGTAAGCCCTTTCATCAGTGAAGAAGCGTAAACAAATGGCTTGAATGCAGAGCCGGGTTGCCGACGAATCTGATAAGCGTGGTTTAGTGAGTATTTTGCGTCTGGATTTTCTCGCATAAATTTTGGCGAAGCACCAGCCATTGCAAGAACTGCCCCTGTTGTTGGGTTCATTATCACAACTCCCACCTGAACAGTTGTAACGGCGTTTTTTACTGAATCAATAAAGCGTTGGTCGTTGAGCAGTCGTGTCATTATGGCGTTTTTCTGGTTTTCTTTGGCGGCTCGGTAGTCTGTTCGCATATTGATTGCACGTTTGAGCAATTTCTGCAAAATGTCGTTGCGTCCTTTCCAGCTCCAATTTTGATTGAATGTAGTCTGAATTTCGGGCATAAACTCTTCGAGAGCCTGATTGAGCAACTTTTGAATTCGTGAATCAATTGTTGTGTAGATAGTCAGTCCATCGCGATATAAATCATATTCCTTCAAACGTGGGTGGTTTGTGAGTTCCTGACGCAACATTTCGACAAAGTGAGGTGCAATTCCCAGTCGGGAACTGCCACCAAGTATTGTTGGGCTCGACTTTGAAGTTGCAAATTCAAGAGGTTCTTCGATTGCCCGCAGGTATTGAGAAGTGTTCAAATAACCTTCGTCATACATTAATTTGAGGACGAGATTGCGGCGTTCAACAGCATCGTCATAATTTTCTTTGCGGTTGTAGAATTCAGGTTTTTTCAGACATCCGACAAGATAGGCACACTCTGCGGTTGTGAGCTCTTTGGGCTCTTTGTCGAAATAAACTTTTGCGGCAACTGCAAGCCCATAAGCACCGCGTCCGAAATTTACCGTATTAGTATATAATTCAAGAATTTCTTCTTTTGTGTAGGTTTTTTCGATTTGTATTGCTGTAACTGCTTCGCGAATCTTACGTTCCATTGTTTGGTCGAAGTTCAGATATAGATTCCTTGCTAACTGCATTGTGATTGTGGAAGCACCCTCGCGGCGCGAAGAGAAAATATTCTTCACAATCGAGTTGAACACTCTTCCGACGTGAATGCCCCAGTGCCGCCAGAATTTTCTGTCTTCGGTAGAAATAAGTGCGTTCACAAAATCTTTCGGAATATCGTTGTAAGTGAGCGGAACACGCCTTTCTATGTAATACATATCGAGCAGTTCGTTATCGGCTGTATATATTCTTGTTGCTACATTTTGCTTTGGATTTTCTAACTGTTCCAGCGATGGCATATTGCTTGATGTAACCCACAATACGTATATTCCTATTGCAAGAAAAATTGCACAGGTCGAAGCCAACAATATCATCAGAAATTTCAATGGCGACATTTCTTTCATTTCGTCGAGAAGAAATTTTTTACATACAATTTTATGCAAATTAGTGATTTTTTTGCATTTACAATAATTATTCTAATCTTTTCCGGAGGCTATCCTGCCTGTATTTCCTTGAAAATAAAGCGATTAATGCTAATAAAATAAAAAAGGCGAGATTCCCCGCCTTTTTGTATTTGCCAAAACATTCCAACGCAACAAGAGAGCTACACAGCTCGGGATTTTTCTTGCGAATTTTTTAAACTTTCTGTAAGATTAGAAAGTAGATGGTGTTGGTAGCGTAGCCTGTCGTTGATTTGAATAAGCCGGTTTTCTAATTGTTCTTTTCTTTTCTTTATCCAGAACCTATCCTTCAATTTGTCTTTGAATACGAAAGGTTCCTGGTAAATTAAATTTTTTAGTTTTAATTCTTGCTTTTTGATGTTGTTTTCGAGGTCTAAAATAAGAGTTTTCAGTTGTGCTTCTTCATTTTTTGATTGATTATAGATATTGTCGTCCAAAAGAAGCTGAATTACTTGCAAACGTTCTGCATCTTTTTGCTTGTATGCGATTTGGACACTTTCCCAATATTTGCGACGCTCTTCGCTTTCGCCGGCGACATCGGGATGTAGTTTTTTCACAAGCGAACGGTAGAGATTAGAAATCTCATAATTTTCATTTACTTCGCAACTGACTTGCTTTAATTGGTGCAGTTCATTTTTGGGATGTAATTTTTGCGTCGAACCATTTGTGTGGTGCCGCAGGTGTTGGCGTTCAACCTGACGGTTAGACATAATATCGATTAATTTTATGGTGTTTTTACGCAGGTTTTCTCCCTTACGCAACTTCATCCGCAGGAACTCCACCCGTTTTTCTAATTCCTGGGAAGTGCGGATTTTGTTTTCGAGTTCTTCTTCTATATCCCCAAAAATATTATCGTATTCAAACATTATTTCCTGATAGACGCTTGTTTGATAGTAATACCATTGGTCTATTAACTTTTGCAATTGCTTTTTAAGTTGCTCGACTTGCAATTTTAAGTGTTCAATATTTTGGCGTTTGTAACTGTTCATAATTACCCCTTGAAATTATTTGGGCAATAATCTCCAAAAATGTTCAAAAATCAACAAAAGAACGTTACATTACAATGTAATTCTGGGATAGTCAATTTGTGTGCCGAGCAAAAATAGATGATTTGAATTCCCCCCTTTTTTTGTAAAAATATTATAAATTTCCCGAAAAATCAAAAAAAGTTTTCCACATATTTACTTTATTTTATTGTATTTATGACAACAACATAAGATTATTAAATAAAAATTCATTATATTTGAATTATAAGTTTTTATAGACTTGTCGAACAATCCTTGTGGTGAATATTATGCTACAATATATATTAAATGAGAATATTCTGAAATCTGATTTTCTTCAAAATAAATTTCTTGGCAACCGGGTAGTAGAATATTTAGACTTTTTAGTGATTTTCCTGTTTTTTGTTTTATTGATAAAGCTATTTCGGGCAACAGTTCTTGTATTACTTCACAAATTTGCCAAAAAGGCTCAATCCAAAGTTTTCGATTTTATTTTAGGAAAAATCAAGAAATTACTGATACCGATAGAATATTTCGGGGTGTTTTATTTTGCGTTCAAGACGCTGAAACTTAGCAATTATGTTTCGAAAGGGCTTGATGTAGTTGCATTGCTAATTGTAGTGTACTACGTTACAAGATTTGTTGTGGCGCTGGTTGATTTTCTGATAGAACAAAAGATAGAAAAATCTGCTGCACCGAGCAAAGCAAGTGTGTTGCGGGCGATTATCCCTGCAATTAATATTGCACTGTGGGCGTTGGGAATTGTGTTTATTCTGAGCAATCTGGGGTTCAACATTTCTGCACTTGTCGCAGGACTTGGGATAGGCGGTCTGGCTATTGCTCTTGCCGGACAGAAAATTTTGGGTGACTTGTTCAGCTACGTTTCGATTTTGATAGACAAACCTTTCGAGATAGGCGATTCTATCCTTATAGATGGCAACTGGGGAACGGTTGAATACATTGGCATTCGCTCCACAAGATTGCGGAGCTTAACCGGCGAGCTTCACGTGTTTGCTAATTCTGATATAACTGCTGCACGAATTCGCAACTATACTAAAATGAAGGAACGCCGCGCTGAAATCAATTTTGGTGTTGTTTACGAAACACCACTCGAAAAACTCCGGGAAATACCGCAAATTATCCAAAGTGTGATAGATGGTATCGAGAAAGTGCGTTTCGACCGGGTTCATTTCAGAGCTTTCGGGGCTTTTTCGCTCGATTTTCAAGCTATCTTTTGGGTGGAAGACGACAATTTAAAAGTGTTCCTCGATAAACAACAGGAAATTTTATACAAAATTTTTGATGAATTTAAGAAACATCAAATTAATTTTGCATATCCAACTTCAAAAGTTTTTCTTGAAAATATTAATAACAATGATATAAATTAATCGAATATGGAAAAAAATATCAATGTTGGCTTCTTTTGTGAAATAAACACACAATTAATCGGAAAATTAACAAAGAACCTGAAAGATTGGGGGTTCCTTGTGGAATATTTTATTTTCAAAGATATTTTTGAATATAATAGCCGCAAGCATCAGCACTCAATTGATGTTGCTGTGATACTTCTTGAATATGCAAGCTATGCAGATGAGGTCGCTGAATACAGGCAAAATATAAATGCTCCGATAGTTGTTATTTCCGATGAGATTACTGAATTTGATGCTTCACTTCTTATAAAAAAAGGCATTTCGCTTGTGTTTCATTACTCACACATAGACCATTTTGCCCGCGAAATCGATAAACTCCTGAAATACGAACATTCGAGGAATATTTTGCTTTCAGACCAATTAAACGAAGACGAAAAAACATCTGCGTTGGAACGGGAAATCACTGCAATTCTGAAAGAAGAAGGTATGTTGCGCGAACACCATATCTTTATGCAAACTATTCTCGAAAATATTCCAAGCCTGATTTATGTAAAAGACACTGCTACAATGAAATATCTGTATGTTAATAAAAGTGCTATAGATATTATTGAATTTTCACCTGATGAGATGATTGGAAAAACAGTCTTCGAACTATTTCATCCAAAGTATGCTGAATATTACCACTCAAAAGATATTGAGCTTGTCCGCAGCAACATCTCTACTCAAACTGTCGAAGAAATGTGCCTTACAAAAAATAACAAATTAAAAGTATTGCTAACGAAAAAAATTCTCATCAAAAATAGCAAAGGCGAACCGCGCTATTTTTTAGGTATTTCCGAAGATCTAACTCAGCTGTATCGTTCGCAGGAAGAATTGCTCAAAAGCGAAACACGTTTTTCAAAAATTTTCCATTCGAGCCCTGTGCCAATTTTCATTATTTCCAACAAGAAAAAAATATTTGTTGATACAAACATTAAGTGCACTGAATTTTTTGGAGTTAATCGCGACCGTGCAATTGGGCAACCTCTTGACGTGTTCTCAGAATTTAAAAATAGCGAGCTAATGGCAAATATTTATGACGCAATCGAAAACAATAAGTCATTTGTAAACAAACAGATTACGATTAATCTTGAAGGGGTGGAACGCCATATTCTGCTTTCCTGCGAGCAGCTTCAGTTGCCCGACGATATTTGGAGCGTTTTCATTACGCTGGACGTAACCGACAGAATTAATGCTGAACGTGAGATGCAGGCAGCGCTTGCTAAACAGCAAGATTTGAATAAGCTTCGCACACAGTTTATTTCTATGGTTTCTCACGAATTTCGCACTCCTCTGACTACCATTATGCTCTCGGCTGATATGCTCGGGAAATATTATGACAAAATTCATCCCGAAGAACGACAGAAGCAAATCGAACGTATCAAGGAAACAATCCAAAAGATGACAAACCTGATGGAAAATCTGCTTGTCCTCGGGCGTATCGATAGCGGAAATTTCCAATTTAATCCAAAAGAGTGCAATTTAGAACAACTTTGCTCGAACTTAATTAAGAATGCTGAATTCAATTCAGGCTTTTCGCATAAAATTAATTTTAACATAAATGGTAATTGCAAAAATGCTATAGTGGACGACCAACTGGTTTCGTTTGCCTTAAATAACCTTCTTTCAAATGCTATCAAGTATTCACCAAACAGCAAAGTGATAGATTTTACAGTTAATTGCAACGAACAGATGATTGAATTCATCGTTACAGACTATGGGATAGGCATTCCAGAAGAAGAGCAACACTTGCTTACCCAATCTTTTTACCGTGCTTCAAATGTCGGACAAATTTCCGGCTACGGGCTGGGAATGTCTATTGTTAGTCGTGCTGTCGAGGCACACTGCGGGCAAATCGAAATCAACAGCAAGCCCGGTAGCGGTTCCACTTTTATTGTTAAACTGCCGCAAAATTGCGGAAATAAATCTAATTAGCGTTCCATCGTCTTCTATTTTATGGAACATAACAATCAAATAAAGATATTACCTGAATACATTGCAAACCAGATTGCGGCAGGTGAAGTTGTTCAGCGTCCGGAATCGGTGGTCAAGGAATTAGTTGAAAATTCACTCGATGCAGGTGCTACTTCTATCGGTATTGTTGTGAAAGGTTCGGGCAAAACTCTGATTCACGTTCTGGATAATGGCAAAGGTATGAGCCGCGAAGATTTGGAACTTGCACCTTTGAGGCATTCCACAAGCAAGATACTGACGCAGGAAGATTTAGAGAAAATTCAGACCTATGGTTTTCGCGGCGAGGCTCTTGCTTCTATTTCTGCTGTTGCTTCTATGGAAATACGCACCAAAAGGGCACAAGATGAACACGGTTGGTCGCTGAAATCTGAACCCAATCAGCCATTTCAGATTTCGCCTATCAATTGCGACAATGGCACGCAGGTTTTTGTGCGAAACTTGTTTTTTAATGTGCCTGCCCGGAAAAAATTTCTCAAATCAGACATAACTGAATATCGCTATATTACTGAGACAGTAACAAGATTTGCTGTAATTCATTACGATAAGAGATTAGTTTATTATGATTCCGATAATTTGGTTTATGATTTGCATCCATCGAGTCAGGAAGAGCGAATAAAGAACGTCTTTGGTGAAAATATTGCCAGTGAAGTCGTCAAAGTGGATTTCTCCACCGATTTAGTTTCAATAAGGGGATTTATCGGCAAGCCGGCAGCTGCCCGCCCAACAGGAAATTACCAGCATTTGTTTGTAAACCAACGCCCGGTTGTTAGTAAAAACCTGAATTATGCTATATTTGCACCTTTCGAGCACCAACTCGAAAAGAACTACAAGCCGTTTTACGTTATCAATATTGAGATTGACCCGCGAAAAGTAGATATAAACATTCATCCTCAAAAACACGAAGTGAAATTCGACGATGAGAAGCTTATTTTTTCTGCTCTTCATCGTGCAGTTACGGAAGTGCTTGCAAAATATAACTTTACATCTGTTCACAAGGTTGATAAATCCGAAAAAAGCCCTTTTTTCCGGTTCGAAGTGCCGGAGAGTTCTAAAGAAAATATTCTTGTCAATAGAAGCACTGGCGAGGTGATTGACCGCAGTTTTGCATTTAAGCAGACTTCCAACTGGCACGCCCCGATTGACCGTAGTTTTGGAACTACCGGGCAAAGTAGCAGAAGTGCTTTTGATTTGCTTTTCGATGTTGCTCCCAAAAGTGATTTTCAGCCTCCAAAAGATAGAATAGAAATTAGCGACGATGTCCAATTTCTGCAAATTCACAATAAATATATTTTAATGCAAAGCCCGTCTGGTGTGTTTATCATAGACCAGCATAATGCCCACGAGCGTATTCTGTATGAAAAGGCTTTGCGGGCAATGAACTCAGATTTTTCAAATATGCAGGTGTTGCTTTTTCCGATAAGCTCTGCAATTGAACCGTCGCAAATAGCAATTGCAAGAGAAATTGAGCAGGAATTGAGAAAACTTGGCTTCGATTTTAAATTATATACTGATGGCAAAATAGAAATAATGAGCGTTCCGCTTGATATTTCAGAGAGCGAGGCAATATCGAGCTTTTCCGAAATTCTGAGTGAATATGTGAAGTTACTGCAAATTAAGCACAGCACAAAGCGGGACAGTCTTGCTGCAAGCTACGCTTGTCGTTCAGCAGTGAAAACAGGGCAGAAGCTTTCGCCGGACGAAATGCTAAATCTTGCGCGCAATCTGATGCAGTGCAATATGCCTTATGTTTGCCCGCACGGGCGTCCGGTTGTTCTGGAAATTAGTTTGCACGAGCTGGACAAAAGCTTTAAGCGTGTCTAAAACAGCTTTCTTTCGATTATCAGCATTGTAAGGTCGTCGTAGAATTCTTCGCCGTTTGTCCAGACCTTGAGTTCGGGAACAATCGAGCGAAGCATAATTTCGGAATTGTTGTTTGAGTGATTATTCAGGAAATCTACAAGCTTATTTTGAATAAGCAGTTTATTTTTGACGCCGGCGCATTCGGTTATCCCGTCTGTATAAATGATGAATTTATCGCCGCTTTCGAATGGAATAATCTGGTCGTAGTATTCAGCTTCGGGCAAAATCCCGACAGGGAAACCGCGGGATGCAATCATTTCGGCTTTGCCACCGGCTTTAATCAAAAATGGGTTGGGGTGCCCCGCCTGCGAGAATATTATTTTATCTTCGATTAAATCGATAACGCCATAGAGCATAGTAAAATACTCGGCATTTTTGCCACGTGAGAGAAAAAGTTCGTTGAGTGATTTTATAACAAGCGATGGCATAACGTAATTGCCTGTTTTCTCATCGAGCAATAGTTTTTTTCCTATGTCCTGACTTAATGAACGGGAAAGCGAAACCGACAAAAATGCAGCCGGTAGCCCGTGCCCGGCTACATCGACTATATAGAACGCAATATATCTTTTGCTTATAGGGAAAAAGTTGAAAGTGTCGCCCGAGACAAACACACTTGGAACAAATATCCAATTAAACCGGCAATCGCCGTAGGTAACGTTGTTTTGAGGAAGAAACTCGCGTTGCAATTCGGCAGCAGTTTCTAAGTCTTTTTTTATTGTGTCGTAGGCGTCCTGGAGCTTTCGCGTCAGTTCTTTTTCTGTTGTGATAAGTCTGTATTGTTCGAGAGCATCATTTATAGAATTTATGAGCTTATCTGTTGGCAAAGGTTTTGTAAGGAAACGAAAAATATTGCCTTCGTTTATAGCTTCGATGGCGATTTGCATATCGGCAAATCCGGTGAGGATAATTCTTATTGTGTCGGGAGAAATTTCTTTTACTTTGTGGAGCAGTTCAATTCCGTCCATTTCGGGCATACGGTAGTCGGAGATAATAACGGCAAAATCGCCTTGTTCGGATATGATTTTTAGAGCCTCGCTGCCACTATTGGCAATGTGGACATCGAACAGACTTCGCAGATTTCGCCTGTAGCCGTGCAGAACGTTTATTTCATCATCAACGAAGAGAATTTTTTTGTTCATTGCTGCAATAATTCTTCTTTTTTGGATAGGCAGTCGTTAATAGTATCCAGCAACATTTTGTAATTTACAGGTTTTGCAAGAATTATGTGTGCAAAATCTTGTTTGATTTTTTCTAAGTCAGAATTTACAAATCCCGTCATCATTATTCTGATAGCGTTAGGTTGGGCTTCTCTTGCAAATTCCAGAAGTTTCAGCCCGTCAATTTCGGGCATATATAAATCAGTGATGATAATATCAAAATTTTTATCTGCAATTTTTTGGAGTGCTTCTTTGCCTGATGTAGTAAATTCGGCGTTAATAACATCGGAGGCACTTTTAATGAGCCGCTTCAATCCAAGCAGAATAAACTCTTCGTCGTCTACAAACAATACATTTGCCATAACTATGCTAAAAAGAAAATATTAATCGTATGGCAATTTAATAATAAATTCTGTTCCTTTCAAATAATTTGATGAGACAAAAATATCACCACCAAGCTTGCTGCAAATTACATTGTGTGCAATTGCAAGTCCCTGACCTGTTCCTTTGCCGGGGGGCTTGGTTGTGAAAAACGGGTCGAATATTTTATCTAAGTGCCTTTCTTGTATTCCAATTCCATCATCGACGAACTGAACAGCAATTTCTTTATCGCCAAAGCAAGTCGAGATTTCAATTTTGCCAAAAGTGTAATTGTTATCAATCTGCATTTTTTCTTTAATTGCATCAATAGAATTTAGCAAAAATTGTAGCAATACTTGATTGACTTCGTCGGCATAGCAATAAATAACAGGCAATTCGCTATGCAGAGAAAGATGCACATCAGCAACTTTTTTCCATTCGTTTCGTGTAATGAGCACAATATCTTCGAGAGTACGATTAATATTGAGAAATGATTTCTCCCGCACACCTACCTGAGAGAAATTCTTTATCGTATTAATAATCTTACTGATTTTTAAAATACCTTCCTGCGATTGGCTGATTGCTCCCGGAATTTCCGAAAAGAAAAAATCAATATCTGTTTCTTTAATATTTTTCTTAATAATGTTTCGGGCATCGTTCCAATTGTCCACTCCCCAGTCGTCAATCAGTTCGTAAATGCTTGAAGCGAAGTTTGATAAAGCTTCGTAGGAGTGTTCCAAAAAGTCGAGGTTGTCATTAATATATTGCAGTGGAGTGTTAATTTCGTGGGCTATACCAGCGGCGAGCTGACCAATGGATTGCAGTTTTTGAGAAAGGAAGTTTCGGTTTATTTCTTCGAGACGTTTGTTCATCCTTTCAAGGTCGCGGGTTTCAATGATTTTTTTGTATATAACGGCAGCAATGTTTGTAATAAACGAAATTGCATTTATTACTTCTTCAGAAAAGTTATCGACTTTGACGCTTGCGAGCGAATAAACTCCGAGCACCTGACCGTTGTTGATCAACGGAATGTATAGCCTGGAATTAAGCAATGTGGGAATCACAAATTTGTTTTGGAGTTCGTAGGCTTCGCTGTCGGCTTCTTTGATATATATAATTTCTTTGGTCCGCAGGCAACGACCCGGCGAGCGTTGCATTGCTGTTTTCTGTGCAAGAAATCTTTCTTCTTTGGTGAGCCCTTTTGTTGTTACGGCGAATAATCTGTCTGAATGTGCAGTATAGTAATAAAGCACCATATATTCATAATCACAAATCTCATTGACAAGTTTTTCGACTGTGCCGAACAAACAACGCAAATCGTTGCAAACAACGAGTTTAGTGGCAAAATCCTTATATTTATCAAACAAATTTGTATGATTATTATTCATAGAAATCGCAGACAAAAAATATTATATTATAACAATTAAGAGAGAAATAAATTGTAAGAAAAAAAACTATTATGATTACGCTTCTCCAAGCAAATCGGGACGACGAATACGTGTTTTTTCTAATGCTTGTTGCTCGCGCCACTGTCGTATGCTTTCGTGGTTGCCCGAGAGCAAAACATCCGGCACTCGCATTCCCCGAAATTCAGAAGGTTTGGTATACTGTGGCGGTTCGAGCAAGCCGTTCTGAAAAGAATCCTCTAATGCGGATTCAGCATTGCCGATTACTCCCGGTATCAGGCGAACTATCGCATCGGTTAGCACCAATGCTGGCAATTCTCCTCCGCTTAGCACATAATCACCAATCGAAATTTCGCGGGTAACGAAATAGTCCCGCACTCTCTGGTCTATTCCTTTGTAGTGCCCGGCGAGAATAATAATATTTTGCTTCAGGGATAATTCATTGCATACTGATTGCGTAAGCGGGTATCCATCAGCACACACATAGATGATATCGTCATACGAACGCTCGCTCTGAAGCTTCTCGATGCAATCGAATATCGGTTGGCATTTGATTATCATTCCAGCGCCTCCACCATAAGGTGTGTCGTCTATATGCCGGAATCGGTCAAGTGCGTAATCGTGTAAATTATGCAAGTGTATTTCTACGAGCTTCTTTTCTTGTGCGATTTTTAGAATACTGCCTTGGAGGTAGGAAGTCATCAATTCCGGGACAGCCGATATAATATCAATCCTCATCAACTGCACCTCGATTGTGTGTCAGATCCAAAAGTCCATCTATTACATTTATTTTTACTATTTTATTTTCAAAATCAGTTTCAACAATAACATCATCTATCACCGGCAAAGGCAATTCTCCAAAGTTGGTGCTAACAAGCCAAACATCGTTTGCAGGCAATTCCCAGATTTCAATAATTTCTCCTAATTCGTTGCCGTTTTCAATATCAATTACCTTGCATCCAACAATTGAGTTGCTCGAAACAAAATTGGAGTTATACTTTTTGATTTCTTCTTCATCGGCAAAAATGCCTTTGTTGCGGAGTTTTTCAATTCCTTCTTTATCGTTTATTTCTGTTAGCTTTGCTATGGCTCGGTTATTTTTTTTATGGAAGTATTCAATTGTATATTCATCGGAAAAGTTTGCCGAATAACCGATTTTCATCTTAAATCCGTCTGGAATTGCTTCAATTTTCTTATATTCAAGAATAAAATTAAACTCGCCTTTGTAACCAAAGTAATTGCCGACCACACCAATTAGTATTAAATTCCCCATACGCTAATCCCTGTCGATAATTAGTGTTACAGGACCATCATTTTGCAGACGCACATCCATCATAGCCCCAAAGATTCCGGTTTCGACTTTCAGGTGAGTCGATGAACGGAAGTGCCTGACAAATTTTTCGTACAAAGGTTCAGCCACAGAAGGCGGAGCAGAATCGGTATAGCTCGGGCGCGTTCCTTTCCGGCAATCACCATAAAGCGTAAAGTTGGAAATAATCAATATTTCGCCGCCAATATCCGAAACCGATAAGTTCATTTTGCCGTCGTTGTCGGGGAAAATGCGTAGATTTAGTATTTTCTGTGTCATCCACTCGATAGTTTTATCGCTATCGCTTTCTTTCATCGCAACGAAAACGCAAATACCGCGACCAATTTTCCCGTTCGATTTTCCGTCAATTACAACTTCCGCGTTGCTCACTTTTTGCACAACTGCTCTCATTATCGTCCAATTCCTTTGTAATAAATACCATTTGCCCGTATTTCTTCTTTATTTAAGCAATTTTTTCCGTCAATGACAATTTTTACATTGTATTTTTTGAGAATATCGGAATTAATTGTTCTGAATTCATGGTGGTCAGTTGCAATTACAATTGCATAGGATTTTTCGAGGATTTCGCCGAGACTGCCTGAATTGCTCATTTCAGGGAAATATGGGTCGAACACAAGTAATTCAGCACCTTTCTGCTTTAAAATCTGCATTATTTTAAGTGCCGGACTTTCGCGCAAATCGCCGACATTTGCTTTGTAGGATAGACCAAGAAGACCAATTGGCGTGTTTTTGATAGGCTTAGCATATTCGTTGAGAGCATTCACAAGCAATTCAATTGTATAAGCCGGCATCGAGTTGTTGATTTCACGGGCAATTTTCAGAAACTTATGGTCGAAACCGCTTTTGCTTGCCCTTTCAATCAAATAATATGGGTCTACCGGTATGCAATGCCCGCCAACTCCACATCCCGGATAGTGTGGCATAAATGCAAATGGCTTGTTCGAAGCACCTTTAATAACAGTAAGTATATCAATACCAAGCACATCGAACGATTTCGCAAGTTCATTGACGAATGCGATATTAATATCCCGAAACGTATTTTCAATAATTTTCGTGGCTTCGGTGCTTTTAAGGTCTGGCATTTCGTTGATTTCTGCATCGATGAACTTGCGGTAAAAATCAGCAAGGAAGCGTGTTGCTTCGGAGCGTGTCGAACCAATATTCCGCGGAATATTGTAAACATTCCAGTGGGGGTCGCCCGGATTTATGCGTTCCGGGCAATGTGCAACATCGAAATCGCGTCCAGCTTTCAAATTCGTTGCTTCTTCGAGCATTGGGATAACGACTTCGTCGCATACACCGGGATTTATTGTGGATTCAATTACAACGTAATTGCCTTTTTGTAGATGTTTTGAAACTGTTGCAACAGCGTTTTTCACTGGTTGCAGGTCGGGAGTGTAGTCATCGAGAACTGGAGTTGGAACGCAGATGATAAAGATATTGCAGTCCGCAAGAATATCGTCGCTTGCCGATACCTGCAACTCGATTTCTGTTAAATCTTGCTCGCACTGATGGTCGTCTATTGGGCAAATTTTCTTCTTTATTTTTTCAATTTTTGTTGCCGAAAGATCAAATCCAACTACGTTATAATCAGTTTTTTTCTGAATTGCTGCTGCAAGTGGCAACCCGACATATCCAAGCCCAATAACGCCAATTTTCATTTTATCAACCTAAATTTATATTTAAAAAACAAAATTAAGAATTTGCAAAAACATTTTGAGAAATTTTTTTTCGTGTATTGAATTATAAAAAAGTAGAGACGCAATAGATTGCCTGTAGAGACGCAATGCATTGCGTCTCTACAAAACCGTGTATGGAAAAAATCTATTGTAGAGACACAGCATGCTGTGTCTCTACAACGGCAACGACAAAACAAAAATGTATCCCTTGTAGAGACATAGTATGCTATGTCTCTACAATAAATCGGAAATGGGAAAAAAACCATAGAGGCACAATGCGTTGTGCCTCTACAAATTTCGGGAAAAATGGAAAACATCGTAGAGATAGGGTAGAGGTAGGTCTAAGACCTGTCTCTACAAACCAAAACGATAAAATATCCAATGTAGAGACGCAATGCGTTGCGTCTCTACAAAACCCGTGTATGGAAAAAATCGAATGTAGAGACACAGCATGCTGTGTCTCTACAATAAATACAATAAACCGGGAATGGGAAAAAGACGTAGAGGCACAATGCATTGTGCCTCTACAACAACAAAAAAAAATTATCCAATGTAGAGACACAGCATGCTGTGTCTCTACGGAATGCTGTGTCTCTACAACAATAAATGCTGGATTTAGTATTTTACAGAACAACCGTAGGGTTGGGTTACCTTAGTCGAAACTGCTTTTCCGGCCAAAGCTTCGTTGAGAGCTTTCGAGACATAATTTTCTGCCTTGTCGATGTCTGCTTTGTCTGTTGAGCGAATGCTGTCGATTGCACCGGCATAAATTAGCTTGCCCTGCGGGTCGATAATATACATATGTGGAGTTGTTTTTGCTGAATACAAACGCCCAACATCGCCACTTTCATCAATCAAATATGCGGTGAATTTGGCTTTGTAGTTTGCAGCACGTTTCTTGATTTCATCCTTGGACAAATTGCCTTCTTTGCCGGGAGCCGATGAACATATTGCAAGCCATACAACGCCTTTCGAAGTGTATTCTCCCTGCAATTTTTGCATATTTTCACTGTCGTAATGCTTTTTTACAAACGGGCAATCAAAATTTATCCATTCGAGCACGACAAATTTGCCGTGAAAGTCCGAAAGTTTATGTTTCGTGCCATTAACGTCGGTTAGTTCGAAGTCCGGGGCAGGCTTGTCGATTTCAGCTTTGTTTTGTGCAATAAGATTAGTGAGAGCAAAACTAAAAGCGATCATTGCCAATATTCCAAAAAACGAGTTCATAAATCCTCCTTTTATTAAAAAATGACTAAAACTTCGTACGCTTTTTCGTTGTCAAGTATCAGAGCTTTAAATTCTCCCGGAATTTCTGTGTGAAAAGAGTCGAGCGGGACAACAAGAGACCGCTCCTGAATGTATTGTGTTGCAGAATTGTCGGTAATTCCTTCCAAATAAGGGATAAATCTGGCTTTTTCGGATAAATTTATATCATCACTCAGTTTCATTAGTATGCAGTTTCCTTCGATAGATGCTCGCAATGGCTTGTCAATTCTTATAGGAATATTCCCAAAAATGTCGGAAAATTTTTTGTTTATTTCGCTTTGCGTTCCAGAAAACAGATGAATTTTAACTGTATCTTTCCCCGGCAGGCACTTTTCTTTGCAGGCAAGCCATTTGACAGTTGCAGGAATTTCAAAATTCTGGATTTCAGGATTATCAGAAATAGAAATTTTGTAAAAAATGTAGTGCTTGCGATGAAAGCCATAAGATACAATACCATCAGTTTCAATAATTTCGGGGATTTGCCAGATTGTGTCTGTAATTGAGACGCCTTCAGGTAAATTCCACTCAACAGCTGTTGCAAGCCCGGCGTCGCCGGGATTTGCCCAGTACGTGTGCCAACCTTGCTTGGGCTCGATTCCAATAGCAATCCACGTGCTTTCACCACTTGCAACAGTGTGGTGCATAGAATGAACAGAAATTTTAGCAGTTTCGTTGTTATCCGCCATAAACAAAAGTGTACTCAATAAGACTAAGAAATACATAAAATTGTTAAATTTTAGAACTTAAAAGACAGACGAAATTTAGTTGTGCTTATTTTAGATGTTTAGATGTGTCTAATTTGCTCGTTTTCGAAGTGTTTAAAAATAATTCTGATAATTAAGTTGTGCGATTAACGAGGAATTAAAAACATAAAACATAAAACGTAGAATTAAAAATATCCAACACGAAAAAACAGAAAAAAAGTAAAAAAAACAGAAAAAAAGTAAAAAAAGTTTTGCAAATAAAAAAAAAGTGTGTATTTTTGTATTCCTAAATCGTTCGGGCAGGTACCGAAGTGGTCAACCGGGGCAGACTGTAAATCTGCTGGGCTCCGCCCTACGGAGGTTCGAATCCTTCCCTGCCCACTATGAAAACAAATTATGCGGGAGTAGCTCAGTTGGTAGAGCATCAGCCTTCCAAGCTGAGGGTCGCGGGTTCGAGTCTCGTCTCCCGCTCAGCTCGAAGAGATAGCGGCGAAAAACAAAATAATTCTGGTGGAATTAGTAAAGCCGCTTTTTTTGTCGTAGGTGCGGGAATAGCTCAGCTGGTAGAGCATCAGCTTCCCAAGCTGAGGGCGGCGGGTTCGAATCCCGTTTCCCGCTCGGGCGAATCGGCTGATGTAGCTCAGTTGGTAGAGCACATCCTTGGTAAGGATGAGGTCACCGGTTCAATCCCGGTCATCAGCTCTGCTGTAGGAACTTTGAAATACGGGTGTAGCTCAATTGGTAGAGTAGCGGTCTCCAAAACCGTTGGCTGTGGGTTCGAGTCCTACCACCCGTGCTTTTGAATTTAAGGCAAGCGATAGAGTTTGCCGAGATTTTTTTATTTGTAAATGAGAATGTGTTATGGTTGCTAAAATTAAAAAATTCGTAAACGAAGTTGTTGCCGAGATGAAAAAAGTGTCTTGGCCTACAAAAGAACAATTGAAGGAATCCACCAAAGTTGTTATCGGCGTTACTTTGGTTATAACAGTTTTCATTTTAATTGTCGACCAGGCTTTGACGGCAATTATGAAAGCGATTTTTTAATTAAATACAATAGAATTAGAGCGATATGAATATCGACGATACATACGAAAATATCGAAAAGCTTGGTGAAGAGATTGCGGGCAGTGGTTCAGACGATCTTGATTTCTCAGTTCTGGAACGCAAGAGCCAGGAATATGTGGAGCCACCTCAAAAATTATCGGACGACGAACGCTCTGCTACCGAGGCTCGTTGGTATGCCTTGCGTACTTTCACCGGTCACGAACTTCGCGTAAAGCAAAATATTGAAGCCGAAGTGAAGCGTCTGAACCTGAAAGATAAAATTTTCGAGGTCGTAATTCCCGAAGAAACAGTCTATGAAGTGCGTGGCGGCAAGCGTCGCTCCCGTCGGAAAAACTTTTTGCCCGGCTATATTATTGTTAGAGCAATTTTAGATAAAAAGACACGCGAAATAATCCAATCACTGCCTTCTGTTGTTGCTTTTGTCGGTCGCAAAAACGAACCTCAGGCATTGCAACCAGACGAAATCAAAAGAATTTTGGGACGCGTCGAAGAAAGAAAAGATATAGAAACTGTTGTTACACAATTCGAAATTGGCGACCCTGTCCGGGTAATAGATGGACCGTTCAATACATTCAGCGGAACAATCAAAGAAATTAATTACGAAAAGCAAAAGATGAAAGTTGAGGTCGGTATCCTTGGACGTAAAACTCCGGTGGAACTTGACTTCAGCCAAGTCGAAATTGAGAATAAATAAACGTATTTTTCACATTCAGTAAAAGTAAAATGGCTAAGAAAGTAGCAGGAACATTCAAACTCCAACTCAAAGCAGGCGAAGCAACTATGGCTCCTCCTGTTGGTCCGGCGTTTGGTCAGAGAGGCTTGGCAGGTATGGAATTTGTTAAGCAATTCAACGCCAAAACCGCAAAACAGCAGGGAACAATATTGCCAGTGGTTGTTACTTACTATACTGATAAAAGCTTCACTTTTATCATTAAGTCGCCTCCGGCACCTGTTCTGCTTCTGAAAGCAGCAGGTTTGCAGAAAGGTTCAGCCGAGCCAAACAAAACAAAAGTCGGCAAAGTTACAGTCGCTCAATGCGAAGAAATTGCTAAAATTAAAATGGATGACCTCAATTGCACTTCCATTGAATCAGCTGTTAGTATGATCAAAGGAACTGCAAGAAGTATGGGCATCAATGTTGTTGAATAATTAATTACGAGATTGAAATGAGACAAAGAGGAAAAAGGTACAGGAAACTTGTCAGTAGCTTCGATAGAGACAAACTCTATAACGTAGGCGAAGCTATTGAAATCGTCAAAAAAAATGCCACCGCGAAGTTCGACGAATCCTTTGAAATCTCTATGAGATTAGGCGTCGACCCACGTAAAGCTGACCAAATGGTTCGCGGGACTGTATCTCTTCCCCACGGCACTGGTAAAACAGTTAAAGTACTTGTTCTCTGCAAACCTCCAAAAGATAAAGAAGCTTTGGACGCAGGAGCAGACTACGCCGGATTGGAAGAATACATCGAAAAAATAAAAGGCGGTTGGGCTGATATTGACGTCGTTGTTGCTACTCCCGATGTGATGGGAGAAGTCGGTAAGCTTGGTCGTATTCTCGGTCCGCGTGGTTTGATGCCAAACCCAAAAGTCGGTACAGTTACTTTTGATGTTGCTAAAACTGTTGCTGAACTGAAAGCCGGTAAAATCGAATTCCGTGTCGATAAAACCGGTAATATTCACGCGGCTGTTGGCAAATGCTCCTTCCCACCTGAAAAACTTGCTGAAAACGTTAATGCCTTCTACCAAAGCATTATGCGTGCTAAACCTGCTACTGCTAAAGGTAAATACGTAAAAAGCGTTTATTTCAGCTCTACTATGGGACCGGGCGTTGCAATCAACGACCAATCATTTGATAAATTTTAAATTTTAAGTCTATTACGCACTCGCTGCGTTCGGGATGCTTCTCCTTCGCCTCTTTGGCGATTGTTCCCGAAAGCAACGTTAAAATAAATCAAAAAACGGACAGAGGTTTATGATTACTCGCGAAAAAAAACAAAGTATAGTTGAGGATTTAGTCGAGAAACTGCAGTCTGCTAAAGGGATTTATTTCGTAGATTTTACTAAAATCACTGTCGAAGAAATTAATAAAATTCGCCGTGAATTTAAATCGAAAAACTCTACCTTCAAAGTTGCGAAAAACACGTTAATTCTGCGTGCGCTTGCGCAAGTTGGTGGGTATGAGCTTCCCGAACGACGCCTCTTCGGTCAGACAGCTATGATATTAGCTTACGACGATGCTGTCGCTCCGGCAAAAATCATCAAAGATTTCTACGAAAAAGAGCAAAAACTCGAGCTCAAAGCCGCTTTCATCGAAGGTCAGTACTTCGACGGAAAAGACTTGAAACTCGTTGCTTCGCTGCCATCCCGCGCAGAATTGGTTGCAGGTATTCTTGGCAGTCTCAACTCGCCGATTTCCGGCATTGTCGGCTCTATCAACGCTGTTATGCGTGATGTGGCTTCGCTTATCGAAGAAGTCGCAAAAAAACAAAATGCCGCTTAATTTTTTTTGAATAATTTTTGGAGTTTAATAAAATGTCTGAAAAAGTAGAAAAATTAGTTGAAGAGATTTCCAATCTCACATTAGTTGAAGCTGCTGAACTCAAAAAAGCTTTAGAAGAAAAATTCGGCGTTACCGCAGCTGCTCCTGTTATGATGGCTGGTGCTATGCCTGGCGCTCCTGCTGCCGAAGCTGCAGCTGAAGAAAAAACTGACTTCGATGTAGAACTTACTGATGTCGGTGGTAACAAAATTAACGTTATCAAAGCTGTTCGCGAAATCACCGGTCTCGGCTTGAAAGAAGCTAAAGACTTAGTTGAAGGTGCTCCTAAAATCGTTAAAGAAGGTTGCAACAAAGACGAAGCTAACGACATCAAAAAGAAACTTGAAGAAGCAGGCGCAAAAGTTACTCTTAAGTAGTTTTTCTTTTCGGCAGGGGAGAATTTCGTTTCTCCCCTGTTGAACTTTATTTAACTCTACCAGGCAATTAAAATGGGTGTTTATATTGAACTTGTAGATCCTGGAATTAATAAAATTCAAGTTATTGAGATTATTCGTAAACTTACTAAAAAAAGTCTTAAAGAAGCAAAAGATATGATAGATTCTGCTCCTGTGGTTGTTACAAGTTGTCTGAGTTTGGTTGAAGCTCAGGATATTAAAAAGAAATTTGAAGAAGTGGGAGCAGTGATCAATCTTCGGTAATAATAATTAGTGGGGAGGGAGTGTTTCCCACAATTTGTTAATTATATTTTAAAAGAATTGTACAATAAAAATATCAAAATGAAAATATCTGTTGTTAGTAGGATTTTTTGATGTTCATTTTATGCTTAGGCAATGAGGAACATCAAAAAGTCCTATTTTTTATAATGAATTTAATTTCTGAGGAGGCTTACTGTGGAGAACAATGAATTTCAGGAAATAATCGGCGAAGATTTTGAATCTGCTCTCCCGGTTAATTATAAAACAAGCGATACCAGCAATATCTTCCTGCTGGACAGTTCGGAAGATATTGTGCGACTTCGTAAGCGAGTGAACTTCTCGCGTACGAAATGGGCACCTCTCTATCCCGACTTGCTTGGTGTCCAGCTACAATCATACGAAGAATTTCTGCAAGAAAACGTCCCACCGAAAAAACGTCGTAATATTGGATTGCAACAAGCTTTCAATAATAATTTTCCTATTGAAGATGCTTCCTCAATCTACCAGCTCGAATTCCTTGAATATTCGATTGATAAACCCAAATACACAGAAGATGAATGCCGCGAACGCGAACTTACTTATGCAAAACCATTAAAAGCTAAGCTTCGTCTCTCGAGCAAAGCCGATAAGGATTCCGAAGACTACATCGAAGCTATCGAGCAGGAAGTCTATTTAGGCAATATCC
>JAOAGZ010000069.1 GCA_026415495.1 Eximiradius proteiniborus | reverse complement strand
AAATGAAATTGCTCAGATGCTTCTTAAAAAACTTGCTTCTCAAATAGGTGAAACTCTTGTCGATGAAATATTAAATGCCGATCAGACTTCCGAAGACGGAATTAATAAGCAGCGTGAGAGAGTTCAAACTCTAAAAGAAAAACTAAATCTAATGGATAAAAATGAAGATGTTAATAATTTGCTTGTGGTAGCTGATTATCTAGTTAAAAAATCTGTCTGGATTATTGGTGGTGATGGTTGGGCTTATGATATTGGTTATGGTGGACTCGATCACGTTCTTGCTTCAGGTAAAAACATCAACGTTTTAGTTCTTGATACCGAAGTTTATTCAAACACTGGTGGGCAAACTTCCAAAGCAACTCCTCTAAGTGCCGTTGCTAAATTCTCATTTGGTGGAAAACCGACTGGAAAGAAAGACCTTGGTCTGATGGCTATGTCTTACGGCACAGTATATGTTGCCTCTGTTGCTTTAGGTGCAAAAGATGATCACACTCTTAAAGCTTTTCTTGAAGCAGAAGCCTACGATGGTCCATCAATCATTATTGCTTATAGCCACTGTATTGCTCACGGTATTAATATGGAAAAACCATTAGAACACCAAAAAGCAGCTGTTGATTCCGGGCAATGGTTGTTATATCGCTTTAATCCTGAACGTGCTCAATTAAAGCAAAATCCTTTAATTTTGGATTCACGTCCGCCGAAAATGCCTGTTGAAGAATATATGAATATGGAAAATCGCTTCAAAATGTTGCTCAAGAGCAAACCCGAAGCTGCCAAGTTATTCTACAAGATGGCTCAGGAAAACGTCGAAAATCGTTTCAAATTCTATCAATATTTAGCCAATAGAACATTTGATGGTGTTTCTCAATAATTGAATTAGTAAATAAATTTGGAGTTAGTTATGGATTTGACATCAAAATATTTAGGAATGACGCTTAAAAACCCATTGGTTGTCTCTGCGTCCCCTATTTCCAAAGAAATAGATAATATCAAGAAAGCGGAAGACGCTGGTGCAGCTGCTATTGTGATCTATTCACTTTTTGAAGAACAATTGATTTTAGAACAAAAAGAGATTTTCTACCACACAACCCAACATAATGAGATTACTCCGGAAGCATCTTCATTCTTTCCGGAACCTTCTGAATTCAAACTTGGTCCCGAAGAATATTTAGAGCATATTGCGAAAGCAAAAAACGCTGTGAAAATTCCTGTAATTGCAAGTCTTAATGGTAAAACTGAAGGTGGATGGACCGATTATGCAAAAAAAATGCAAGACGCTGGTGCTGATGCAATCGAACTGAATATTTATAATATTCCTACCGACACTATGCTTTCATCCGAAGCCGTTGAGAATAGTTACTTAAATATTCTGAAAGCTGTTAAAAGTGCTGTATCTATTCCAGTTGCTTTAAAATTAAGCCCATTCTTTACAAATATGGCAAGTATGGCAAAACGTTTTGATGAAGCTGGTGCGGATGCGCTTGTTCTTTTCAATCGTTTTTACCAGCCGGACGTTAATCTGAATGATCTTGAAGTTGTTCCTAATGTTGATTTGAGCACATCGGCTGATATTAAACTTCCTTTGCGTTGGATTGCTATTCTTAAAGATAGGGTGAAAGCCGATCTTGCTGCTACATCAGGTGTTCACACAGGTGAAGACGCAATCAAATACCTGATGGTTGGTGCTAACGCTGTTATGATGTGTTCGTCTTTGCTTAAAAATGGTATCTATCACCTTAAAACTGTATTAGATCAAATGCAAGGCTGGATGGAAGCTAAAGAATACGAATCAGTTGCACAAATGCAAGGTTCTATGTCGCAGTCGAAAATCGGCAATCCAGAAAGCTTTGAACGTGCTCAATATATGCGCGCAATTAATAATTATAAATTTGGTTACTAATATTAATCAAATGCAAAAAGAGGCTGTTTCTTGTAAGCAGCCTCTTTTTTTTATATATTTTAGGTTTAATAATCTATTTTAAAATATACTTTATTCTATTGATATTTCCATCTATGTTGCTTCTCCCATCTATCTTAAATATTTCGCAAAGCAAAGGATATATGTCCACATTTTCGAGCGTTCCAACTCTGTAATTCTGCTTAAACTTCCTACCGACTGCAAAAAATATCCCGTGCATATCTGTGTGGTGAGAATCATAACCGTGTTCGGCAACTGCGTTATACGTGCTTTTCCCATAAATCAACTTATACCCGATATCAGCAATTACAACAATCGGATAAATATAAGGATTACTACTGAAATTCCAGTATGCTGGTACTTCTGTTTTGTAATATACTTTATAATTTTTTTCAGCTTTTTTCAGTTTATTAAATACCAATTCTATTTCTTTATCATTTTTGGGTTTAATCATAGTTATTGCAGATGAACTATTAACATCGCAATCTATTTCTCCTATTATATCTTTAATATTTATTATGCCATCTTCGCGGATGTTTGTCATACCGTGGTCAGATAAAATAATAATATTTACACTATCTTTCATTCCAATTAACTCTATTCTTTGCCGGATTATTCCAATCAAAGAATCCAGCACAGCAATTGTTGAATCAATCTGCCGGGAGTTTGTTCCGAATTTATGACCTTCAGAGTCTGTATCGTGAAAATACAGTGTAATAAAGTGCGGTCTGTTATGATAAGGAAGTTTAAGCCAATCAATTATTCCGTTAATTTTATTTTCGTGAGGCTCATCGTGATTGTAAGTCTTGTAATAATTAGGGCGGCGGTTCTCATCTCGAACTTCAGACCCGGGCCAATAATACGAAGCTGTAATAATCTTATTTCGACGAGCTGTTTCCCAAAATGCTTCACCCCAATACCAAACTGGATTTTTCACGGCATTTGAATCAGAAAGTCGGTACTTTTCCCCATATAAATTTTCAAAAAAGTTAGAGATTAGTCCATGGTTTTGTGGATACATTCCGGTAATTATGCTTAAATGATTAGGGAATGTTGAACTCGGGAACGAAGGTTTAAAAGATAACGCTGAAACACCTTCTTTCTTGATTTTATCTAAATTTGGAGTAATTCCTCTTTCTGCATAGTCCCAACGGAACCCATCGAGCGAAATTAATAGCACATAAGGCTGTGGTTCGCTCGCTTTTATTTGCAAAAAGCAAAAAAGAACTAAGAACAATATATAATAAAACTTTTTCATAAAATTTACTAAGTTAATTCAACAATCAACGGAAATTACAATTAAAATGTTAATTTTTCAAAAATTCTCAATTAATATTAAAAAAGCAGGTTAAAACCTGCTTTTTGATAATTAAGAAACACTTTCCTTTGCTAATTGATTAAGTTTAGACAATACCTTTTCAATATCAATCCAAGAAACAGGTTTCGAAAAGAAATTTGTTGCTCCATTTTTTAATGCAAGCTCATCAAGATTAAATTGGTCGCACGCTGAGTAAATAATTACGGGTATTTCCGGGTCTATCTTTTTTATTTCTTTCATAAATTCAATTCCGTTCATCTCTTTCATCATATAGTCTGTAAGCACTGCAAGATACTTCCCTTTTTTGAAATGCTGAATTGCCTTTACTGGATTTTCGAATGCATCGCATTCAAAACCATTTAATACCAAAACATCGTTTAATACCTCGAGAGAGGAAATATCATCATCAATTAATAACACTTTCATTTTTAGCCTACTTAATAATAAATGCAAAAAAAATATTACAATATCAATATCAGCAAAATATGAGCCAACATTTATTGTTTGCGGTTTGTGTTCTAAGTTGTTGAAAAATAAATAATTAAGTGAAATCAAGGTGTGAGCGAAACTGAACAGTGTTCAAATCTGAACGCTCGAAATAATACACATTATTTATTTGAAAAAAGTTATTTTTGTAGTTGTATTTTTTATCTGTTTATGTCGCAATCTCGAAAGATAATTAAAAATTTTGTTTGGTTGAGCATTGCTGAGTTCGCAACTAAGGGTATTAGTTTTTTCAATAATGCTTATTTAGCTCGTGTAATTCTTGCTGATGGGTATGGCAAAATTAATTTCGCAATAGCTACTGTTACATATTTTGTTACTTTTGTTACCTTAGGCTTGAATGTAATTGGAGCTCGTGAAGTAGCTCGCAATCCTGAACGTAAGGTTTTCTTAGTTAATTCGATAATATCAATAAGATTACTTTTATCTTTTTTTGCTTACATCGGATATTTTGGTTTTATTTGGATTAATAATTTTTCTGATTCTCAAACACTCATATTAATAATCGCGTCGCTCTATATTCTTTCTTCTGTTTTTACAATTGACTGGTACTACCAGGGAATTGAAAAAATGGAAGTGCTTGCAATAAGGCAATTCCTCATAGCATCTCTTAATTTTTTGGGAATTATTGCATTTGTTCATTCACCTGACGACGTTGTTATTGCAATTGTAGTTATGGCTTGCTCAACATTACTAAACACCATCTTCATTCTTATACCTTATTTTCGAGAAACCTGCTCTTTCTCTATCAATTTTAATTTGCAGAAACTTATTCCAATCATCAAAGATGCAATTCCAGTTTCATTGTCGCAATTGCTTTTAGTTTTTCTGAGCAGTTCGAGCATTATTCTGATTGGTGTTTTGTTACCTCTTTCAGAAACGAAATTAGGTATTTATACCGCTGCTAATAAACTTATGGTGTTGCTTTTTTTACCTATCACAGTTATTCAAATTGTTTTCTATCCGTATTTTTCCAAAGCAGACGATTTAAACGAGCGGCAGAAAGCATATGAAAAATATATTACTTTGAATATTATTATCGGTGTATTTCTTTCTACATTTTTCTTTCTATTTGCTAACGTAGCCATTGAATTAGTGTATGGGAAAAATTATAGTGAATCTGTTACACTTCTTAAACTTATGATGCTGATTGTAATGATGTCCTATATTTCTCAAACAGCTATTCATCCACTGATTGCTTGGAAAAAGGAGAAAAAAGTATTAAAAATCATTTTTTTGGCTGCCTTAATAAATATAATACTAAATACAATTCTACTGTTAAAGCTCGATATTATGGGGGCTGTCTGTGCTAATGTTGCTACTGAAATATTTCTGATGTTATGTTTTATTTTGATAATCAGGAAAAATATTAAACAATACCCAGTTATATTGATTGGCAAAATTTTACTTATTGGACTATTGTCTGCCTTTTTTGCCTATCAAATTTTAGTTTTAACTAATTCGGTGCTGATAAGTATATTAACATCGATAATTACATATTTTTTTATTATTTTAGTCGTTAAAATTATTACTATTAGAGAAATAAAAGGTTATCTTAAAAGATGAATTACGATTTTGTTATAATAGGTGCGGGCTTTGCTGGTTGTGTACTTGCTGAAAGAATTGCTAACCTTTTAAACAAAACAGTTTTAATAATTGAAAGAAGAAACCACATAGGTGGGAATTGTTTCGACTATTTTGATGAAAATGGTATTCTTGTTCATAAATACGGACCTCATATTTTTCATACAAACAACAAAAAAGTATGGGACTATTTATCACAATTTACTAATTGGCATTTTTATTTTCACAAAGTGCTGGCTGTTGTCGAAGGTAAAAAAGTTCCTCTCCCGTTTAATTTGAATTCAATTGACTTACTTTTTCCAGAGCATTTCGCCACAAAATTTGCCGAAAAACTCGTTAATAAATATGGCTATGGGCTTAAAATCCCGATTCTCAAACTAAAAGAAGACAGTGATGATGACTTGAAATTCATAGCTGAATATATTTATTCAAATGTGTTTTTAGGTTATACAACAAAACAATGGAATCTTAATCCGAACGAGCTTGATTATAGTGTTACATCGCGCGTCCCTATTCTTATAGGACGAGATGATAGGTACTTTCAGGATACTTTTCAAGGTATTCCAAAACAAGGATACACTCATTTATTTCAAAATTTATTGAATAATAAAAATATCAGTGTTCTGTTAAATACTGATTATAAGTCAATTCTTGATGATTTGAAATATCAAAAATTAATTTACACCGGCGAAATCGATTATTTCTTCGATTTTGAGTATGGATATCTTCCATATCGGAGTTTAGAGTTTGAGTTCAGAAGCATCAAGCAGCCGAATTATCAAGAAACTGCTCAGGTTAACTATCCAAATAACTATGATTTTACCCGAATAACTGAATTTAAACATTTTCTTCAGTATAATAGTGAATTCACTACAATTGCTCTTGAATACCCTACTAAATACGAAAGAAATAAAAACCAGCCATATTATCCTATCCCAAAGAAAGAAAATGATGAATTATATCAAAAATACTGGCAGTTAGCTCAACAATTAAAAGGGAAAGTATATTTTGTTGGTAGATTAGCTGAATACAAGTATTACAATATGGATCAAGTAGTTGCTTCTGCCTTGATGTTATTTAATCAAATTGCAAGCGTCGAATAATGAAAATCCTATCAATTGAAACAAGTGGCAGTGTTTGTAGTGTTTGTCTTTCAAGTAACAAAAATATTATAGCTGAATATAATATTTTACAAAGTTTTGAACATGATAGACTGCTTGCTCTACTTGTTCAAAGAATACTTGATGATTTTCAGATGAAAGTGTCGGACATAGATGCTGTCGCTGTGTCTTCGGGTCCAGGTTCTTTCACGGGGCTTAGAATTGGTACCGCTTTAGCAAAAGCTCTATGTATTGACAATAGCCCGAAATTAATAGCTGTGCCTACTCTTTCTGCAATGGCATTTTCTTCAGTAGAATTTTCAGAAAAGTATGAAGATATTTGTTGTGCTATAAGCTCTCATAAAGATTTTGTCTATTTTCAGAAGTTCGATAAAAACGGACAACCACAAAGTGAGATAATTTTCGATAAAATTGATCTTTTGGTTGAACTTTGCACAATAAATTCATTACTTTGTGGAAATGGATTTGCTAATATAGGTAAGAAATCGCTCTTCCCTAACGGTATTTCAGCCTCAATTATCAATAAACTTGCAGTTAATTTATTTGAAACTAATTCGTTTATTTCTTCAAAGGATTTCGTTCCATTGTATGTTCAAGAATTCATACCAAGAAGTAATGAAAAATAATGTATTAATAATATTATGTTTATTATTGGTCGCAGGATTAACAGTAAATTCCCAAACCACAGATATATTGATTGAAAAAGGGAAATTATCTCTATTTAGAAATAACTTTCAAAGTGCAATAAAATTTTTTGAACAGGCAATTTCAAAAGATTCAAACTCTTTCGAAGCTTATTATTATAGAGGATTAACTTATTTATACAGCAAAGATTTTCACAAAGCAGTTGATGATTTCACAAGTACAATTCTTCTGAAAAATGATTTTCCTGATGCTTATAATAGTCGAGGTCTCGCATATAGCTACTTAAACCAAATTGAACTTGCTCTATATGATTTTTCACGTGCAATTGAACTTGATCCAAAATTTGCCGAAGCATATATGAACCGAGGAAGTTATTATTTGGCTGTTGAAAACTTTGAACTCGCTCGCAAAGATCTTGAAAATGCTGCTAAATATACTACTTCTAATCCTGAACTGTTTTTTCTTCTCGGTAAGCTCGAATATGCTTCGCACAATTACCAGAAATCAATAGACTTTTTTTCTAAAAGTCTGTCGCTCGGGTTAAAAGATGAAAAAGTGTATTTTAACCGAGGAAATGCCTATGTTAAGCTCAATCAATTTCAAAAAGCAATTGACGACTATTCCAAAGTGCTTGAAATCAATCCGGAAGATTTATTCTCATACAATAACCGTGCATTTTGCTATGATAAATTAGGGATGGTAAATCAAGCAGAAGCTGATAAACAAAAGGCTCAGAGAATTCGCGAAAAAATCTATCCTAAACCCGTATTTGGTCAAATGAAAGCTGTTTCCGATCCTGATAGCGTTGTTTCTTTTATGCTTCCGGAGAACTGGTATTATTGGTTTGTTAAAGATTCTACAAAAATTAATATTTTAATTTCAAAAGACTATTTCGATCCATATTCTGAAGTTCTTAATATTGGAGCTAATGGTGCTTTAATCTACAATTTATCTAATGATATTTCAAACCGTAGCGACGATAATATTGTGGAATTTTGGGAAGCTGCTAAATCCCAGGTTGCTGAAAAGTTCGAGATTTATGAATTCAAGTATAAAAAATCTATGCGGTACAAAGGCACTCAGGCTTTTGAAAACCTTAGCCGGGTGCAGTATAAAAATACTCATAAAATTTTCAATATGCTCGAATTTGCTATGATTCAGAATGAAAAAATATTCTTTATTAATTTTCAAGCACCAGAAGATGAATTTTTCCTTTATGAAGAAATGTTCCAAAAAATAAAAAATTCAATAGACATTAATTTCAACAAAGAGGTTTCTAAATGAAAAGGATTTTGATTGTTTTTATTGCTTCATTTCTATTATTTAGCTGTTCAAAAAATAATGAAAACAATACTATAAAATTTTGGCATTTTTGGAGCGAACCTAATCAAAAACAAGCTTTATTGGAATTAATTTCTCAATTCGAGAAGAAATATAATTGTAAAGTGGAACTTACCGAACTAAGCTGGAACGACGGAAAAACTAAACTTATTGCTGCTTTCAATAGTGGAACAGCACCCGATGTGCTAGAACTTGGTTCAGATTGGGTTGCTCAGTTTTCTTCGTCTAATGTTTTGAAATCTTTGAATGCAGACAGTTTTTCGATAGATAAATTTATCCCATTTAGTACAGAACCTTCATATTGGAATAATAATTTGTATGCTATTCCTTGGGTAGTTGATACCCGTGTGTTATTTTTCAATAGAGAACTTCTTAATAAAGCCGGTAGAGATGGCAATCCTCCCGCTACAATGTCTGAACTTCTTGAAATGGCTCGTGCTGTTCATTTAGGCAATGATATTTATGGTTTTGGAGCTAATGGAGCCGACCCGCACCGCCTTTACAAAAAAATATTAACTTTTTTCTGGACTTTTGGTGGAGATATTTTTTCCAAAAATGGCGAATTAATTCTTGCAAGCCCGCAAAATGCTTCTGCTCTAAGCTTTTATAAAGAATTATCTAAATTTGGTATGATAGAAACTCAACGTCAGTTAGATGCTGCCTTTGTTCAAGGCAATATCGCTTTCTGGATTTCTGGTGCCTGGCTTATTCAAAAAATTCAAAATGAAAATCCGAAATTAAACTATGGTATTTCTTCTATCCCAGCTTATCAGAATAATTCAGGCGTTTCTTTTGCTGGTGGCGAATATCTTGCAATTAATAATAAAACCAAAAATTTCTCTCTTGCGGCAGAATTAATCAAATTCTTAACTGATGGCAAAAATTCTGTGGAATTTTGCAAAAAAGTTAATGAAGCTGGTTTCCCTGCTGATAAAAACTATTTCAAAAACGAAGCTCTTATTAATTCTGAAAGTAAAAAAGCATTTGCCGAACAGCTTATGTCTGCCCGAATG
>JAOAGZ010000068.1 GCA_026415495.1 Eximiradius proteiniborus | reverse complement strand
AATTCCGAAAACTTCAATTTGAGATTTATCTTTAATTCCAAGTTCTTTTTCGACAGCAATTTCCACAGGCAAACCGTGAGTGTCCCATCCGGCTTGACGGCGAACATAATAGCCTTGCATAGTTTTGAAACGGCAGATAGTATCTTTGATAGTGCGAGCCATCATATGATGAATGCCGGGCTTGCCATTTACAGTTGGGGGACCTTCGTAGAAGCTATACACTTTGCTTTTGTCAGCATTTTCCAGTGTCTTTTCGAATATTTTGTGTTCTTTCCAAAAGTTCAATATAGATTTTTCGATTTCGGGATACGAGATTTTTTCAGGTAATGAATTAAACATTTTTCTTCACGTATAAGTATTAAAACATACAAATATTTATATAAAACAAATTTCAATTTTACGACTTTTTTTTCAGATAACAAAATGAATAATAAAAAGAGAGAATAAATAAGAGAAACAATTGAAAAACAGAAAGTTATCAACATTCGAAAAAAATATTTGATAATTAGAAACGATTTGTTATATTGCGTGTGAAAAAGTGGGATAAAGTGGTAAATAATCCCAAAAAAGAAATCAAATTGGTAGAAAATGGCATTCTTTAAAGGGCAAGAGACATACTCGATAGACAACAAAGGTCGGGTGAATATTCCAGCGAAGATGAGGAAATCGCTTTCGCCGGAAGCAAATGATACTTTTGCCATAACACGAGGATTGGATAAATGCATCACGGCATATCCGATTGATGAATGGAAAAAATACGAAGAAAAGTTTGCCAATTTGAACCAATACGATGAAAAAAACCGGTATTTTTTGAGAATGTTGTTGATGTGGAGCGAAGAAGTAGCACTTGATGCCCAGCAAAGAATAACTTTGCCGCGCAAACTGCTTGAATTTGCTGGCATCGAGAGCAAAGTGATGATAGTCGGGATGGGCGACCACATCGAATTCTGGAATCCTGATGAATTTGAAAACTACTTGAATAAATTCAACGAACCTTACGAGAAGGTTGCTGAACAAGTGTTCTCTGACAGTATGAAGTGAGACTGGCTGTGAAAAAAAAAAGCATAAGAAGCGGCAGAAGCCAATACGCACAGAAGCGGCAAGTTATGATTACCACTTGCCGGTGTTAGGCGAAAAATCTGTCGAATTGCTAATAAACAGGCAGGACGGAATATATATAGACGGCACTCTTGGAGGCGGTGGGCACGCGGCGTTAATCCTTCGAAAGCTCGATTCTGGGGGGAATTTATGGGCTTTCGATAAAGATGAAAACTCTATCCGGCACTGCCGGGTAAAATTTGAGGAAGAGTTAAACAAAAAGCCTCCAAGACTTGTGCTGTTCAATTGTGGCTTCGAAGAAGCCTTTGAGCAGCCCGCACTGGCGGGCAATTTCTCTGGTCTTCTGCTTGATTTAGGCGTTTCCTCGATGCAGCTGGACACCGACTCACGGGGGCTAAGCTACCGGGTTAATTCGAGCTTAGATATGAGGTTTGGTGGAAGCGGCATTTCGGCAGAAGACCTTCTCAATTCTTTATCGGAAGAACAAATCTATCACATTCTGCGAAACTATGGCGAAGAACCACGTTCGCGTGCTATTGCACGCACAATAGTTACTCGCAGGAAGCTTAGCCGAATACGCACTACATTCGATCTTCGGGAAATTGTAGAAAGTTGTGTGCCGAAACCTCAACAAATCAGAACGCTTTCGCGTGTGTTTCAAGCATTTCGGATTGCGGTTAACCGGGAACTGGAAGTGCTTGAATATTCGCTTCGGAAAGCAATAGAAATGCTTGCACCGGGCGGACGGATTGTTGTGATTTCTTATCATTCGCTCGAAGATAGAATTGTAAAACACATTTTCAAAGAACACGCAATAAAAAAAGGCACAGTTGATATATCAAACACTGTGCCAAAATTAAAACTTCTTACAACAAAACCAATTGTTCCTGATGATGAGGAAATTGGTATCAATCCTCGTTCGAGAAGTGCCAAGCTGAGAGCTGCTGAAAAGATTTAATACCTGTTTTGCATCCTTTGAGTTTTGATTATTATTTGTTCTTCGGAACTTTTATTTAATTTAAAATCAATTCTTAAAGTTCGCTTGCCTTCTAATTTATATTTGTGTGATGAGGACAAAATTTTGATATTTGTGAAATCTCCAGAAATCAGTAAAACGATGTCTTCGGCGGTATTAGCCTGATTTGAAAAGGAATATCTGTAAGTTTCAATTTGATTGGTGCCATCGAAATCTACATTCTGAATTTCTTCACGACCGTTAATATTAAAGGCTTTGGAAAGTTTAAGAACTTCGGTGTTGTTTATATTAATTCCATTAGTCGGGATTTCACCTACAAATTCAATATCTTCTTTGTTGATTGAATAAACAGAAAAAACACCTTTCGGAATAGTAAATCCCAAGCCATTATCTTTTGAGTTTACCAATTCAACTACATTAAAAATATCGACTTTGCCGCCAGTGTTCTGCCAAGGCTCGAAGCTTGAAAAAGCATACTTTTTCTTGAAAATTTTCACATTATCAGCACTTTTGTAAGATATTTTTTTGAATTGTTGGTTCAAAATTGAGAAATCATCTTTCAGGTCATAAATGAAAAGACCGGACAATTCTTCTTCGGATGTGTTTGCGAGATTCATTTTTGCTGCTTGAGGAGAAAATCTCACAGCTCCGTAATCTTGTTCCTGAGATACATCATTTAATCCGATTGGTTTTGGAACATCTCCATAAATAAGCTTCATCCTGACTTGTTTGAAATCTTTGCCGGAATTATTAAAAATCTGAAAGTCGGACGAAAGGGTGGCTGAATTTGTTTGGTCGTTTATAATCAAAAAATGCTGGGCATTCCAGTAAATATCATTTATCTGATAATTAAGATTAATGTTTTGCGGACCTGATTTGATAGGTTCTATATCAAAATAATATTTATTGTTCAAACTTACGTTATCGGGTAGTTCTTTAATTTCAATATCATATTCGAGCAGGTTCGACAGAAGAACAATTGAATTGTCGGGCTTTTTGAGAATTAATCTTGGATTATCATTCGGAAAAAAGGAAAGAATCTTGCCGTTTAATTTTTCATTGCTGAATTTGTGGTAAACGATAGCATCCTTGTTGATTGAATTTGACAGAATTTCGTTGAACAGTGATTTTCGAAAGAAGGAATAAGAATAGATATTTCCGTTTAGTTTAAGCATAAGAGAATTAGGAATTACACTGGATGGGAGGTTGTCAATCATAAATTCCTGACGACCGTTTTTCAGATTGACATTAATAGTTTCCTCGACTACAGCAAAGCCACTGTTATAAATTGTCAGCTTTGGAGCTTGTGCAAAAAGCACATTACAAGCGAAAAGGAATATAAGAAAAGAGCGTTTCATTAATCAGTCCTCTTTTTTAGAGTAATAGTTTTTGAGAGATTTATTTTTCAAATCGTATTGTCCTTCCAAATGGTTTGCTTTTGTTTTTTCCCAAAGAGCTGCCCCATCGAGATATCCGGCACGTCCAATCATATGAGAAGAAACAGGTGAAGTCATAAATACAAAGATTACAATCAAGATAGAACGAGCATAAACAGCAAGGTCGTGGAAGAAAACAGCAGTTCCGACGATAACCAAGCCTACCCCGAGAGTGCTGGCTTTGGTGGTAACGGAAACACGAGTGTAAAGGTCAGGCATTTTGACTAACCCGACAGCTGTAAGAAAGATAAAGATGCTACCAGAAACAATCAAAATACCGGCAATAATTTCGAGTACAATGTTCATTGTAAGTTCCTCCTTTCGAGATAGTAAGCAAAAGAAACAGTTCCAAGGAAGGAAATAAGAGCCAGAATTAGAGCAACATCGAGAGCCATTGTTTTTCGCATAAAAACACCGAAGGCAGCCATAAAGGCTATGCCAATGGAAGTCATTGTGTCGAGTGCCACAATACGGTCGGCAATATCAGGACCGACGATAAGACGGAACAAAGAAATAAGCACAGAAATAATAATCAATGGCAGTGAAATATATAGGCAAATTTCGAGGAAACTCATCTCATAACCTCCAAAAGTTTTCTTTCAAGACCATTTTTTAAATCCTTGATAAATGTGTCGATATCATCGACATACATTGCGTGAATGTAAAGAGTTTTTCTGTCGTCAGAAACGTCTATGCTCCAAGTGCCGGGCGTCATAGTAATCATATTAGCGAACAAAGTAATTTCCAGGTCAGTTTTGCAATCAAGAGGAATTGCCAGAATAGCTGGTTTCATAAAGTAGCCCGGAGTAGCAACATCGTAAGCAACTTTCAGGTTGGAAACGATAATTTCCTTGATAAAATAGAGAATGAACCAAATAACTTTGAAAAAGCGAGTAAAATATGGTGTCGGTTCAGTAGACTTTCGAGTAATAAAAAGAAACAGGAAGCCAAGGAAAAATCCCTCGAAGAATGCAAAAAGATGCAAATTGCCCTGAAGGAACATCCAGATAAAAGCGAACATAATATTAACCATCAATCTATTCATTGGGCACCTCCAAGAACAGCGTTAATATAAACAGAAGGGTTGAGAAGCTGATGAGCGGCTTCGTTTGCATAATCGAAGAAAGGCTCGGGATAAAGCCCGATAAATAAAGTAATAGCCGCAAGAAGAATAATAGGTGCAAACATCATAGCAATTTTAAATTTCGGCAGTTGGCGAAGCGTTTGCTGTTCGGCAGCATATTCGGCTTTTTGTTCTTTCCAGAAGACTTCATTCCAAATTTTAATCATAGAAAACAAAGTGAGCAAGCCAACAAACAAAGATACTGCAAGAGCAAGGTATTCTGATTTCTCGACTGCAGCAACAGCTACTGTGTATTTTGCCCAGAAGCCGGAAAGCGGTGGCACTCCACCGAGAGAAAGGGCTGGAATTAAGAACAGCAAGCCAAGCAGAGGATATAATTTAAGCACACCACCGAGTTTTTTCAGGAGATAAGTGCCTTTTAGTTCACTGACAACGCCAGAAACAAAGAACAGGTTAGTTTTTACAATAATGTGGTGGAAAATATAGAACACACCGCCAGCGATACCGAGCGGAGTCATAAGCCCCAGCCCTAAAATCATATAACCAATCTGGCTAATGATGTGGAAAGACAGGATTCTGCGGAATTCCATCTGAGAGGCAGCTCCAAGCACACCTGAAAGCATAGTAAGCATTGCGATAATGATTATTATTGTATGAGTGAAAGCAACATCTGTAACGAATATTAAAGTAAATACACGGAAAAGAGCATAAACACCGACTTTGGTAAGCATACCAGCAAAAATTGCAGAAACTGCTGCCGGCGGAGTGTGATAGGAAGCGGGCAACCAGAAAAACAGAGGGAATATGGCAGCTTTTATCCCGAATGAAACTAAAAAGAACATAGCCATCACATTGACAATTCCTTTATTGGGAAGCATTGGGATTTTGCGGGCTAAATCTGCCATATTTAATCCGCCGGTAATACCGTACAGAATACCTACTCCGACAACGAAAAGAGATGATGAAAGCAAGTTAAGGATAACGTATTTTATTGCACCTTCTAATTGAGAGCGTTCGCCACCCAAAGCCACAAGCGAAAAAGACGAAATGAGCAACACTTCAAACCAGACGAACATATTGAACAAGTCGCCAGTCATAAAGGAACCGTTAATACCCATAATCATTATTTGAAGCAGAGGGTAGTAACCGAAATGCTCGCGGGTTTCGTCCATTGTGCCAAGCGAATAGAGAGCAGTAGCAAAGCCAATGATACCCGAAACAAGTATCATTGTCATTGTAAGCAGATCAGCTGTAAAGATAATACCAAACGGAGCTTTCCAGGCACCAATGTAAAGGCATTGAATTCCACTTGTTTTAATATACCAGGTAAGATATATAGCAAGGGCTAAAGTAACAGTCGAACCAATAACATTGATAATTCTCTGGATTGAACGGTGCTTCCAGAAAAACAACATAATAATTCCGGTAAACAGCGGAAAAACAACAGGCATAGCTAAAATCGAGTTCATCTATTTGCCTCCCGGAATGTCTTCGTTGCACATAATGTCGGTAGAATTCATTTTATCCAAGTCGTCGTCGCCAACTTTTTGAAATGCTTTGCGGAATAGAGCAATGGCAAAAGCCTGAGTGCCGAACCCGATGACGATAGCAGTTAAAATCAAAGCTTGCGGGAGTGGGTCTGCATAAGTGCCTTCGAGAGTGTTTGCATTCTCCGGGATAAAGGCAGCAAAACCTTTTGTAACACGTGCAACAGAGAAGATAGTGAGGTTCACTGCATTGCCCAGAAAGACCATACCCAAAATAACTTTCACAAGGCTTCTTCGCAACATTAAGTAAAAGGCGGATGTAGCTAATATTCCAACAATTATTGCTAAAACAAATTCCATATATTTTACTCCTTATCTTCGAACAAAGTGAAAATAATGTTGAGAGTAACTCCTAACACGGTGAAATATACACCGGTATCAAAAACTGATGGAGTTCCCAAACTTCCGACAATCGGCAATTTATGTTCGTACCAAACACCTGTCATCAATGGTTTGCCTAAGAAGATTGGGAAAACAACACTACTTGCGGCAAGAAACAATCCAAAAGCCAAAACTTTAATTGGCTGGACACGAAAAATAGTTTTGACTTTGTCGATACCGAAGCCAAGTAGGTAAAGCGAATATGCAGCAGAAGCAACAAGTCCGCCAACAAAGCCACCGCCCGGATGATTATGCCCGCGAAAGAGCAGAAATACAGAAAAAATCAGAAGCAATGGCAGCAAATACATTGTCATAGTTTTAAGGATAATCGACCTCATTGCTCTTCTCCTTGTTTTCTTAGACGGAGTAATGAATAGACGCCAACAGCCGCAATTGAAAGCACAGTGATTTCGCCCATAGTATCAAATCCACGGAAATCAACAAGTATCACATTTACTATGTTTTTGCCGTGTCCGATTAAGTAGCTTGTTTGAGCAAAATATTCGCTAAGACTGTTATCGTATTTGCCATAAGCACTTACAAAAATAATTATCATAGAAAACAATGAACCGAATGCCAAAGCAATTACTAAATCGCGAATTCTTGTTTTAAGTTTTGAATGAGTGAAAAATCGAGGCAATTTATATAATACAAGAACAAACAGAATAACAGAAAGTGTTTCGATAGAGAGCTGGGTCATTGCTAAGTCCGGGGCACCGTAGATAATGTAAATCAAAGAAATCAGTGCTCCAACAATGCCCATAGACGCAATCGCTGAAAGCCGTCCTTGTGAAAGGAGAGCAAAAACACTTGCAATAAGAACAGTTATGAGCATAGAGATGTCGTAAATATCAATACCATTTAAGCTTCTTTCGATAGAAATAGCAATGGCATTCAGAATACTTTCGGAAGTATTGAAACCGAAAAATGAGCCACCAACTAATAAAATAAACAATGCTAAAATAGTAAATATATAATAGCGAAGATGCCCATTTTGCAAGAATTTTGTTTGTATTTCAGCAAAGCTTAATGTTCCATTAAAGATATAATCATACCATTTGGATGGGAAGAAGTATTCCGGAATTCTGATTTTCACAATAAAGGAAACAATCGAATTACGTTTAGCTACGAACACAAGCCCGATAACAATCGTGAGCAAGCTTAGCTGCAAAGGCAAATTAAACCCGTGGAAAAGTGCGAGATGATGCGAAGCCAACGGAAAAATTGATTGTAAAGCTTTGTTAGTAATTCCATCAACGGTGGAGCTTGCAAAAATACCGAACACCAAACCCAACAGAGCAAGAGCAACGGGTCCGCTTGTCATTTGGAACGGAGCTTCGGCAACGTGTTCGGAAGGAGATTTAAATTCTCCGAAAAATGGCAAAATACCGCTATATGCCATAACTGCAAAAATATTTATAGCAGAAATCACAGTAATTGTAATAAACAAAAAACTGTAAACGCCGGACTGCAAAGTTGCTTCGTAAAGCATTTCTTTGCCGATAAATCCAAGAAAAGGAATAATTCCCATACCAGAGAGAGCAGCTAAAACTCCGATTAAAGTGGTAATAGGCAAATATTTGCGAAGTCCGCCTATATTACGGATATCGCGGGTGCCGGTTTCGTGGTCGATAATTCCAGCAGTGAGGAACAGGGCACCTTTGTAGAGAGAATGAGCGAATAGATACACTATCATTGCAGAAACGGCTTTCTCGCCACCAAGCCCGATAAGCATTGTTAAAGTGCCAAGCACAGAAACAGTAGAATATGCAAGCAGACGTTTTAAATCTGTTTGCTTCAGTGCCATCGTCGATGCCATAAGCATTGTCCAGCCTCCGAACCCACCAAGAAGCCACATCCATAAATCAGTTCCACCAAGAATTGGCAGAAACTTAATCATAAGGAAAACGCCGGCTTTGACCATTGTAGCAGAGTGCAAATAAGCACTCACAGGAGTTGGAGCCTCCATTGCATTAGGCAACCAGAAATGGAATGGAAACTGAGCCGATTTTGTAAATGTGCCAATCAAAAATAGTATTAAAATCGAAGGATAAAGTAAGTTGCTGATTATGTTGCTATGGGAACCGGACATCTGCGAAATTTCGTAAGTGCCGGTAATTTGCCCGAGCATAATAACACTTGCAAGAAGTGCCAATCCACCACCAGCAGTAACAAGCAAGGACTGCAATGCAGCATAGCGCGAACGTTCCTGCTCGTGATTAAATCCAATCAGCAAGAATGAACTGATAGAGGTAAGTTCCCAAAAAACAAAAAGAGCAAGTGTGTTATCACAAGTAACAACACCAAGCATAGAAGCCATAAAAATGCTTATGTAAACATAGAATGGAACAATCTTTTCGCTTTTTGCTAAATAAGCAGAAGCGTAAAGATAGACCACAAAACCAATCCCACTGATAATAAGGGCAAAGATAAGATTTAGCCCGTCAATCAGGAAATTCAGATTGATTTTCAGAAATGGAATCCAGTAGAAAGAAGCATAGATTTTTTCGCCTGCCAACACATTGGGAATAAATTGCAAATAGTAGATAAATAGCGAAAGTGGCAAAACCGAGAGCAGTGCTCCTGCAACTTTCCTATTTAACCTGAAAATCAGCGGCACTATGCAGGCAACAATAAATCCTGATAATACAGCAAGGAACATCAAATTACTCCAAAATAATTATGTTATTTGTTATTTAGCATAAATAAAAATTAAAATTGCAATTCCAATTATTATTCTATAGAAAATAAAAATATAAGTAGAATGCTTTTTTAAATATTTAATAAGAAAATCGATGGCAAAATATCCGCTAATAGCCGAAACAAGAGTTGCTACAAGGATGTTGAACCATTCGCCAGCAGAAACAAAAGATAATGCCTGATAAAACTGAAGCACACCGCTTGCAAAAATTGCAGGAATGCTAAGCAAAAAAGAAAATCTTGCAGCCGTTGCGCGATTCATCCCCAGAAACAGACCAGCAGTAATTGTTGTGCCCGAACGAGACGAACCAGGAATAAGTGCCACACATTGAGCAAGTCCCACCACGAGAGCATCCCAAAAGGTCAGGTCTTTTTCTGATTTGGGCAGTTTAGCAATTTTCTCGTCAAGGAGCAAAATCAAAGCAAGAACGATAAGACTTATAGCAATAACT
>JAOAGZ010000067.1 GCA_026415495.1 Eximiradius proteiniborus | reverse complement strand
ATTTATCGATGGCAGTTCAGGGTCAATAAAATGCATATATGAATACCTATACGCTACATCGAGCCCAATCAAAAAATACTCAGAATAAACATAATCATAACTACTTTTTGCAAATACTTTCTGTTCGCTCAAATTTGCTTTGTTCGATTCAATTCTTCCTTGCAAAACAGCCCCAGGAGCTCCTCTTTTGGAGTTCTCATAAATAATAGTGTTTCTAAAATTATTATTGTTGTTCAAATACTCGTTACTATATGAAAAAGTGAGATTTTTATATGAATTGTTTGTTCTTCTTACTGTCTTATTTTCGCCAAATTGCAAGAATTCAAAAGGATAATCACCAGAACTATTTGTCCAATCAATACTTATTGAGTTTTTGATAGAACTGGTTTTAAAATTATACGAAGACATTAGCTGGGTTTCAGCAAAAGACGTGTGCTTTACGCACAATTCAAATTCGTTATTATCAGCAATTTTGGGTACAAAATTTATTGCTCCTGCAATTGAATTGCTTCCAAAAGAACTGCTTGCTCCGCCTCGTGTTACCTCAACTTTATCAATTATGCTTAGTGGTATTCCTGTTAGATTAAAACTACCATTTTGAATGGAATTCAGTGGGATTCCATCAAATGCTATAACTGTTTGCATAGAGTTAGTTCCGCGCAACGTAACAGTTTTTAATCCTCCAAGCCCTCCATAATTTTTAATAAAAATCCCTGGTGATTTCGACAATACTTCACTTATTTGGAAATAATTTGACCGTTTTATATCAGATCTTGTCAGAATATTTATAGCAGAAAATTCAAGTTCCTTTTGCGACAAACTTTTTTTACCTTCAATATTGATTTGATTAAGTCGAAATACTCTATTTGTATCTGTTTCCTCGCTAAATAATTTAAACGAAGCAAAGAATAACAATAAAATTAATGCACGATTCATATTACTGGAAATTAAAGAATTTTCTATTACTTCTAAAATCTATGAGTATTTCGAATCTATTGAATGTAATAATGTAATTTCCTTTCTTGTCTATATAACCAGCTTTTCTGTTTTTTCTATCTATTACAAACGCTAAACCATTTCTAAAACTATCTGCATCATTAAACTGAAAATCAACTACTGTTTTACCATTTTTGTCAATATAGCCCCACAACTTATCTTTTTGAACTGCAGCTAATCCTTCGCTAAAATCCAAAACATTTGAATAAATGTAGCTTTCTATCATTCTCCCGTCTTTATCAATGAAACCCCATGTAAGTTTATAGTCATCACCTAAAATACCTACAAAAGCTCTATCTTCAACAAAATTTCTTGCTTCATCAAATCGGTGGGCAATTACTAAATCACCTTGTTTATTAATAAAACCAAAACCATTTTCACCAAATACCTTGCATAAACCCTCAGAAAAAATGCCAGCTTCGTAATATTTCAATGGAATAATAATTTCGCCACTTTTATTGATGAAACCAACTTTCATATCTGCATTCGAAACAGCAGCCAATCCCTCTGAAAATCTGTAACCAACAAGTGTATCTGGAATTTGAATTGCAAACTCTGCGTTTAAATTTATGTATCCTTTCCTGTTATTATCATCAATATATGCCAGAGAATCTGAAAATTCTAATGCATCAGGCAAAACATTCTCAAAAATAGTTCTCCCGTTACTATCAATCACGCCATACAATCGTTGTGTCCCTTTTTCATCCAAATACTTAACAGTCAATGCGTAACCTTGGTTGAAGTGAAATGGAAGCGATGTGTTCACTTTAAACAGTTCTTTTCCTTTTGTATCGAAATAAGCGAAATATGCTGTATCCTTGGTTCGTTTCCGTGCAGCGAATTTCCCTTCAGAATAATGCGATATGCCGTCTAAAATCATTGGCTTACACATTTCTTTGCCATCTTCGGTTAAAAAATACCAGATGTTTTCAACCCTAAATGCACAAAGTGGCAGACTTGCATTCGTTACTGTGGCACAAAAAATCGTTATTAATGCTGACCAAAATAATTTCACTTCTAACCTCAGAAAATAGTAATTGTTAAAAATGTGCCATAATTTAATTAAGAAAAATAAAGATTTTTCTTTAATTTTGATAATAATTTGTATTAATTAATTAGTATTTTCTTAATATGGTTGAAAGATATACTTTGCCAGAAATGGCTCAAATATGGTCAGAAAAAAACAAATTCAATATCTGGCTCGAAATCGAAATCCTTGCTTGCGAAGCACAAGTGAAACTTGGTATTGCACCTCCTGAAATTATAAGTGAAATAAGAAGCAAAGCAAAAATAAACATTAATCGAATTAATGAAATTGAACAAACAACTAAACACGACGTTATTGCTTTCCTAACAAGTATTGAAGAACAAGTTGGTGAACCATCTCGTTTCATACATTTGGGTATGACTTCTTCTGATGTTCTCGATACTTCTCTTGCTGTTCAAGCTAAACAAGCTGGTGAGCTTATTCTTCAGGAACTCCAAAATTTAGAGCAAGTATTAATTAGACGTGCCAATGAATTCAAATATACTGTTTGTATTGGACGTAGCCACGGCGTTCACGCTGAGCCTATGACCTTCGGCTTGAAATTTGCTCTATGGTTGGATGAATGTCGAAGAAACATAAACAGAATGAAGCAAGCAATTGATGAAATTTCAGTTGGCAAAATTAGTGGTGCAGTCGGAACTTACGAGCATATCCCTCCATTTATTGAAGAGTATGTTTGCGAAAAATTAGGCTTGCGTCCTTCAATAATATCTACTCAAGTTGTTCAACGTGACCGCCATGCTCAGTTTTTGCATTCAATTGCTATGATTGGCTCTATGCTCGAAAAAATTGCTACAGAAATTCGTCATTTACAAAGAACGGAAGTTCTCGAAGCAGAAGAATATTTTTCCAAAGGTCAAAAAGGTAGCTCAGCTATGCCACATAAACGCAATCCGATTAGTAGCGAAAATATATGTGGTCAAGCAAGGCTTCTTCGGACAAATGCTTTGGCTGCAATCGAAAATAATGCCCTTTGGCACGAACGCGATATTTCTCACTCGTCAGTTGAGCGGATAATTTTCCCTGATAGCACAATCTCTTGTCATTACATACTTCGCCGTTCAATTAATCTTCTTGATAATCTAATCGTTTATCCTGAAAATATGATGAGAAACCTTGAAATTACAAACGGATTATATAATTCTCAAAAAGTTCTTCTTGCTCTTGCTCGTAAAGGTCTAAAAAGACAAACTGCCTATGAATTAGTTCAGAAATCTGCAATGCGAACATGGAACGAAAAAATTCCATTCTTACAGTCTCTCAAAGAAAATAAAGATTTAATGCAATATTTTTCTGATGAAGAATTATTAAACCTATTTGATTTTAAAGAAATTTTCAAAAGTGTCGATTATATATATTCTAAGTTGAATATATAATTTTTTATTTGTTTATGAAAAGAGAAGAAATATATAATCAGTTCATTGAAAAGATGAACAATGCTTTTGTATTATTAGAAATTGTTCCGATTGAACACGATAAGTTTGATTATATTTTTTTTGATGCTAATAAAGCATTTGAGGATTTTTTTGAAGTTTCAAGAAGTGATTTTCTGAACAAAAGTATAAGTAAATTATCTTTTCTTTTTTCCTCTGATATTTTTGCTTTTATAGATAAACTGTCAATTATTACAGTGCCAAGTGTTTTTGAACTTTCAAACAAAAATACCAACCATTACTATGAAATTACAGTCTATCCTCTGGATAAAAAGTTTTTGGCACTGCAAATTGTTGATATTACTAAACGAAAATTGTTAGAAAAATCTTGCTTTGATAGTGAAGAAAAATATCGGACTTTAGCAGATAAATCTCCAATTTCTATTATAGTATTAGACAATTCAGGCAAAGTTAGATTCGCTAATGATTACTTTTTTTCAAATTTTTTACGCAATAAGTATAGAAAAGAAATTGTTTTAGACAAAGAACTGTCTTTGCAAGGTTTTTGTTCAGCTGACTACTGCAATGAAATAAAAAAAGTTCTTCAAAATCATATCATTGAATTAAAAGATGTGGAAGTGAAAATCGATGAAATTCAAGAACCGATATTTTGCAATATTCGTGGAGTTCCTCTTCTACATAATGATGAAATTAATGGTGGTATTATTATTATTGAAGATATTACCGAAAAAAAACTTGCTGAAAAAAATCTTAAAAATAAGACTTTTGAACAACAATTGCTGCTTGATAATGTTGACTTGCTTATTTGGTATATGAATTCTCCTTCTTCTATAAAACTCTTTAATCATTCTTTTGCAGATTTTTTTGGTGTAGAACAAATTCCTTCTGCTATTGCACTGGATGAGTTTCTTCCTCAATATGAAGCTGCGGAATTAATAGAAATTTTTAGAAAAGTCTGGAAAAGCAAATATCCTCAATATTTCGACAAATTCATTTTCAATAAATTAGGTAATAAGCGACTTCTTAAAATTAAGGTTACTCCAAAAGTTAATTTCCAAACTAATGAAGTTGAATTTTTAGTTTGCTCTGCTATGGATATTACTGAGCAGCGAAGAAACGAAGAAGAGATGAAAAATTTAATCGTTGCTCTTAAACTATCTAATAGACTGACGGACGAGAGAGCAACTGAAATTATGGAGCTTAATAAACAACTGCGAAGTTCTAAAGAACAATTAAAAGCAACTCTTGCTGCCAAAGATAAGTTCTTTTCTGTAATTGCCCATGATTTGATTTCTCCTTTCCAGGGCTTTATGAGTTTAACAAAATATCTATCTACCAATATTAGTCAGCTTTCTTCCAAAGATATTCAAGATCTTGCTGCGGCTCTTAATAATTCTGCTGTTAATCTCCATAAGCTCCTTGATAATTTGCTCAATTGGTCTCGTATTCAACGTGGTAAAATTAGATATATGCCCGAATTTATAGATTTATTCCAGATTGTTGAACTCAATAAATCGCTTTTTACTGCTACTGCTGACGCAAAAAAAATATCTTTGCACAATGAAGTCAATAATTCCATTAAAGTTTTCTCTGATTTGAATATTTTAAATACAATTCTTAGAAACTTAATTTCTAATGCAATTAAGTTTACTCACTATGGTGGTAACATTTGGATTGGTTGTCAAACAATTGATGAAAATTTCGTTGAACTTTACGTAAAAGATGATGGTGTCGGAATGGATGAAGCTGCCTTAGATAATTTATTTAAAATAGATAGCTATAATTCTACTCTTGGAACTGCTAATGAAGTAGGCACAGGTCTTGGATTGGTACTTTGCAAAGAAATTTCTGAAATAAATCAAAGTTCTATCAGAGTGGAAAGCACGTTAGAAGTAGGTTCCACTTTTTATGTTAAACTTCCTATAAAAGAATTGCAAAAATAATATCCATTTTGGTGGTTATTTTTGTTCATTCATAAACATCCTGCTTAATATTCAACTTGTATTTTTCTTTTCTCCGAAGTTGCTAACTGTTTAAATTCCAATTAATTAATGAAGTTGTGCTTTTCGCAAATCAACTAATTTTTCTAATGGCATAATCATTGTTGAATAAGTTTTAGTTTTTCAAGGATGAAACGAAATGTTAAAGGAATTTTTTACAGCAGCTCTTGGTATGCTCAATCAGCAGACCAGACTTGAAGTAACAGCAAACAACATGGCAAATGCCAATACTACTGGTTTCAAAAGGCAAGGTGTTTTCGAAAGAAATCTCATCGATGCACGTGCAAACTTTTACAACGTAAAAGGTGATGTCGAGCAAAATGATCCGCCAATTGGCTCTTATACTGTATTTGAAGCAGGAAGCTTCCAGCAAACAGACAATCCATTGGATTTAGCTATACAAGGGGATGGTTTCTTTGTTCTGAAAGATATCGAAGGGAAGGATTATCTAACCAGAGCAGGGAATTTTACAATAAACACGGATGGGGAAATAATTGCCAAGGATGGCAAAAAGTTACAAGGATATGGCGGTGATTTGGTTATACCAAAAGAATTTCTAATTTCAAAGGAAAGTTTCGAAGATTTTAAATCAGTTGATATTAAAATCACTGAAAATGGACATGTATTTGTCAATAATCGTGAAATTGGCACCATAATCATCGCCAAACCCCAGGACAACAACACAATCCAACGCATTTCTAATCAGCATTTCATCGCTAAATGGATGGCAGATGTAGAACCTGTCAATCCTGATGATGTTGTTATTAAACAAGGATGGATTGAAGGCTCAAACGTTAATGTTGTTAAAGAAATGGTTGAACTTATTGAACTTCAACGCATGTTCGAAGCGGGTAGTAAAGTAATTGCCACCAATGATAGTACACTCGATAAAAGTATTGCAATAGGAAGATATCAATAATTTAAAATAAACAAGGATGTTTTATTATGGACAAAACATTAAGAACAGCGTCAACCGGGCTTTCATCCCAGCAGCGTTATGTGGAAATTATTGCAAATAATATTGCAAATGTAAATACTACAGGGTTCAAAAAAGTCCGTCCTGAGTTTCAGGATTTGCTTTATGAAACACTTCGTCCTGCTGGCAATGTAGCCCGTTCAGGGGTTGAACCTCTTAACGAAGTTCAAATTGGTTCAGGAACCGAACTAGTTGCAACAACAAAAATATTCAAACAAGGCGATATCACTTCTACTAACAATCCACTGGATATGGCGATTAATGGCGAAGGCTTCTTTGTTATTCGCAAGCCCGATGGAAATATCGTCTATACTCGTGATGGTTCCTTTCAACTTGATAGAAATGGACAAATAGTTACTTCCCAAGGATATTCTCTTGATCCGGGATTCACTATTCCTTCGGATGCAATAGAAATCCAAATTACAAGAGATGGCGTGGTTAGCATTCTTACCGAAAATTCAACTGATGCTACCGTTTTGGGACAAATTGAGCTTGCTCGTTTTATCAATCCTGCTGGTCTTAAATCAGTCGGAGATAATTTTTACCAGGAAACCCCTGCCTCTGGACAACCATTTTTCGAAGTTCCCGGAACTAACAATACAGGTGAAATTATTCAGCACCACCTTGAATCTGCTAACGTTGATATTGTTGAAGAAATGGTTAATATGATTACTGCTCAGCGAGCTTATGAATTAAATTCAAAATCTGTAAAAACTGCTGACGATATTCTTTCAACTGCTGTTAATCTTAAACGGTAGCTAATATGATTCGATACTTTAAAATACTGATATTATGTTTGTTTTTATTAGTTATTACCTCAAATTTATTTTCACAATCGTCTTTTTCAAAAGAGAGAATTGAAACTGCCGTTATTAATTTTCTGAAATCTCAAACAAATGAGGACATAGAGATTGAAATTATTCAAAATGTTCGTCCAATTTCTTTCGTGGAAAGTTCAGTTTCTGCATCTTTAAGACATAATTTCCGGGATTTCAAAGGATTAGGTTTTGTTTGGGTGGATTTCAATAAAGATGGCAAAACTATTTCTACAGAGCAGATTCGGGTTAAAATAAAAAAATTCCGTCAAATACCAGTAACCACTCGCTTTATTCGAAGCGGAGAAACATTATCAAATGCAGATTTTACTATCAGACGATTTGATGTAACTAATTTTAATGAAAATGAATTAGTGGTTAATAATTCAATCGTCGGCAAAATTACCAGAAATGGGATACCTAAAGATAATCCATTTAAAATTAGTGACTTATCAAATGATGTTATCATAAAAAAAGGACAAATTGTTACAATTATTGCTCAATCTGGAGCAATTTCAATAAAAACTTTGGGAACAGCTCTGCAAGATGGAGGTGCAGGAGACGTAATTCGTGTCAAGAGAAATGGACAAGGCAACGTTGTTCTTACTGGTTCGGTTAATGAACTTGGATTTGTTCTTCTTTCTAATAATTCAAATTCTACGAGATGAAAATGAAGAAATCATTTTTTATATTTTTGTCTTTGCTTTATTCTCAGCTTGCATTAGCTCAATTTAAGCCGCAAGAACAAAGTTTGCGTTCATTATTTTCTGATGTTAAAGCCTTCCAGGTAGATGATGCAATTATGGTATATATTGTTGAAGACACTCAGGCAGACAATAATGCCTCAACAGAAGAAAGAAAATCATCTGAATTAAGTGGCGGAGTCGGCTTATCAACCGGAACTTCTAATACAAATATAAGTGGCAATATTGGGACAGGCAATAATTTTCGAGGTTCTGGACGAACTACTCGCAACGAAAAAATTCGTTCACGACTTAGTGCGCGTGTGGTAGAAGTGCAGCCAAATGGTAACTTACTTATCGAAGGGAAACGCACTACCAAAGTCAATGGCGAAACTCAAACTATTACCATACGTGGAATTGTTCGTCCAGTTGACGTCAATTCAGATAATAGTGTATATTCATACAATATTATGGATTTAACTTTACTTATCGAAGGTGATGGCACTGTTTCGAAAACACAAGAACCCGGATTAATAACAAGATTTTTAAGAATTTTGTTTTGATGAATATGAAAACTAAAATTATTATACTATCAATTCCCATTTTGCTATTTCTCCTTTTTTTCGATGCAAATGCAGCTCGTATTAAGGATATTGCAACAATTCAGGGTGCCGGGAGCTTTCAGGCAATTGGATATGGTCTTGTTACCGGACTAAACCAAACTGGCGATAATCCTCAGGCTTCTTTTACTGTTCAATCTGTTGTAAATATGTTGAAACGCTTTGGGCTGACACCTCCTTCTATAAATCCCCGAACTCGCAATGTTGCAGCTGTAATGGTAACTGCAAATATTCCTGCATTTGCTGCGGCAGGTACAAAAGTTGATGTTCAGGTTTCCTCGATTGGTGATGCATCATCCCTTCAAGGTGGAGTGCTTTTGATGACTCCATTATCCCTGTCAAATGGTGCAATTGTTGGTATGGCGCAAGGACCATTATCAGTCGGTGGATATGATTATCAAGCCTTTGGTTCCAGACTGGGGAAAAATGTAACCACAAGTGGCAGAGTACCTAATGGTTTAATATTAGAGAGAAATATTAATTCAAACTTTATCAATAATAATGCAGTAATTGTTACCCTACGCGAACCAGATTTTACTACAGCTCAGCGAATAGCAGATGCTATTAATGTTTCACCGGGACTTAATGGAACTGCAACACCAATCGATGCTGGAAGTGTTCAGGTTCAGTTGCCCGGTGGGCTATCCCAGTCTCAAATTTTTGGTTTTATAGCTCAGATTGAAGGGCTAAATGTGAATGCAGATCCCGTTGCAAGAGTAGTAATAAACGAAAGAACCGGTACAATTGTCGTGGGAGGTAATGTGCAATTACTTCCGGCTGTCATTGCGCATAGCGGATTGGAAATCCAAATTCAAAAACAGGTGCTTGTTCCGCAACCAGCTCCATTTACAATTAGACCACCACAAATTGCTGAAAGTGCAGAGATTACAACACAAGAGGAAGTTCGGGCAGCCTCTGCTCTTGTTGTACGTGGAGCGACGGTTCAGGATATTGCCGATGCACTAAATTTACTTCAAGTAAAACCACGCGATCTGATAGCAATTTTTCAGGCTCTCAAGGAATCTGGTTCTTTACAAGGTGAGTTGATAATTCAATAGGTGTTGTATGGATCTGTCTCTTATACACATCT
>JAOAGZ010000066.1 GCA_026415495.1 Eximiradius proteiniborus | reverse complement strand
GGTTGGGTTTGCCGGACATCTTGAAACAGTTGATGATGTATCGCTTATTGCTCAATCAGGAGTATCAAAATCAGTTACCAAGCCGGGTATATATTTTGGTTCACCGATTAAAGAGAGAATGCTGGCATTCAAAATTGAAGCTTGCTTGAGACAACTTCCTGACTTGTTTGCAGAGTTTGATAAGATTAAGAATAAATTAAATAATGAGCAATAATTAGCTCTGTAATGGATGAAGACTTTCTATATTATGCTTTACTTCTCGTTTATTCATCTGTTCTTGTCTTTTTGTTTGTAAAGTATTACTTTTGGAAAATTCGTTTAACAAAAGATATTTCGCCTCAAAAGAGTATAACAATAACTAAAACACTGCTTATAGTCAAATTCTCATTGTTTTTTGCAATGGGAATTTTTTTTCTGAAATTATTTTTTGATAAAAGTTCAATATCTGAAAAAAAAGAAAAAGAGACTGTTATTACAATGGATGTTTCGGGTAGTATGCTGGCAAATTTTCAGGACATTGAACGATTGCAGGTAGCTAAAGATATTGCCGAAGAAATAGTCTACACATTTGATGCAAATTTTTCAATTGTTGCTTTTGCAGGGAATGCTTATGTAATGTATCCGCTTTCTCAAGACAAATCACAAGTGATTGAAACAATAAGAAACTTATCTCCCAACAATTTTTCTTTTCAAGGGTCTAATTTAGAGAAAGCAATTGAAAAATCTCTTTTATCATTTTCCAATGCTAATACTGATAAAATAATAATAATTTTATCAGATGGAGAAATTTTTGATGGTAATAGCGAGAAATATGCTGATGAGTGTAGGGACAAAAATATTAAAAGCTTCTTTGTCTCGCTTGGAGATAATAATAGACAGAAGGTTAAACCAGAAAAATATAGATTTACAGATAAAGCATTTACGACAAAATCTAATCATACACAATTTAAGGAATTTGCAAGTCTATATAAAGGTTTTCACTTTAAAGTCGACGAATTAATCAAAACAAATGATTTAATAAATTACTTGAAAGCTAAAATACAAAATCAAAAAAATTTGCTTCATTCTTACGAAAAAGCAATACTTTTGTTTTTGTTAGTGCTACTCATTTTTGTTGTGAGATTATAAAAAAAATAACTAAATTAAATTATTGTAATATTTGAATAAATGAAATGAAAAATAGAACTTTAATACTATTATTTTTTCTTATAGGAAGCCAAATAATATTTGCAAAGAATAGAATAGCAATTAATGATACTCTAGTTCCAGTTGGTAAAACATACGACATACCAGTTTATGGAGATTATGATATTAATCAATCTGGTGAGATTAAGTTGAGTATTATATTTAATGCTCTGAATTTAGATATTAGCGATGTGAAGGAAGCACAGGGTCAAGGGTTCAAAAATATAACAACTGAATTTATTCGCCATAAGTGGGATAGTGTTGAGGTTGTTGTTAGAAGCAGTAATTATGCTCCGAGATACAATGGGGTATTATTCTATTTAAATGTTCAGGCACTTGTGGGTCCGGATAGTTTGACGTTAATCCGTCCTGTAGCGTTGAAAATAAACGATGAAGAATTGGAATGTGAGTTTATTAGCGCAACAGTTACAACAAAATCTCCAATAGTTGAACAAAAATACATTGAAAGCATTTCTTTAGTATATCCCAGTCCGTTCGACTACGAAGCTACTGTGAATTTTATTATCGAGGAAGAAACAAAAGCAGAAATGATGATTTTCAACAGTGCGGGGATGAAAGTATTCGAATTCAACAAAAATCACGACGAAATCAGATATTCAATTTTTAACGAAAAAGACGAAAAAATTGAGAATTCTAATAATCTAATCCTTGACAAAGGAAAATATAAACTTGTTTTTTCGCCACACAAAAACAAATTCTCAAGTGGATTATATTATTTAGTTCTCAAAACCAAAAAAGGAACATATAAAACTAATTTTATTTATAACAAATAGTAGCAAAATGATTAAGAGAATATTATACATACTCGTATTGTTTATTTCAATTAATATTTGGGCACAAGAGAAACAAGATACAGCGTATAATTCTTCAATTGTAAAAAATCCAGAAGGACGTGAGTTTTGGCTCTGCTTTTTGAAAAATTTCAAAGATGACGACCGTAAACTATCAAAATCGAATGAATTGCAATTAGAATTTTTCATAACAAGCGATAAAGATGCTAATGTTGTAATTGAAATAAGAAATATTGGTTATAGAAATAGTTTGTTTGTCCAAGCTGGAACTATTAAAAACGTCAAGATTGATGTTCGCGCACAGGTGAGGAATTTCGACCAAATAGAGGAAAATCAAGGAATTCATATAACATCGGACAATCCAATTACAGTATATGGTTTAAATCGAAGATATCAAACTACCGATACTTATTTGGGCTTACCGGTTGAAGTATTGGGGACAGAATACCGGGTTATGTCCTATTATGTAACAGATGACTTGCTTTCAATAGCTGCTGTAGTTGCTACTGAAGACAATACTATTGTTGAAATAACACCATCGGTGGATACATACTCAGGAAAAAAGCGCGGCGAAACATTCCGGGTTACATTAAATAGAGGCGACGTTTATCAAGTAGCTGGAACAAAAATTTCAAAGAGCGATTTAACGGGAACCTACATACGAGCGAACAAAAGAATAGCAGTTTTTGGTGGACATCAGTGTTCGTATGTGCCTAATGTTGTGCCAGAAATAATCGCTTGCAATCATTTAGCTGAACAACTGCCACCTATTCATTCGTGGGGCAAACATTTTTACATTGGGAAATTTAAATTCAGGACAAAATATACGTACAGAGTGTTGGCACATTATCCGGATACTAAAATTTTTGAAAATACTAATTTAGTCGCAATCTTAAAAACAGGTCAATTTTTTGAGCAAACCACCGACAAGGACGTTCAAATCACAGCCGACAAGCCTGTTCTTGTTGCTCAATACTCGCAAGGTTTTAAAAACGGGGACTCCATTGGCGACCCGATGATGCTGCTAATTAGTCCAACACAACAGTTTTTAAGGAAATATAGATTTGCTACTCCTGTGAGCGGAGACTGGGAGCATTTAGTCAATATTGTAGTTCCGACGGAAGCCATAAATACGATACAGGTTGATGGCAGAGCATTGGATACAAATGAGTTTAGACCATTCGGATTAAGTAGATATTCAATTGCGTCTTTATCTATTCCTTATGGAAGCCATATCATTGAAGGGGCGCTGCCATTTGGAATGTATTCATATGGATTTGGGAAAGGGTTTGATGCATTTGATGCTTATGGGACTATGGGAGGACAGTCTTTCATAGAGTATTCGGTTACAAGGGACGTTAATCAACCAACAGCAGATGAAAAGATAATAAACAACAAGTATATGGTATTGATAAGAGATGACAGACCAGACGACACTGGAATTAAAGATTTAAAAGTATTAGTAAATAATAATATTCAATTTAAAGAACCGACAATAGTTGAAGCAACACCACAATTAAATTTAGAAATTACTCCATTATCTGCTAATGAAGAAGGTAGAATTTCTTTTAGGATAAGGGATATTGCACTAAACGAAGCATTTTATACAGTATGCTATGTGTATGATGAGTATGAAGGTGGATATAAGTTCTTTTTAAATAAGGGATTAGATGTAAAATGTGCGATTGATTTGGGCTACAGTGTTGGGCTGTTTGTAAAACCATCGTATGTAACCAACCAGGTTGATTTTTCCAGCACTGGAAATATTATCTCTAATGGTAAATTTAAAAATTCGTCATCAAGTTCGGTGGGATATGGCTTATTTGTATCGAAAACACTAAACCCCAAATGGCAAATTGCTACTCAGCTATCTTTTGAAAAATATGCCGGCACAATTTCATCACCAGATACAAACATAGCGTATGTGCGCGATATTAATACAGGTGAATTAAAAAAATTCAGAGAACAGACGAATTTAGAGCTCACAGGTAGTTATATTCAACTTAATATTTCTGCAAATTACTCTTTGTGGGACTATTTTTACGCAAAATTTGGGTTAAGTTTTGATATTAATTCTTCATCAACTGTATCATATTCAAGAGAAATATTAGAACCTATTGATTTTGTATATTCCAACAACAAAAGAAAAATAAGACCAAATGACGCTCCGCGTGAGATTAATTCGATGAGTTCTATTGCTCTCGGAATAAATATTGGTGCTGGAATTAACTACTGTATCTATAAGAGATACTATGCTTTTGGAGAATTTTCAATTAATCAGCATATAACTAATATTATAGATGATGGCAGTTGGAAATTGAATATGCTTTCGATAATTATGGGTATTAAGTACAAACTATGAAAGAAATATTTGGAATTATTAATAAAGAAATTTTAAGTGAATTTAGGACTAAATCATCGCTTGCCACAGTTGGTTTATTTATTGTTACTACAATCACAATAATAGGAATAGGAATTGGGAACGAGCAGATAAATGCTCAAATTTCTGGTGGTTTGCTATGGGTTGTAATGTTTTTTTCATCTATGGTGGGACTTTCCAAAATATTCATTCAGGAAGAAGAACGCGGCACATCAATGTTCCTGTTAATTCAGGCTAATTCCAGTTACATATATTTTGGGAAATTAATTTATAATACAATACTAAGCATAGTTATCAATATTATTACCATCTTGTTATTTTTATTTTTTATTAATCAGGTAAGAATTAATTCCTGGGATGTGTTTATTTTAGCAATGTTGCTGTCATCGATTGGATTGGCAGCCGCTACTACGATTATTTCCGCATTAATATCAAAGGCAGGTAGCAAAAACGCCCTATTCCCTGTTCTTGCGTTTCCAGTTTTGCTCCCGTTAGTATTTATTGGAATAAGTTTGACGATTGACTCAATAGAAGGAATAAGTTTAGCAAAAGCTTCCAATTATCTTAATATGCTTGTTGCATATAGTGGAATTAATGTAATTCTCTCGTATTTTCTGTTTGATTATATTTGGCAAGAATAATTTGTAACTTTAATAACATATTAGTTGTTATGTAAATGTTACAAAATTCGCAACTGGAATAATATATGAGAAAATTAACTTTTGTTTTAATTTTAGTTTTAATTAATATTTGTCAGGTATTTTCAGCAATAACAATCAAATATTCAAATTTAGACCTTTCGAAAGCACCGGCCGGATATATTGAAGTAGAAGTTTTTCAGAATAATGTCCCAATTAATGATTTAACAATAGATGACGTATTAATAATTGAACTAACACGAACCAAAAAACCTGATAAAGTAGAAAAAATTTCTGACACAAAATATGCCATCAGTTGGCGAACTCCATTAGAGACTTACCCAACTTATATAAAGCCAACAAATCCTGATGAAGTCCCATTAATTAGTTTAACTTTGTTAATTTCACACAATGGAGAAATCGGCAAATTAAGTATTCCTTATGAAAAGCCAGGACTACCGATATTAGTAATCAAAGAAGCTCACAGCGGCATTCAGCAAAAAGAACTTTCCTTTGAGAAAACAAACAAACAACAAATATACGTAGTTGGATTTGTTAATAAAAGTTCACTAAATGAAAAATTACGATTAGACTCCATCACATTTACAAGTCCATATTTTTCATACAATTGGCAGGGCACATCATTTGATATGTATTCCCGCCCCCCGATGGAATTAGAAAACAGCACACATTATTTGGTTGATATTAATTATCAGGCTCCTGCTGATAATAGACCTATAAGAGCATTAATGCAATTTCATTATAATAACGGAATGATAAAAAGCCTTCCACTGCTTGCTGGGAATCTCGAAGTAAAACAGACTACTATGTTGCAGCTGCTTCAACCTAATGGTGGGGAAAAGCTTACTCCGTGCGAAACATACGAAATCAAATGGAAAGGACACTCGAAAGACCAGCCTGTGGTAGTTGAATATTCTATTGATAATGGACGCAATTGGATGCAAATTGCCAGGGTTATGGACTCTGTTTACAAATGGATTGTTCCTAATGTTGAAACTTCATCTGCATTGGTAAGGGTTCGCCAAGAATTCATTAAAGCTAACGAGGTTGTGCTAAAAGAAGACTGGTCGAACATCACTAAAATTGCGTTCAATTCTAATGGTGCCAAAGCAATTGGTGCAAATACTCAGGGTAATATTTACGAATTTGATATATACAATTCACCTGATGCACCTTTGAACAAATATTTTACTGGTTTATCTACAAATAATCTGATAAACATAAATGTAGATTATATTAATAATGATAGTGAAATTGTTTATTTCTATAGAGAAAACTATTTTTCATTGCCCAAAGCAGCTTACTATAAGGTAGGAATTTCGGCTTCATATAAAACTTTATCTTCTCCAATTGACCTTAATAAAGTATATATTGATCCCAAAAGAAGGTTCTTCATCACAAAAAACACTTTTGAACCTAAATTTTACGTTCTGGATATTAATGATTTATCGATTTTGAATACTGTCATCACAAATATGCCTATCAGTAGTATTAGCTTCAATAAGTCTGGCGACACATTGGCAATAATTGAAATTGATGGAAGAATTAGTTTATACCGGATTACACACGCTAAAAATATTTCGAAAATCAACAACTTTTTTGTTGAATATACAGCAATACCTGTTAACCTTAGATTTTCACCTAATGGACAATTTCTTGCAATGTCGGTAATGCAAGAAGACAATGTGGGAACTGACACATATTTGTATGATTTAGAAAAACAAATGATAGTAAGGACATTTCGACCTGCTGTAAATGAGCCCGTTGAAGTAGATTTCAGTCCATCAACTAATGCGATTGTTATAGGTTCACCCAATTTAGACCAAATTGTAATTTATGATTTAACCGGTTCGGGAACCAAAACGGTTCTTAGCGGACATTTCAATTCAATGAATGATATGAAATTAGACCCAGAGGGATTTGCGATATTATCTTCATCACGAGGTGAAGGGAATTTTAAGCATCGTTCTTTTTCTTATCCTGAATTGGATGTATCGAACAATAATTTTAGTATTGTAGCCGCCAATTTAACTATCACTGAACCCCAAATAAAGCCAATAATAATCGGTACCGACAACTTTTTTGCTTTTACTGCTGAAATTTGCAATAACAGCGAAGTTCCAGTGTATATCTATGATGTATCCACCAAAAATGGAACCAATGTTAAAATTTTAAACTCAGTATTGACGGACACTTTGTATCCTTATCATTGTTTTGAATTGCTGGTGAATATTAATCCACAGGATACCGGAATAATTGAAGATGAAGTGATTATGCGTTCCTGTTATAAAGATTTTATTTTCCCTATTCATTTTCGTAGTTTGGATAGAAAATTAACACTAATTAATCCGAATGGAAATGTTTTTGAGGAAACCTGTTTAAGAACAAGCAATTTAGTAAAATTCCCTATTTTCAGAAATGATGATACTCTTGATTTGTTGATTAACAGAATAAAAATTGAAGATGGATATGGAAACATTTTTAAGATTGAGGACTTTATTTATGATACAATCATTAAACCAGGTGAAACATTATATTTAAATATTTCATTTTCACCAGAGGAATTGAAAGAATATTCCTGCAATTTATATATTTATCATTCTAATCAAAATAATGTAGTCAAGCGAGTTCTGCTTAAAGGCAAAGGTATAGGGACATTTTTATCGACAAGTCACGAAAAGCTTATGTTTATTAATGAAATTAACAGTCGTAAGTTAATTATTAAAAACAACAGCGAACAAAAAACAACACTTACTGGTGTTCATTTTGAGCCGGAAGGTTATTACGCGTTAAGTACACCATTACCTATAACGATTGAAAAAGATAAATCTGTAGAGTTGGAAATTGTTCGTATGAATTTTGCTAATGAACCTATACGAATGTATTTTACAGCAATCCCCTGCCTTGCATCAAATGCCATAATTCTGGATAATTATCTGGGCACTTCTCAACTAAAGATTGGAAAAGTTGAGGCAGACCCAAAACAAAATGCAAAAATTGAAATATCATTTATTAATACAGAAAATTATCCATATCAAGGTGAAAGATTTTTCGAAGGAGAAATTGGAATAAACCAAAGAGCGTTTTATCCACAAAGTATCTATTCCAAATATGGAAATGCTAAAATTTTGTCCAATCTGGTTGTGGATAACAAAAGACTAATAAAATTTAGAATAGAAGGTAATTTTGATTTAAACGGAACATTGTGCGAAATAACCGGAGTTCCCGGGCTGACAGATGATGTGCTTTTCCAGATTGAATGGCAAAATTCTATGTTTTGGGGCACATCTGTTCAAACAAATGTTCTCAATGGTGAATTCAGATTAATTAATATTTGCGATAATCGGCTTATTAACTCAAAATCTACTTTTATAAATGCTATTAGCCCAATTCCAGCAAAAGATATTATTAATATTTCTATTAATAATGAGACCCCGACAACTGCGTATATAGAAATTATTGATATATTTGGAAACGTAATGATGAAAACAGAGGAAATATCTCTTTCTTCTGGTGCTAATATATTACTTCCAATAAACATTTCTTATATTAGCAATGGCACTTACAAGCTGGCTTTACATACTAAAAAAGAAACTATTGTTGAAAAAATCATCATATTAAGATAGAGCAAGGTGGAAAGTGAAAAAATACACGATTTTACTACTATTATTATTGTTGAGCAGTAATTCATTATTCGGAATTCAAGACACAAATTTCAGGAATATCTTTCTTTATAGTTCATTAGCAATTCAAGGGAATTTTTATAATTCAAATTTCAAAAGTTTACCAGCATATCCAAGTTGCTGCACAAATTATGATTTTGCTAATGGAATGGGTTACTCTCTGGCGTTTGGAATGGGCTACAATCAGGATAGCAAGATACTAAACAGTGATATTTCGTATTTATTTGGAGTTAAATTATCAAATTTGTCAGCTAATTATTCAATAGATGAATTTATTGGATATTATATTGATAGAGATGTTTATCAAAAAATAATTTCTAACTACCGACTTGATGTAGATTTAATTTCGACGGGGATTTTTTCTCAAATCAATATAAAACCACCTTTGAATTTACCGCTTTCTTTCTCTTTTGGAGTTAATCTTGATTTTCCAATCTCAAATGAATTATATAAAGTTGAAAAATTAAAGAAGCCAGACAATATTACTTTCACTGACACAAAATCAAGAATTAGAGGAGAACAATCTGGCAAAATATATGATTTGTCCGCTGTTCTTTATTCAATCTCTTTTGGTGTTTCTTATAACAGTTTTTCTTTCAAGAACTTCACTCTTCAACCTAAATTTGAACTAAATTATGGGCTTAATAATGTAGTTAAAAATGTAGATTGGAAAATAGTAAGCACTAAGCTTGGAATGGATGTTAATCTGAATATTCCGAAAACTAAGGAAGAACCTAAGATACAACCAATAAATCCTCCTATGCCTGAACCTGCTATTCCACCTAACCCAACTTTTGAATATAATCTTATTGCTAAATACTCAAATCTTGAACTCGAAGATAGTTCAATAATAAATATTCCGATTACAAGTAATCTTGAAGCAGAAATTTCTATTCTCCCATCTACTGTTTTTTTCCAAAAAAATAGCAGTCAATTAAATAATGCGATTAATCCGGTTAATTCAATTGCGAAATCCATTAATTTGGATAGTGCTTTCATTAAATTTATCCAAAATAGCGAAGTGGCAACATTAGTTACCATTAATCGATTAGAAAGTGAAAATCCTAAAGTCTATCAGGAACGAAAGGAAAAAATCACTGAAATCATCAAAAAATTTGCTCCGAACAATTTAGCAAACTTTGAATTTCAAGAAAACGTCGTTATAAAAGATAGCATTAATAAAAAAATCGAGGATGAGTACATTTGTGCAAAATTTGAATATAAAGATTTCAATATTAAGCGATTTAATTACTACAGAGATACAAGACATACTTATTTCTCGAAAAACAGAAATGTTGTGTTTTTCAATGCACAAATACCTTTTGACTATGAAAATTATAAACTTGAGATATTCATTAATGACAGCCTTGTTTTCGAAAACGATAGTGTCGATTCAAGATTTAATATACTCGATGATTATTTCCTTTTCCGGGGTTTGGTGCAAACTCCAATGAATGTGAGAACAAAAGTTAAATTGAGTAATGGAATTGAACTGGCTAACAATAAAACTTATCTGATAAATCCGAAACTTTCTAGAATTAATTTGATAATAAATTCTTATGATGGCAA
>JAOAGZ010000065.1 GCA_026415495.1 Eximiradius proteiniborus | reverse complement strand
GTATATGTAAAATAATATGCAACAGCGACTATTGCTACTACTGCAACAGCTGCTATTGCTATTAATTTACCATACTTTTGAATAAAACTTACCTCGCCGCCTTCTTCCTGAACCTGATTTTCAAGTTCGTCGTCTAAACTTTGTTCGTTTTTGTTGTTAATCTTGTCGCTCATAAATCCTTAAATTTATTAATGATACTAATTTTTTTCGCACGCCCGAAGGGACTCGAACCCTTAGCCTTTGGAACCGGAATCCAACACTCTATCCAATTGAGCTACGGGCGCTCAACAATGTGAAACTATTCGACCCTTTGGCATACAAATATATTATTATTGAATTTTTCTACCAAGTTTTTATAACTTTTTTTTATCTCTGATTTTAATTTTTCTAAAAAATTTTCCACAAATTATTGACTAATTTTTTAACACTGTCAGATTTTTTACACACTCATCTGACACATTAATATTGAAAAGAAAAGGGAGCTATAATCTATTATAACTCCCTTTTCTGTATTATTAATCTAAACTATTTCACTACTTTGAGTGTTGTTGTAGTTGAATGAGTGCCAACACTGACAATAACAGTGTAGCTACCTGCAGTTAAACTTCTGAGGTCTAATTTCAACTGATTTTCACCAGCTGAAATTGCATTGAACGATTCAGCAAACACTTTGCTTCCGGCAATATTGTAGATTTCTACTATTGCTGAACCTTCCGATGGTGAATAGAACGAAACGTATGCATAATCTTTTGCTGGATTTGGTGAAATTGCGGATACTTCAAAAGCACCTTCGCCATCAATTGTTACTACTCTTGCGTTGCTGTATGAGAATTCACCGTTTTGATCAATCATCTTTAATCTATATGCATACGATTTGCCAGCAGAAACACTTCTATCGATAACAGGTCCATATTCAGTTGCAACTGCTGAATTGCCTTTAGCTTTAACTTCATCAATTTTCGAGAATGCACCGATACCAAATTCATTAACTTTTGCTTTTTCAACGTCAAATCTTGATGAATTCACTTCTGAAGCAGTTACCCAGTTAAGTTCGACGCGCTTTCCAACAGCATTAGCATCGAATGAGAACAATTCTATTGGTATAATTGTTCCGCCGTTATTCTGAACATAGTCCATCGAAGCACGAATTAGAGCATCTGCCATTGGGAAGTGTCTCCAGTCCAGCCCGAAGTAAATCACATTTGTAAATAACGACGAAGATGCAACACACATAAGTTTCTGGTCGAACATCACATTGACTGGGTCTATGTAGTACATACCAACACGTGCAACACCAACACCGCTTGTAGTCATATTAACAACATCACCTACAGGTGCTGGGTCGCCAAGGAAGCCAGTCGGAACCGCTACAAAATCGATATTGCGAGCAATTGCGAAACCACGAACAACAGACAGTGTGTCGAATGGACGTGTTGCTTTTGGAGTTGCTCTTAATATTTTTTCTGTGAAGTATGTTCCATCAAGATATTGAGGAATACCATTTTGGCGAACAACATCCTGGCTGGCAATAATAAAGTTGCTCTTATCGTTCAATTTACCTTTGTTCAAGAATTTCAAAATATCGCCAATTGTGTAAGTTGAATACATTTTATCGTGCGCATCACCAAAAAAGAGCGAACGATACATTGTGTAGTTCACTGAACGTTCTTCCCAGCCACGACGGTCGAAAATATCAAAGTCGTGATCTGCTTCGCCCTTCATTTGGAACCAACCGATTCTCTTGAATGCAGCAATCAAGGTATCAGCGTTCAAGCGACCAGCGATTCTATCCATTTGAACAGGTGTTGGGTTCGAAACTGTATCAATTTGAACAAAGCTATTTTCTACTGAAAGTAATAAGTCGAGCTTTGCACGTTTCAAGTAGAAACGAACGATTTTATCTTCGAGAACATTGTTCGATGTCATTTCGTCGGCTTGAGCAAGGCTTATTCTAATTCTATAACGAGGAGTTACGTTCGGCAACATTGTTGAGAAATGCTGAGGAGGATTATATCCAACTACTTGTGAATAAGTAAGAGGAATGAAGTCGTCGTTATCTTTGCCATCGCCTAAACCGAATGTAACAATTGCATCATCTGTTGGGCTAATCTGAGCAGTTACGATTTTTGGAGCAACTGCTGGGATTACGAAATTACCTAACGTATCTTCGCGGAATATTTCAACTTTGATTTGAGCAGCAGATTGAAGCATATTACCATTGTTGCGAACAATTGCTTTTACTTCCACTGGAGCTTGCGTCATTATATATTCAGCATCATTAAAGAGTGATGTTGAACGCAAATCTTGGTAAGCACCCGGAGCAATTATCGAGTGAATTTCAATATCGTTATTTAGCAATCTACCATTGAATTCACAAGCGCCAATATCGTAACGTTGGTTTGAAAATCCACGCAAGTTACCATCAATATCATAACTTAATATATCATATCTTGCACCACGATTGTTTATCTTGGAATTAATTGGGATTGGATTGGTTTTAATTCTTAAATTACCCGGATTAGAACCAACCATTTCGTGGTCTTGCAAGAAATCGTAGTCCACAGAATAAATATCACAACCAGTCCAATATCTCCATTGGCTCAATGTTTTGAATTCACCAGTGAAACCAAGAGTAAGCAAATTGCGTTCTACATCTACTTGAATATAACGGTAGTAGTCAATGCCGTTGGCAAGCCAGAATGCATTGCGTTCAATCTTTGTTCCGTCTTCTTTTGGTTTTTCATTGTAGTAGAATACAGCGGCTTTTGTAGCAACAGAGCTTGCAATATTATTGTCCAAAATTGCAATTGCGTTATTGCCCATAATCAAGTCTTTGTTCTGCATAACAGCAATACCCACTATATTGCCAGTGTTTTCAAACTGATCGTTTGGAATAATTATAGTATTGTTGATGATTTTATCTTCACGTGTAAAGAAGCCAGGTTTTGCTGGCGCCAAAATTCTATCGTTGAAGTTAGGTATATTGAGGTTGCGAGCAGTTGCAAGATAAATACCAGCAATGTGAGCAGCCGCATTATTAGCCTTCAAATCGTAAATCATATTATTAACAACAACAAATTTTTCTTTGTCTTTCGGGAAGAATTGGGTGCGGCTTACACCTTCTTGCAATGTATAAGAAGCTTGCTCTATTTTCACACCATAAGTAATAATCGAAGATTTAATATCGCTGATTTCGTTACCATCTACTCTAATGTTGTTATTGTTGTAGCCCAAGAACCCTGCCTTGTCTTCGCCACCGACAATAACACCAGCCGCATCGGTTGTAGTAGCATTAATATTGTATATACGGTTCTGTGCTATTAATGTATTTTCTTCGTAACCTACAAAAATACCAGCACGCCCTACATTATAAATTTTGTTCTTGATAAACTTATTATTATTATTGAAATACTTAGTAATGGTTACTTCAGGTCCTCTGATTTTATCTAAAACGCCCAAACCAAGAGAAACAATACCGTATCCGAATTTTGTTATTTCGTTGTTTTCGATAACTATATTATTAATGTTAATAGTATCCAATTGGTAATAATTGCTTTGAGTGCTTGCAAAGAACGGAGGAGTGTTTCTCAACACAAACCCAGCTGAATATGTACCACCAGTGCGAACATTTTCTTCGAATGTATAAAGGCTACGGTCTGCAATAAATGTAAATTTAACGTTTGGCAAGTTCGATGCATAGGATGTTGTGGTGCTTTCGCCATCAACTATACAGTTCTTAACAGTAATATTGCGAGAGCCATTTCCAAAATAGAACGGTGCACGGAACATTACCGATGGAGGAGTATGCATTTTGAAAACAAGAGATTTTTGTGGTCCACCGTCAAACACAATATAGCCATCGCTTGCTGCATAGTTGTTTTTATGTTCGTTCAATACAGAGTTAATAGGAGCAAACGCAGATGTCTGATTATGATTCTGTCCAAATAATATACCGATACCCGAAGCACTATAGAGATTAACCACAACACTTGCGCGATTTGCCATTTTTTGTTGTGATGGACGAATAATAATTTTAGCGTTTTCCGAAGCACCAATAATCTTGGTTCTCAAATCAAGTGCTGGATATTGCAAATCAATACTACCTAATGAATATGTATCATCTTGCAATTCTAGAACTACTTCGCTTGTCACACCTTTCTTGTAAATTTCATCAAATGCTTGCGCAAGACTTGTGAAATTATTGCTACCTGTGCAAGTCGCGCAAATTTTATAAGTTCCAGATAATCCAGACTTCACTACAAATGTAGTTGTGTACGTGTTATCGACTGGATTGCCTTCAGATGGATGAGCAATCATAATTGTTGCTGTATATGTACCAGCAGTAGTCGGAACAAATTCATTCGGAAAACGAACAATTTTATATGGTGGGAACGTAGACGGAATAATATCAATATCAGTCTGATCTTGGAAAACAACTTGACCTTGTGAATTAGTAATTGTAATAGTTGCTAACGCGCCAAAAATATCTTCGAAACCATTGTTCTGCACTCTAACAACTACAGGCTGCGGACGCATTTTGTAGTTATCGTCAGCTGTTGGTGAAAACAATGTGTCTGGCTTTGCATCAACTCCATAAGTTACTTTGAAAATGTGTGGAGTTCCACCAGTTGCTGGGAAGAAATCGTTCGATGGATTCAAATCTTGTGAGTTTAACAAATACACTCTTACACGAACGTCATATTCGCCAACTTCAGTTGGAGCAAAATTCTGAAAGTATATAGTAGTATTTGTTCCCGGTTGAAGTGGAGCAGTTTTGTTCACCCAAAGAACGTTTGGTGGTTGGTATACCAACACACTATCTTTGTAAATACGGCATTCAACACGAAAAGAGTCAACTGGGTTAATTCCAGCATTCTGAACGGTTATCCCCAGAGGGATTGTTGTCCCGGAAAGTGGATATTTTGCAAATTCTTTTTTCAATGGGAATGGAATTCCAACAGCCACTAAGTCCCAAGGCAGAGCGATATAGAATTTTTGCTGGAAATTTTGTGTCAAATCAGGTCTGCCTTCAACCTCAAACCGAGAGTAGATAGTATACTCGCCGCTTGAAATACCAGGGTTCGATAAATCAAGCTGTCCGGTTGGACCTTCCAATGGATCTATATTAGCAGCAATACCCTTTGCGTGTGTGAAACGATAGCGAGTAGGACTCGGATCGCCAACTATATTTAATGGTATTCTTGTTACGTTCAAATCGCCTTCTGCTGTTGCAACATATATTGTATCTGGATTTGATTTTGTCGATGGACCTACAATTGCGTAGCTAACATAAACAGTTGGTTGAATAGAAGCACGTTTGATATTAACAGATGGATGATTATTACTTTCAAATGGGATAACCGAACCAGCAGTAAGTACAGTAGATGCTGGTGGATAAACAGCTGTCATTTGAGGATTTGAGAGAATTTCTATTCTTGCATTCGGACGTGGCACTGTTCCTGCGCTTGTCCCGGCAAATGTAACAGAGCAACCATCTCCATCACCATAGCGAACGTGAGCACGACCGGAAATATTAGTTCCATAAACATTTGTAATAGCACCATAGTTTGAATTGTTATAGCAGATCTTAACTAATAAGTTTCCACCAGTATAATTAAAGTAATTATCTGCCTGGAAGTTAAACTTATTCCACCCAGCCGAAGTTACTGTATATGATGGAGTTGTATAAACAAGTTGCCAGCCCGATGCCACCGGACCTGTTATCGTCGATAAAGTCGTATTTTGCATGTATATAGAAAATCCGGCATAAGAAGCATAAGTAGGACTAATTACATTAATCGAGAATGCTCTGATTAATCCAGGATTTCCACCTGCACCAATAATTTCAGCAGCTGTATATAAATAAAAGCAAGCTGCATCAGGATTGTCATTGAATGGATAGAAACTTGTTACTGTCCCCGTCCCAATCTGAATTTCTTGAGAACGAACAGTCCCAGCAAGCACTGAAAGCACTACTGCAACAATGCTAAACCATCTTAAAAATTTTCTCATTAATAACCTCTCAAATAGTAACAAAATATATTTTTATGCTCACTAAATAATTTCAAATAGCAAGTTACATTAAAATTAACAATTTTTTAAGAAATAAATATAATGATATTATAACAAAATTATAACAAATTTATAATAAAATTGTTACAAATGAAAAATAAAAATAAAAAAACCGTTGCTCTGCAAAAAATTTTCAACAAGGGGATGACATTTTCGCTGAATTTTTCGGCGAGATACAGAGCAACGGTTGCCGAAAGCATCGCTTTTGTGATGTTTTTAAATACACATTTTTTCTTGATACAAAATAATTGATTTTTTTTCTAAAAATTTATAGTCCTTTTTGTGATTTTATTGTAGTAAAGTCCCACTTCAATTTGTAGTGCTTAATACTACAAAAATTCCTTTCTGTTTTATTAATATTTTTGATAATTTTGTATGATTTATGTTTCACAATTCTATTAAAAAAATGTCTAAATCTGATGATCCTGGCAGTTGGGTTATCTCGTTAATTAACGTAATTATGTAATTGCGGGGATGGTTTTTGCTGCTATCTCCGCATAAAGTGTGGAGGTAATATGCAAAACATCATCATTCTTCCCGAGCTCAAAGAACTTATCGAAGCTAAGGAATTCGATGTAATCAAAGAAATTTTCGACGACGCGCACTCCGCTGAAATTGCTGAACAAATTTCCGCCCTCGAACCAGAAGAAGCCTGGCAAATAATTGAACTCTTCGACAAGCACCGCCGTGCCGAAATCTTCAGCTTTTTAGACCTGCAAATGCAGGTTGATATCGCTGAAATCATCGAACGTAGCAAACTTGTTGATTTGCTCACCGAAATGTCCTCCGACGACCGCGTCGACCTTTTCAAACGCTTTCCCGAAGAAAAGCAGGAATTAATTCTTCCGTTACTCGCACAAGCTGAACGCGAGGATATTCGCCGCCTTGCTGAATATCCCGAAGGAAGCGCCGGTTCCGTTATGACTTCGGAATACGTCGCTATCCCCGACAATATCACAGTTGAAGATGCCATCCGACGTATTCGGTTAGAAGCTTCTCAAAAAGAAACTATATTCTATATATATGTTGTTAATGAAAAACGGCAACTTATCGGGTTCGTCTCTCTTACAGATTTGATTATGGCTCACCCAAACACCAGAATTAAAGACATTATGAAAAAAGATGTTATCTACGTTACAATCGATGAAGACCAGGAAAAAGTTGCCCGCAAAATCCAGAAATACGACTTAATCGCTATCCCCGTTGTTAATGGAAGCAATGTGTTAGTCGGTATAGTTACACACGACGACGCCATCGACATCATCACACAAGAACAAACAGAAGACCTTGAAAAGTTCATGGCTATCGCCGGTGCCCACGATGCGGCTGCCTACAACAAAACCCCTGTTTTCACTCATTTTAAAAACAGAGCCGTTTGGGTTATCTCTCTCGCTGCTATCGGATTAGTTTCCGGTATGATTATTCATTCTTTCGAAGGTACTTTAACAAATTTGATGATTTTGGCTCTTTATATGCCAATGGTTGCTGACACCGGTGGCAATGTCGGCAGTCAGTCCGCGACAGTAGTCGTGCGTGCATTAGCTCTGGGCGAAGTAACCTTCCGTGATTTTTTCAAGGTTATCTGGAAAGAATTCAGGATTTCTCTTCTTCTTGCTTTAGCATTAGGAATACTATCCTGGATAAAGGTAGTATTCCTTTCGTCCAATTCAGAAATCCCTATGAATTTCTCGCTTCAACAGGTTAGCATTGTTATTGCAGTTGCTTTGTCATTACAGGTAGTTACTTCTACTCTCATTGGTGCTATGCTCCCGCTTGTTGCAACTAAGTTCAAGCTCGACCCCGCCGTTGTTGCAAGCCCGGCACTTACCACTATCGTTGATATAACAGGACTTTTGATTTATTTCTCAACCGCTAAATATCTGCTCGGAATTTAGAGACAAAATCAAATATTATAAACAAGGCTGCTTGTGTATGTTCACAGGCAGCCTCGTTTTTAAAACTCTATCGTTTTTTTACTTTTGCACTAATACTTCTTTTTTGCTGCCATCCGAAAATTCAATGCTCAGTGGCATCCAGATAGCTCTCAAATTCTTCGAATTGCGGAATATTTCATCTCTTTGGTTTGTGCTTTCGTGAACAAACGGCATAGCAAAGCGTTGAGTTTCTCCTGCTTTGATTGGGCGGTCGCTTGCTAAATTGTATGCTTTAAGCAATGTGTTTTCTGGTGTGTAGAAATCTAATTCGCCTTTTACAACGCGTATTTCTTTATCTGAAAGATTAGTTATTTCGAATATTATTACATTAAGTTGCTGTCCGTCCTTTTCGAGCGGCTGATAGCCAACATATACAAACTTATGATTTATTGCTAAATCAACGCGTTTTGCTGTTGCCTCGCAAAAAGTTTTTGATTGTTGCATAACATATTCTTTTTGCGACTTTATTATATCAAGCACTGTTTTCCCAACAACTGAATCCTTATTAATCCCTAAGCGGACAAGTCCGTTTGCAAATAATTCCACTTCTTCTTTTGTCAAAGCTGGTTCTGCTTTCACTTTTTCAGCAATTTCAGGAAGATTGTGCAAAGTAATTTTTTCGCTCATTACATTTGCATTCGAAAATTCCTGCTTTGTGCAGGCGCTCAACATAACTCCAACAATTGCCAACAATAAAATCGTTTTTCTGATCATATTAACCCCAATTATTATTAAAAATCATCAAATTGCATTCTTTTCAAACTTTAAACTTATCAAAAAATTATAAACTTAAGAAACAATTTTACGCTCTCATCAATGCAGCTACATCAATCCGCCGCGCACCGGCATCGAGACAAGCTCCCGCAAACGAGTTTAAAGTCGAGCCGGTTGTGAGAACATCATCCACTAACAATATCACTTTGTTCTTAACTTTTTCTGCTTGAACAACCTCAAAAATATTTTTGACGTTGAAAATTCTATCCCTTGCACTCAACTTAGTTTGCGAAAACGTATATTCTTTTCGTCGGGCTATATCCAATTCCAGATTGCTCCCAATCGCTTCGGATACTGCTCTTGCAATATAAACCGATTGATTATATCCTCGCTCTCGCTTCTTTGCCGGGTGTATTGGCACCGGCACAACAAAATCGTATTTCACACCGGCATTCTGCTTTACCAATTCGCCCAGTATCTCGCCGAACACTTGCCCAATCTTTGTTACGCCACCGTATTTCAAAGCATAGATTAATCGCTCGAACGGAAATTCGTCAGTCGGGGAAAACAAACAAAAAGCATCGATAAAATTCAAATTGTCAAATCCGTGTATCTCAGCCAGCCTGTTTATTGTTTGCTCCCTGCTTTCCGGCACCGGCAACGACGCCCGGCACCGCAGGCAGACAATCTGCCCGAAATCGCCCGAAATCTTTTCTCCACACACATAACAATGCTCTGGAAACAGCAAATTTCTGCCTGATAAAGCGAATTTTGCAGCAGCTCTACCAAATTTTTTCAGGATCTCCATAGTATTAGAAAAGAATCTCGGGAACTTGAATAATACATTTCAGAGAGGTTTGTTTTTCCACCTGTTTGAGCAGAAAAACACGCAACCTCTCTGCAAAAAACATATTAGAATACAGCAATAGCTTCAATTTCAATCAATACATCTTTCGGCAAACGAGCCACCTGAAAAGCAGCACGAGCTGGCTTGCTTTCACCGAAATATTCATTATAAATCTCGTTCATCACAGCGAAATCATTCATATCTTTTAGCAGAACTGTTGTTTTAACAACATTATTAACAGTAAGCCCAGCCTCTTTTAAAATAGCAATAATGTTTTTTATTGCCTGATGAGTTTGAGTTTTAATATCATCGCCTGCTAAATTGCCTTCCGCAGTAAATGGAATTTGACCGGAAATGAACAAAAATTTACCTTCTGCTTTTATTGCTTGCGAGTAAGGACCAATCGGTGCCGGTGCTTCTTTCGAAAATACAACTTCTTTCATTTTAACCTCCAGATATTAATTCATAATTTATAATTAGAAAATATATCAAAAATCATTTTCAATTAGAGATTTTCCAAGCAATGCTGCACCGCGAACTCCGGTCTCGCTCAGATACCGAGCAGTTCGCAGTTCAAACTGCTCCGCAAGTGGTGGAAGCAAGTGCCCGCGCATCGCTTTTCTTGCACTATCGAATAACATTTCCCCTGCATTTGCAACTCCGCCACCAACAATAACAGTGCTAATATCCAGCAAATTCATTGCACTCGACAAGCCAAAACCTAAGATTTCTCCTGCTTTTCGGAGCACTTTTCTGCTCGCCGGGTCGCCTTCGAGAGCAAATCTGTAAATATCGGCAACATCAAAATTGTCTTTTGCATTCAATTTCGAGCCTGTGTCCTTCGCGGCTTCATCTTTTGCAAGTGAAATCAAGGAATGTTTCCCTAAAAATGCTTCGAGCGTGCCTTGCTGATACTTGAAACGTGTTTTTGTGCGGCAATTAAAATCGATGATAGTGTGCCCAATTTCGCCTGCTCCGCTGCTACTGCCTCGGAATAGTTCCCCGCGATAAATTATCGCACCGCCAACACCTGTTCCAAGCGTAACATAGATAAATGCATCACGGTCTCTGCCAGCCCCTTCAAGCATTTCGGCAAGTGCTGCTGCATTGGCATCGTTTTCCACTGCCAGCGGCACATCCGAATAGTTTCGCAAAAATTTAAGCAACGGAATATTTTTCCAGTCAGGGAAATTCGGAGAAATAAGCACATTACCCATCGAATCAACTACTCCGGGCACGCCAACCCCAACGGCTCTGATCTTTGGATATTGCCCGAAATATTCCCTGAGAAGCGATCTCAGTTTAATCAATACGTTTGCAAC
>JAOAGZ010000064.1 GCA_026415495.1 Eximiradius proteiniborus | reverse complement strand
GCCATAGGATTGTTCGAACGCAATCGAAGCAGTAAGAGACAGAGGTCTTTTTTGAGCGAATTTTTCGCGCAGGAAACCAGTTAAGATAAGCACTGCCTTGTTGTGAATATTTCCGCTTAACTCGGCTTCCCGTTCAATGTTGATAATACCAGAATTGCCGGCAGAAATCGAAGCAGTAATTCTTGCGGGTTTCCCAAAAGAAATGAAACCGTTATTATACACCGTTAAACCATTAATTTGCCCAATGCGTCTGCCTTCGGTAGCGATGAGCATATCGCCTTCTAAAATTGATTTTTTGATTTTTTCATCCAAGAGATCGTTTCTGCGGCGTCTCCATTCAATTGCGTTTTCGACAACTTCCCTATCAATCAGAGCGTTTTTGCTCTGGCTGTCGTAGTATGCGGCTTCGCGAATAATATCAGCAACATCAGAAAATTTAAGAGTAATTTTGTTTTGGGAACCAGCAGTTTCAACAGCCCATTCGATGATTGCGGCAACACCATCGGGGGTGCAATGAGGGAGCTTTTCCATTTCGCAAATTCTCGAAACAAATCGTGTAAAGTTTTCAATCATCTCGTCGGTTCTATCAGTTTCGTAGTCGAATTGAGCGTGAACTTTGAAAATTTTCTTAAAACCTTTTTCGTAATGGAAAAGCAAGTGATAAAGGGATAGCCCACCAATAATAATAACTTTAACATTAACATCGATAGGCTCTGGCTTCAGCGATGCTTGTGAGAACTGAAAATATGCGTCGAAAGTTTGAATTTCGAGTTTGTCGTAGAGAAGCACTCGTTTTAAAGCAGTCCAAACTCCCGGCTCGCTGAATAAATCGTTTGCATTGACGATAAGAAATCCCTGGTCGGCTTTGAGAATGGAACCTGCTTTGATTTTGGTGAAATCTGTTCGCCAGTATCCACCACGTTTGTCGAAAACACGTTCGATAGTGCCGAAAAGGTTGTTATAAGAAGGTGTAGTTTCTGTAATTACGGGAGCTGTTTCTGTATTAGAATTGTCCAACACAACATTAACGCTAAACAAGCGGAGAATATCTTCATCTACTGATTGGTCAGGATTAGGAATTAAATTGTTTAGTTGTCCAGCAGTTGCAACGAACAGGTTGAGATGATCTAAAATATATTTTTTAACTTCGTCGATATAGATATTAACTTTTTCATTATCAAATTGTTTAGGAATTTCGTCCAAAATAGAAGAGACAACAATTTCGGAGTGTTTTTTGTCGTTTTCGATAATTGCTTTACGAAATTCCTGCATCATTTTCATATTTTCGCGGACAAGCTCGATAAGTTCATCGTGAAACTGACGCCATAAGTTTTTAATTTTTGAGGCTTCATCTTTGGTCATTTTGCCTTCGGCGAGCAATTCATCTATGACTTCTAATGTAACGGGTTTACCTTCGACAATAGGAAAAACTTCCGGCACAACAGTACCTTGTTGAGTTTCGAGTTGCCCGCGCATAAACTGGTGAGGGCGAATTTTATCATCGAACTGTTCAATTAATGCTTGCTCGCGAGATTGGTATTCTTCAATAATTTTCATTCGGCTTTTTTGATAATTATCTTCTTCGAATAATTTAGGCAATCGACGGCGAATGAAATCGATAGCATCGTCCATTGCTTCGGCAAGTTCTTTTCCTTTTCCTTTTGGAAGCTTGATTAATCTTGGCTCGTCTGGTTTTGCAAAATTATTAACATAACAATAGTCAAAAGTAATCGGGCAGCTATTGGTTACTTCTTCAAGAATATTTTTTACAGTAGTCAGACGACCGGTGCCGGAAAGACCCGTAACGAAGATATTGTAGCCTTTTGCGTGAAGAGCGGCGCCCATTTTAATTGCTTCGATAGCACGGGGCTGACCAACGATAGTTTTCAGAGGTTCAACATCGCGAGTTGAGTTGAAATTAAATTTATCAATCGGGCAGGACCACCTTAATTTTTCTGGTGGAACTTCGTAAATTTTTGTTGTTTTTTTTGCAGCAGACATATAATTATTAATTTTTTTGAATTAAACAAATCATAAAGCAAATCTACAAAAAAATATTATTTTTCCTAATAATTCTTAACATTCCAATAATTTTTGAGAAGTAAATGTAAATATATTTTATTTCAACAAAATGAAAATATTTTAATATTAAATTCATTTTTTCAGTAATATTTTTCTTGTTTGTTATCTAAAAGTAATTTATCTTTGTCATAAGATATTAATCATAAGCAGCATAATGAGGAAGGTATATCGCTATCTGCTATACTTTCCCAAATTACTCAAAACGCTTGATACTGTTTGTTCTTTATATTTCTGAAAAGTAAGTAGTCAAATTAATAATTTTATTTAGAAGAAGTTATTACTTTGAAAAAAATTAAACTTACGCAGAAATTAAAGAATAAAGGCAAGCAAATATTCATAAAAGGGAATGAAAGTAGTAAAGAAAATATTAAAATTTCTGGGGGAATTAAGTAAGAAGAAGATGGCACGTCCAAAGCTTCTATTACGATTGTCGGTAGTACTCGCCATATTTGCACTTCTAATTTTTCTTGCCCAATTGTGGAATTCCAACCAACCTATTCATCAAATCTCAATTGTTGGCACATCATTTTTGACTCCGGCAGAGGTAAAAGCTGAAATACAGGACGCTCCAATAATTAATCGCCCGAAAAATGAAATAAACTATGCAGAGCTTGCAAAAAGACTGCGACAAAATCCTTTCATAGAGAATACTTATCTGAGCGAAGGCATCAACTCGCTTACTATTGAGGTAAAAGAAAAGCAGCCAATAGCACTATTAGTTGATAATTACGGAAAGATGAGATACGTTTCGTATGATTATTCTATTCTCCCCTATCGATTATTCAATACATATCTTGATATACCAATAATAACGGGCGTGTATAAGGACGAACTGCTGGATACGGCGGCTCTTCGTAGCTCCATTGATATAATAAACCATATTCGTTCTAACTCGAATTCATTATTGATAAGTCTGATTTCAGAAATACATTATTCGAGAGACTCAAGAGAATTTATATTATATACATCTGATGATTCTAAAAAAATCATTTTCGGAGGCACAGAGGATATTGAAGATAAAATCCTGAACTTACATGATTATCTGAAATATGATCTTCAATATAATGGGAAAAAAGATTTTTCTTACATAGATGTTCGATGGAAAAACAGAGTAATAATAAAAAATAATATATAAGGAACTATATGATAACAAATGAACAAAATAAAAGTGGTAGTGAAATAACAGTTGGTTTAGATATTGGAACAACAAAGCTTTGTGCGTTGGTTGCAGCAAACGATTATTCTACTAAGACACTGAAAATACTTGGATTTGGTATAATTGAATCAGAGGGATTAAATCGTGGAGTTGTTGTTAATATTGATAGAACGGTAAAATCAATAAAAGCAGCAGTTCAACAAGCAGAGCAACAGTCGGGAATAAAAATCGAGGAAGTAGTTGTAGGAATTGCGGGCGACCATATAGAATCATTTCAGACATCGGGAATAGTTGGGATATCAAATCCGACAAGGGAAATTTCGAAAAGCGATGTGGACAGATTGCTCGACGACACCCGGAATTTTGCTATCCCAGCAGATAGAACAATTTTGCATATTATTCCTCAGGAATTTATCATCGACGGACAGGATGGGATTCACGACCCGGTTGGTATGAGCGGTGTGCGAATGGAAGCTAAAGTTCATATTGTAACAGGACTGACAACAGCTATTACAAACATACATCGATGCGTTGAACGTGCTGGACTTCGTGTAAAAAAAATAGTTTTGGAACCGCTCGCAAGCAGTCAAGCAATACTGACACCAGAAGAAAAAGAGGTCGGCGTTGCATTAATTGATATTGGCGGAGGAACAACAGATATTGCAATATTCGAAGAAGATATTATTAGATATACAGCTGTATTTGGCGTTGCAGGCAAGCAAGTAACAGACGATATTCGTAAGGTTTTGGGAATTGTGGCATCGCAAGCTGAGAGAATAAAACGAGAATATGGGCATTGCTTTGAAGATTCGATAATGAAAGATGAAATCATAATGATTCCCGGAATAGCTGGACGCAAGCCAATGGAAGTTTCAAAACGACAGCTTTGCAGAATAATACAGCCAAGAATGGAAGAAATTTTTGAATTTGCACTTGCTGAAATCAGAAAATCAGGATATGAACATAGATTAGGTGCTGGTGTAGTTATTACCGGCGGAAACAGTCTGATAAGAGGTGCAGACGAGCTTGCTTCTGCTGTATTCGGTATGCCTGTAAAAATCGGTTATCCGTCGGGAATGACATATACAGGACTTGCAACAGAAGTTGAAAGCCCGGTATATTCGACAGCAGTTGGATTGGCTCTGTTGGGGCTTGATGGTTCGGGCAGTTATGTTGAAACTATTGACCATTCAATTCTTGAAAGCAGAATAAATCAAGTTGATATTGCTTCGGAAGAAAAGATAAATGAAAAGGAACAAAAGGCGGAAAAAGAAAATAATGAGACCGTTAAAATAGATGCAAAAAAGGAAAAATCAGATAAAAGTTCAGTATTCAAGAAAATAAAGAACTTTTTTGAAGAACTTTGATTATTAGTTTTAAAAATATATAAGGAAAAATTATGACAATTGAACTGGATACTTCTTCGAACTTGACCGGTGACGCAAAGATTAAAGTTGTTGGTATAGGTGGCGGAGGAGGCAATGCAATCAACAATATGATAAACAAAGGTTTATCAGGCGTTGATTTCATTGCAGCAAATACCGATAGCCAAGCTTTGCAACACAACAAATCTAAAATTAAGATACAGCTCGGAACTGGTCTGGGAGCCGGAGCAAATCCTGATGTTGCAAGGAAAGCCGTCGAAAGCGCCGTTGAAACGATAAAAGACACTTTAAAAGGTAGTGATATGGTATTTATCACTGCCGGGATGGGCGGCGGAACCGGTACTGGTGCTGCTCCAACAGTAGCAAAAGTTGCGCAGGAAATGGGCTCGTTGGTTGTTGGTATAGTTACGAAGCCTTTTGATTGGGAGGGAAAGCGTCGTATTGAAGTAGCATTGCAAGGAATTGAGGAACTACGTCAATATGTGGATGCTCTTATTGTTATACCAAACCAACGAGTTTTGGAAATTATCGATAAGAAAACTTCGTTCCAGGAAGCATTTATGAAAGTGGACGAAGTTCTGTATAACGCTACGCGTGGTATTGCTGATATTATTACTAATTACGGTGTAGTAAATGTGGATTTTGCTGATGTCCGGACAATTATGAAAGGAATGGGAGATGCCTTGATGGGTATTGGAACAGCATCAGGAGAAAACCGCGCAGTAGAGGCAACCAAGCAAGCATTGAATTCGCCGTTACTTGATGGTATATCAATTGCCGGAGCAAAGGGTGTGCTCATCAATATTACCGGTGGTTTGGATATGGGAATGCATGAAATAAGCGAAGCAGTTTCGATTGTCCAACAGGCTGCGGGAGACGATGTAAATCTAATACACGGAGTGGTTCTTAATCCAGATATGTCCGACCAGATTAGCGTTACTGTTGTAGCAACAGGCTTCCCAAAAAACGAAAAAAAGTCTGACGCTTCGACAAAGAACATTGAGCAAACAGATATTTTCGGGAAAGTAGTAAAGACTGAAATTAAAGCACAGCCTTCGCGTTCAGTTCCTGTAATGGGAGGAGTTACTGTAACGAAACCATCACCAGTTCGACCACACGGAACACCTATAGTCCCGAAGTTTCGTGAAATTCCGGAATCAAGTCCTAAGGGCGAGAAGAAGCTGAAAGAATATGATGAACCGGCATATTTGAGACGCACAGGACCGACATATAGTTCAACCGGAAATACGATAATTAACGAAACTGATAATACAGTTCCGCAAGCAGCAAATAATTTTTCGACTTTTTCGACCAATGATGTGCTTCAAGCCAAGATAACATCATCGGCATTTATAAGAAAACTAACTGATATTTAATCATAATTACCCAGAATTGCAACAGGGATTAGAAAAATAATCCCTGTTTTTTTATTTATTTTTCAATCAGATAGTTGAAAAAATTCATTTGCTTAATAAGTAAAAATAAACTATTTTTGTAATCTTTATTATGGAAAATTGTGTTTATTGTATTGATTTAATAATAAATTAAGGAGCGTAGGGAATTGGAACCCTCAGCTAAAATAACGATATCCGCAAAAAATGAAGAAATCGCTCGCGATTGGTGGTGTGTAGATGCCACAGGAATGACTGTAGGGCGTCTCGCAAGTCAGGTAGCAGCTATTCTTCGCGGAAAGAATAAGCCCTTGTTTACTCCTCATATCGACACTGGGGATTTTGTAATTGTAATCAACGCTGATAAGGTTGTTTTCGAAGGAAAGCGTGCCGAAATGAAAGAGTATAAGCATCATACGGGCTATCCCGGTGGTCAAATAACTCGTTCATTTAAGCAGTTGATACAAACTAATCCTACATTTGTTGTAGAACACGCTGTGCGTGGAATGCTTCCGAAAAATAGACTTGGAAGAAAAATCATTAAAAAATTAAAAGTCTATGCTGGCAGCGAACATCCACATTTAGCTCAAATGCCAAAAGAGCTTAAATTAAAATATTAATTTTTATAAGTTTGGAGTTTGAATGAAAGTTTATAGCGCCACAGGTAGAAGAAAAACGTCAGTTGCACAGGTGCGTTTGGTAAGCGGAACAGGGAAAGTGTTGATCAATAAAAGAACGATTGACGACTATTTTCCTGTAGAAGTGTGGCGAATTCACGCTTTAAGTCCACTTCAAGTTACAGACAACATCGGAAAGTTTGATGTGTTTGTAAATGTACGTGGTGGTGGGCTAACAGGTCAAAGCGGTGCTATTCGTCTTGGTATTGCCAGAGCGCTTGTCGAATATGACGAACAGTTGCGCGGAAAGCTACGCGAGTATGAACTTTTGACACGCGACCCACGTATGGTGGAACGCAAGAAATATGGTCAGAAGAAAGCTCGCAAACGCTTCCAATTCTCAAAACGTTAGTATTTTTTATTTTACCATGTGCCTCGATTGGCTCCGTGTGGCTTATTAAGTTTCGGACGCCAAGATGAAAGGTGCAGATGTTTAACATTTATAATTTTGGAGTTCTAATGTCAAAACATTATGTTTCTATCGAAAACCTGCTTGAAGCAGGTGCTCATTTTGGACATCTGACCCGCCGCTGGAATCCCAAAATGAGTAAGTTTATCTTCAATGAAAAAAATGATATTCATATCATTGACCTAAGAAAGACCCAAATTCTCATTGATTATGCACGTCAGGCAATATTTGATATTGCAAGCAAAGGGCGTGTAGTGCTATTTGTCGGGACTAAGCCACAGGCAAAACAAGTTATCCAAGATGAAGCAACACGAGCCGGAATGAACTATGTTTCTGAACGCTGGCTTGGTGGTATGCTTACAAACTTTGCTACTATTCGCAAGAGTATCAAGAGACTTGCACAACTTGACAAAATGGAAGTCGATGGCACATTCGAAAAAATCACCAAGAAAGAACGCTTGCTTATTTTGCGTGAACGCGATCGTTTGCGTAAGGTGTTTGGTGGTATCGAAACAATGACTCGCCTTCCTGGTGCTTTGTTTGTTGTTGATATAAAGAAAGAACATATAGCAATCAAAGAAGCAAAGATACTTGGTATCCCTGTAATTGCTATAGTAGATACAAACTGTGATCCGGATATGGTTGATTTCCCAATTCCTGCAAACGACGATTCAGTAAAAACAATTGAGCTTATCACAAAAGTGATGGCTGATGCTGTTTTGGAAGGCACAAAAATTGCGCGTATTCACGCAGCAGAACTAAATGCCGAAGCAGATCGTTTTGCAAAAGAAAATGAATTAGAAGATGAAGCAGCAGTGGTTCGTCCACGTATGCGCGAAAGAAAAGTTCCCGGTCAGGGACCAAAACGCCCAAGAATTAAGGAAAACGAAAATCCGGAAAATTCTACTGAAAATGTAGAAACGTCCCAGTCATCGACAGAAACAAATGAGTAAAAATAAATATTTCGGGGGACGCTGAATGTCCCCCTTTTTTTGTAATTGAAATATGTTTAACTTTTTATAGATAATTAATATGGCTGAAATTACTGCTCAAATGGTTAAAACCCTTCGCGATAAGACAGGCGCAGGTATGGCAGATTGCAAAAAGGCTCTTGTAGATGCAAATGGCTCGATGGATGAAGCAATCGAGATTTTACGTAAAAAAGGTGCTGCATCTGCTGCAAAAAGAGCTGATAGAGTTGCAAGCGAAGGTATTATTGCTACCCGTCTATCGGACGACCGCAAGCTTGCAGCAATTGTTGAAGTAAATTGCGAAACTGACTTTGTTGCTCGTAATGCTGAGTTTGAAAGCTACGTTAATAAAATTGCTGATGCATTGATTGCAAACGAGATTAATAACTTAGACGAGCTTATGAAAATAAATGTTGGTGAAGATACAATTGAAGGCATTCACAACGAGATATTAGCAAAATTCGGAGAAAAAATCGGTGTTAGCCGTTTCGAACGTATTAAATCGAATGGCACTATTGCAACTTATAATCACGCGGGGAATAAACTTGCTGTTGTGATAGAAGCATCTGCTCCTAATTTTAATGAGGAAGCCTACGCTTTGCTTCGTGATATAGCAATGCAAATTGCAGCAATGAATCCTCAGTTTATTTCCCGTAATGATGTAGACCAAGCAACTCTTGATAAAGAAAAAGAAATTTATGTGCAGCAAGCAGTAGACAGTGGAAAACCTGCAGACATAGCTGAAAGAATAGCTGTCGGCAAGCTAGAAAAATTCTATCAAGAACAGTGCCTTATTGAACAATCGTTTGTGAAGGATGCAAATAAAACTGTTGCCGATGTTTTGAAAGAAATTTCAAACCTGATTGGCAATGATGTAACTATATTAAGTTTCCGTCGCTATTTATTAGGTGAAAAGAGCTAATAATCTGAATATGGAAACAAAGTATAAAAGAGTATTATTAAAATTAAGTGGCGAAGCGTTGATGGGAGAACGTCAGTTTGGTATCGACCCTGACGTTCTGAAAAGCTTTGCCGAAGAAATATATAAGGTTCACCGTTTAGGTGTGCAGATAGGTATTGTTATAGGTGGAGGCAATATTTTCCGCGGTATTCAGGCTGCTGCTCACGGTATCCATAAAGTCTCGGGCGACCAGATGGGTATGCTTGCTACTGTAATTAATTCAATTGCATTTCAAAATGCATTGGAGGCTCTTGGAGTGCCAACGAGGCTTCAGACTGCGATAAAAATGGAACAAATTGCCGAACCTGTAATACGTCGCCGTGCTATCAGGCATCTTGAAAAAGGACGTGTAGTGATATTTGGTGCCGGAACAGGCAACCCATATTTCACGACAGACACAGCGGCAGTTTTGCGCGCTATTGAAATCGAAGCAGAATTAATATTGAAGGGAACGCGGGTTGATGGTGTATTTGACTGCGACCCTGAAAAAAATTCTAACGCTGTAATGTTCGACTCGCTTTCGTTTCGTGATGTGATTTCACAGGATTTGAAAGTAATGGACCATACAGCTATTACTCTATGCCACGAGAACAATTTACCTATCAAAGTCTTCAATATTAATGTGAAAGGTAATTTCCTGAAAATCATTCAGGGTGCCGAACTTGGTACAATTATCTCCAATGAATAAGGAGCTTGTGTATGACAACGAAAGAACTTATTGATAAATCAAAAGCAGAAATGAAGCGTGCAGTTGAATTCTGTAAGAGCCAAATCTCAAAGGTTCGTTCGGGACGTGCAACTGCATCGTTGCTTGATGGGATTACATTCGAGTATTATGGTGCTCCGACACCTTTGGCTCAGGGTGCTTCTATTTCTGTACCAGACGCAAGAACAATAATTGTTCAGCCATTTGATAGAACTGCTCTAACAAACATAGAAAAAGCAATTCGAATGGCTGATTTAGGTTTTAATCCGCAAAATGACGGAACTATTATCAGAATACCTGTTCCGCCACTTACAGAAGAACGTCGCAAAGAATTTGTGAAAATGTGCAAAAAGTTTGCTGAAGATGGGCGTATTGCTGTTCGTAATGTGCGTCGTGATAGCAACGAAGCACTAAAAAAGATGGAAAAGAATAAAGAGTGTTCAGAAGATGAACGCAAGAGAGCAGAAGACGAAATTCAGAAAATCACCGATAATTCTATAAAGGAAATAGATGATTTTCTTGCTAACAAAGAAAAAGAACTAATGGATAATTAGTATTTGTAAGTTTTAAACGAAAAGCCGTCTCTTTGCGAGGCGGCTTTTTTTTGTTTTAGCACCTCAATAATTCATCGCATTAAGATTACCGATAATCTGTAACAAAAAAAGAAGGCTGCCTAAGAGGCAACCTTCTTGTCTATTGTATGAGATAGCATATGCGTTATGGCATAATCACTATGCGTTGGTCAATGTACTCTGAACCGTTGTGAACTCGTAAGTTGTATACTCCTGCTGGCAGAACTCCTGCTGCATTCTGTACCGAAAGCACTACTTCGTTTCTACCTGCCGGAAGTTCCATTACTCGTGTGAATACTCGTTCGCCTACTGAATTGTATAGTTCGAATGTGTATGCAGTTGCATTTCCGCCAATTACATCCAAATACATCTCGTTCGATACCGGGTTCGGTGCTACGCGGCTTACATCAAATGTTGTTCCGCTGATAACCTCATCTTCGAATGCTTCCTTTAGCTTGGTCTTAACTGTCTTGTTGTTATCTGCACCTAACGTTGTATTGTATACTCTCGATGATACGTTTGAACCAATCTGGTTGTAGCCGTATGCAATGATGCGGAATAAAGTATTGCTTGGCACATTAATTATCGAGAATGATGTTACACTGCCATCGCTTACTAC
>JAOAGZ010000063.1:11053-11295 GCA_026415495.1 Eximiradius proteiniborus | reverse complement strand
GATTGATTCAGCAGCAGCAGCTAATGGAGGTACTGCTTTTCAATCCGATATATATTGGAGTTCAACCGAAATCTCTAACGATAAGGCACACGGAGGAAACTTTACAGATGGAATGACTACATTTTCTAATAAGTATAGCAATTATCGCGTTCGTGCTATCAGGTCATTCTAAAATTTCGCAACTGAATAAACAAAAGCATTTTCTTAAAAAAACAGGCTGCCCGAAATTCGTGGCAGCCTGA
>JAOAGZ010000063.1:0-11032 GCA_026415495.1 Eximiradius proteiniborus | reverse complement strand
TAGAGGTCGGCTGCAAGTGCTTGTGCCGGATATTGTTCTTGTGGAATGTGTTCGTAGAAGCGTTTTGCATCAAGGAAAATTGCGTGTCCGCCAAATGGTTTTACCATTGGAACATTGTATTCGTCGAGAAGTTCGCCAAGATAGTGAACTTGTTTAATACGTGAAGCCATATAATCATCCTGAATTGCTTCTTCCATACCGCGTGCCATTGCTTCCATATCGCGACCAGCAAGCCCGCCATAAGTATGCAAACCTTCGTAAACAACCACCATATTGCGAAGCTCTTCGAATAAATCCCAGTCATTTACTGCAACAAATCCACCAATGTTTACAAGCAAGTCCTTCTTGCCGCTCATTGTTGCACAATCGGAGTAGGAGCAGAACTCTTTCAGAATTTCAGCAATTGGTTTATCTTTGTAGCCTTCTTCTCTTTGTTGAATGAAGTAAGCATTTTCCATAGCACGAGTAGCGTCGAGCACAACTTTGATTCCGTGCTTGTTGGCAAGTGCGTAAACTTCTTTGATGTTTGCCATCGATACCGGCTGACCGCCTGCCATATTAACAGTTGCACCAACAGTGATATAAGCAACTTTATCAGCACCAACTTTTTTGATTAAGTCTTCGAATTTCTGCAAATCAACATTACCTTTGAACGGATGATTTGACTGCGAATCGTGAGCTTCATCTATAATTACATCAACGAAAGTGCCACCAGCAAGCTCCTGATGCAAACGAGTAGTTGTAAAATACATATTACCGGGAACATACTGACCCGGCTTTATCAAAGCTTGCGACAAAAGATGCTCTGCACCGCGACCTTGATGAGTTGGAACTAAATATTTATAACCATAGAATTTTTGAACATTTGATTCAAGATAATAAAAGTTCTTGCTTCCAGCATATGCTTCATCGCCAAGCATCATTCCAGCCCATTGATAATCGCTCATTGCGTTTGTGCCGCTATCGGTCAGCAAATCGATATAAACATCTTCCGAGCGAAGCAAAAATGTGTTGTAACCAGCTTCACGAATACATTTTTCACGGTATTCACGAGAAGTAACCTTCAATGGTTCTACAACCTTAATTTTGTAAGGTTCTGCCCAGGGTCTGCGTGTAAATTTCATCGTTTTTTCCTTTAATTTATAAACTACAAAAACAAGTTAATTAAATATTTATATTTTTATAAGTCTTACAAAGATAGTTAAATAGATAAAAAAAACAAAATTAAGTATAAAATTATCTTATTGTTTTTTCGAAATATTAAGCAAATTGAACGACAACCCGACAGCAAAACTAAAGTAACTATCAAATATCCGAATCTTTCTGTTGAGAATTGGCGAAGGCTCGTCGAGCACTTTTTTAGCTTGTTTGAAGATGTCCATCTTTTTTGGGAAATAGCAATAATCTAATTGAAAAATCAGGCTTCCAAGAAAAAATGATTCAGGATATTCATCGAAACCAAGTTCCAAACCGCTGTAAACATTTAGCCCGGGAATAATCTCCAATTCATTGTAATGAGTGGAGCTTACGCGCTTATCCAAAGCATAGTTCGAGCGAACAGTTTCCCGCCATAGCGTCTGCTGAAACAAAGCTCCGACACCTGCCCCCGCATAAGACCGAAACTGCTTGTCGTGCGGGATAAACTCCACCTTCAACAAAATCGGAATTCGATTGAAAGATATTTCGTTTGTATGGCTACGTGTAATGTATGTTCCCAAAGTCCAGAATTCATCAAAGTATGAGTAATTAACAAAACTTGAAGCAATTGCAAGACGCAACTTTGGCATAATCCAGCTTTTGTATTCAATTAGTATTGTTGGGCTTGCCGAAAAATCCTGAACGTTGCCGCCAAATCCTTTGTTGTAGAGCTCGATAAATTTATCAGCGTTTTGTCCTAAATCCCGGCCAATTCCAACAAAAATAATTGGCTTGAATTTGTCTTCTGTAAATCTATCCAGCACAATTTCGCTATTTGATTGCGAAACAGAGCAAATAATGAAACAAAATATTATCAATAATTTTTTCATCTATTATTACATTTTAAAAAGAAAATCGAACCAACCACCAAAGTTCATTGAAAACTCTGTCAATTCGTTTGTTGGTTTGCCGTTACGCTGAAAAGCATATTTATTGCTGCCCTGGTTATTCTTCAGGTAGCGGCTCTCAAGCCGGATATATGAGTTGGCAGTGGGCTTGTATTCAACGCCAACAGTAAAATCAAAACCTTCGACATTAAGTTTATATACATTCTCGGTTTCTGAATAATATGAAATTCTTGCAGAATTGCTAAATTTTTCATTTATTGAATACTTGTAAGCTAAGAACCCACTTTTCATTGTGCCGTTTGCATCTTTGTATGAATTTTCGAGAGTAGCATAATCAATTTGTCCCAGCAAATCAAAGCTTTTGCTCAACTTCGCATTGACTATTACATTATGATATGTATGCAACCGGCTTTTTTTACCTTCGGGCTCTTCGTTGCCAAACATATTATTGTAAGCAATAGAAAAATCATCCAAAGCGTAGTTAAAAGCAAAAGCAATTGTTTTGTTTTTGTTGTTATCTTCGAAAAGATGATTTCCGTTTATTAAATATGCAGCAGCTGAAAAATTGTTTGTCAGTTCATATTGAAGCATAACGCCGGTTTGATATGTCGGTTCAAAAAAAGTAGTCGCAGAATGTGAAGAGAGAAAATTGTTACGTGGGTGAGTTGTTTCGCCACCTATGTGTGTCGAAAAAATGCCGGCACCAAGCCACAATCTATCTGCTAAACGATATTCAATATTTGCTTGCTGAATATTTTTAGGTTCCTGAAAATATATATTTTTCGGTATATCGCCTTCCTGCAAAGCAAGAGTAGCGCGGATATTATTATCTGTATAGTTAAATTTCAGATATGCTATGTTCAATGCAAAAGTTTCGCGACGATGGTTAATCGAAGAAAACAAGTCGAATTCCTTGTCCAGATTATCTGTGCAATAGTAAGAATCAACATAGCCAAGAACAGAAAATTTTGGACTTCCCGCAAATAATTGGTTCGAAAAAACTAAAAACAAGATAAATATTTTGAACTTTCTCATAATTTTCCTTATTTTATTATCAATAAAGTTGCAAAAATACGTTTTCAAGAGTATAGTAAAAAAATTAAATTAATTTAATCAAAAATTTAATAAATATTAATAGTAATATTTAATCCAATTTAATAAATTATGATTAATATAATGTAAAATTCAACGATATAAAATATGCAAAAAATCTTAATAATAGACGATGCCGAATTCATTCTTGAAAGCACTTCCACACTGCTTCGGTTTGAAGGCTACGAAGTTTACACTGCAACTGACGGAAAAACCGGTATTGAAACTGCACTCGAAGTGAAACCAGATTTAATTCTTTGCGATATTTCTATGCCTGGAATTGATGGATTTCAGGTGCTTTCTAAAATCCGGGAAACGCCGGAAATTGCTACAGTTCCTTTCATATTCCTTACGGCTTTCACCGAAAAGCAAAATATGCGTCTTGGTATGGAAAAAGGTGCCGACGATTATTTAGTGAAGCCATATACACGAGACGAACTAATTTCCGCACTCGAAGCACAATGGAAAAAATTCAAAAACATTGAACGTCAGGTGCAGGAAAAAATCGAAGAGGTTGGAAGAAACTTAAATTATGCATTGCCTCACGAATTCCGGACCGTGCTCAATCAAGTGATTGGTTCAGCAAAATATTTAACGACAAACACTGATGATATTACAAAAGATGAAATAATTGAGCTTGGCAACGACATTATTCATTCTGCCCAAAGACTGATGAAAATCACTGAAAACTTCCTTGTATTCATTCGCATAGAATCATTTGCTTCTAATCCCGAAAAAAGACGACGTTTGCGTGAAGCACGCACAGACGAACCCGCTGCTATGCTTGTTGATATTGCTTCGCTGCTTGCCGCTAAATATGAAAGATATGATGATATTGATATTGAAGGAATTGCAGAAAATATATATATCGAAATCGCAACTGATAGTTTTCATAAAATCATCGATGAATTAATCGACAACGCCTTTAAATTTTCAGAAAAAGGCAAGAAAATCAAAATCACTATCGCCGCAAATGATGATAAGTTCTACGCAAGCATAAGCGACCAAGGACGTGGTATGACACAAGACCAAATCGAGAACATTGGTGCATACCGTCAGTTTGAGCGTCAAATTTACGAGCAACAAGGAGTTGGCTTGGGGCTTATTATCGCAAAGCGACTTGTTGAATTGCACGATGGTGAATTTAGCATTACAAGCGAAGTTGGCGTTGGAACCAATGTTACTTTCACTCTTCCTGCTAAATCTTGCGAATAATCTATATCTTTAGCTTATAGAAAAGCAATGCAATATAGCTACATTATTTTTGCATTTGCAAAAATCTTTATTATTGTACTCATCAACAGGCAATAATTTCTTTATTTAACAAACAATTACCATATTTGTTTTGAAAAAGCCGTGTTATTTTGCTTTATTAATAATCATAATTAAAGTAAATTTGTATTTTATTTTTTACATTTTGTTAATTTTATGAAAATTAGTGGTTTTTCATTTGTTCGCAACGGAAGCAAACTATATTATCCCGTCAAAGAATCAATAGAATCGATGTTGCCATTGTGCGACGAAATATATGTAGCAGTCGGGCAAGGCGACCCCGACGACACTTCGCGCGAAGATATTGCATCAATTGGGAGCGACAAAATACACATCATCGATACAGTCTGGGACGAACGCTATATGGTGCGCGGTGCAATCCACGCAATTCAGACCGATATTGCAATGAAAGCCTGCTCGGGCGACTGGCTCCTGTATCTGCAAGCTGATGAACTAATACACGAAAAAGATGTGCCCGAGATTCGCCGCCGATGCGAGCAATTGCTCGATAATCCGGAAATCGAGGGGCTTCTCTTCGATTATTATCACTTCTGGGGTGATTATTACCACTACCACAATTCGCACGGCTGGTACAAAAATGAAATCAGAATAGTAAGGAACCTGCCCGAAATACACTCGTGGCAAAGTGCTCAATCATTCCGCTATTTCGATTATTACGAGCGACCTCACCAGCGCGAAGGCACCCGCAAGCTTCGAGTTGCAAAAGTCAATGCTCATATTTACCACTACGGGTGGGTGCGTCCGCCACATCTTATGCAAAGCAAAAGCAAAGCAATCGACACAAACCACAAAGGTGCCGCAAAAGTTGAAGAAATCTACCGCAATAAACCTGCTGAATTCGACTACGGTCCGCTTAACCGACTTGCTTCATTCAAAGGCACTCATCCAAAAGTTATGCAAAAGCGTATAAGCGAAATGTTCTGGCAGGATAAGCTCCAATACAATGGCAAGCCAAACCCAAACCGCGAACCGCACAAACACGAACGTTTCAAATATCGTTTGCTTTCTTTCATTGAAAATAATTTTTTAGGTGGGCATCAAATTTCCTCATTTAAGAATTATGAATTAATTAAAAATGTTTGATAATTTATTTTTGGCTGATGACAATACGAAATCTTTTTAAGAAATTTAGTTTAGCAGAGAAATATACAGTTGCCATATTACTTTTTTACACACTATTATCGTTTGTATTATTGTTCTATTCAGCAAATTATCTTGCAAATATTGCTCAAAACGCTCTTTTTTTCTTAATTATTCTTGCTGTTTCAAGTATCAATCAAAATAATAAGTATTCGCTTACTATTCGAAAGTTTTATCTGCTGATTTTTGTCTATTTTATTTACAATCAAACAAACACATATATTACTATAATCAACCCAAATCTTTATGATGAATTATTCATAAAAATCGACCACGCAATCTGCGGCGACAACCCCACGCACTTAACACTGAAATTTGCCAATCCATATCTGACCGAGTTTCTTCAATTCTGCTATATGACTTTCTTTTTTATGCCAATTATACACGGGATAGAATTGCATATCCGAAAAAAAGATACTGAATTCGATTTATTGCTTCGCGACATTCTTTTCGGCTTCTATCTATCATATTTGTTGTACTTTTTTCTTCCGGCAATTGGACCACGTTTTGTTCTGCACGATTTTTCAACGCTTTCGAAGGAACTTCCGGGCGTGTTTTTAACTGAGTTTTTCCGTTCGGTTGTCAATACCGGAGGTGGAATAATAAACCCGGCAATTCCGCCGGAAATGCAGGTTCATCGCGATTGTATGCCAAGCGGGCACACTATGATGACGCTAATTAACATTTATTTATCATTCAAATTCAGGTCGAAATTACGGTATGTATTTCTCGTTATTGGCAGCGGATTGATTTTTGCAACAGTATATTTGCGATATCATTACGTTATTGATGTAATTGCCGGTGCTGTGTTCTTCTACGTTTCGTTAAAATTAGAAAAATCTGTATCAAAAAAAGCTTTATAATTTTTCTTTCCACTTTTATTTTACATCAATAATTTATAATTTTAGAAGTAGTACTTTCTTTATTCTCGAGGACAAACAATGAAAGTATATTTCGCTTTTTTTCTTGCAATTATTGCTGTTGCATTGATTATTAGTTGTAGCAATCAGAAAGACGATGAAACTACGGACAAAGCAGAAACGGAGCAATCGGATGATATTTCTATTTACAAATCAGTTTATTACGTTACTTATTCCGGAACTGTAACTGATGACGGTGAAATTTCCGGCGGAAAAAATAATGAGGAATATCACATTTTCACACTGAATTCAGACGAAGAAAATTTTGCTTTTTTGATTTCAAGCGAAAACTATCGCAAATGGACTTCGCAAAATATTATCCCAGACAATTTAACAATCGGCGAAACCTATGCTGCCGAAATTGAAGAAGGCAAGGAAATCCCGACAGACGACAAAAATGTAACATACATCCTGATTTCGAAGCTGAGTAGCCTGAAATTATCAAACCAGAGTTCTAATCCGGACGTTCAGCAAAATCAACCAAAATAATAAAGACAAAATTGCAAATAAAAAAGGCTGCCTTTTCGCAACAGGCAGCCTTTTGTAATTTATTGAATTGATTATTCTTCTGTGGTAATCTCGGGAACTTCAATTTCGCCTTCTTCATCGTCGCTTTCGCTTTGTTCATTTACAAGTGCCATTTCCTGCTCAATTGCAGTTTGCAAATCAACAGGTGCAATGAAGTCCTGAGCTTTAGTTTCGACGGTGCGGCGACCAAAGATATTGCCAACCGTTGAATTAACAATCATATCCTGATAGTGTCGCAAGCCTGTTCCAGCCGGAATAAGTTGTCCGATGATAATGTTTTCTTTCAGACCGACTAAATAATCTGTTTTTGCGGCAACAGCGGCATCCGAAAGCACACGTGTAGTTTCCTGGAACGAAGCAGCCGAAAGCCAGCTTTCTGTTGTCAATGCAGCTTGAGTAATACCAAGCAAAATAGGTTCAGAAATAGCAGGTTCAGCAGGACGGAATTCAGCAAGCTCTTTTCCTTTGTTTTTGAGGTCGTTGTTTACATCGCGCACTCTTCGGCGGGAAACAAGTTGCCCTTCGCTGAATTTACTATCGCCTTTGTTAGTGATGACAACCATATTCTTCAGGTTCTGGTTTTCGTCGAACAGGCGTATTTTATCTACATAATCATTTTCGAGGAACGAAGAATCGCCCGAATCAATAATACGCACTTTTTGTAACATCTGGCGAACAATCACTTCAATATGCTTATCGTTGATTTTAACACCTTGCATACGATAAACTTCCTGAATTTCGTTTACCAGATATTCTTGCACAGCGTTTGCACCTTTGATGCGCAAAATGTCGTGAGGGTTCACAGAACCTTCGGTTAGGCGATCGCCCGAACGAACGAAATCACCATCCTGAACAAGAATATATTTACCAATCGGAATACTGAATTCTTTGCGGGTTTGTCCGTCCAAGCTTGTAACAACGAGCGTTTTTTGCCCGCGTTTTTGCTTATCGAACGATACGATACCATCAATATCGGTAACGATAGCAGGATTTTGTGGAGCGCGAGCCTCGAAAAGTTCTGTAACACGTGGCAAACCACCGGTGATGTCGCGGGTACGTCCAAGGTCGCGAGGAATTTTTGCAAGCGGAGTACCAACGCCGATAAATTCATTGTCATCAACGGTAAGCTGAGCACGGGAAGGAATATTATATACTTTAAGAATTTTGCCTTCTTCGTCGATAATTTCAATCGAAGGAGATTTTGTTTTGTCGCGGGTATCAATTACAACTTTTGTAATGTGTCCGGTTGTTTCGTCGTTTACTTCGCGATAAGTAACGTTCTGAACAAGGTCGCGATAGCGAACACGTCCGGTAAATTCAGTGATAATAGAAGCGTTGTATGGGTCCCACTCATAAATTAATTCGCCTTTCTTCACTCTCTGACCGTCGCGAACTTTAAGTTCCGCACCATAAGTAGTGTCGTAGCGAGTGAGCACGCGATTGGAGTCCGGATCGATAATGTTAATTGCACCGCTATGGCTTACAATAATATAAACCGGACCGTCCTCGCCTTCGTAGGAAATATGTTTAATATTTTCAAATTGAACGACACCGTCGAATTTTGCTAAAATGCTTGATTGCGAAGCAATAAGTGCCGCAGTACCACCTGTGTGGAATGTACGCAACGTAAGCTGAGTACCTGGTTCACCGATGGACTGTGATGCAATAGTTCCAACAGCCTCGCCTACATCAACAAGCTTTCCGGTTGCAAGGTTGCGTCCGTAGCATTTAGCACAAACACCGTGGCGCGATTCACAAGTGAGCACCGAGCGGATAAGAACGCTTTCCAGAGCGGAGGATTCAATGCGTGGACCGTGTTTTTCTTCGATTAACTCACCTTTTTGGATAAGCAGTTCGTTTGTGATCGGGTCGTAAATATCAACAAGAGCAACTCTACCAAGAATACGTTCGAACAAAGGTTCTTTCACCTCTTCCCCATCTTTGAGTGCAGTCATTTCGACACCGCGGATAGTGCCGCAATCGTATTCGGAAATAATCACATCTTGTGCAACATCGTGCAAACGACGTGTCAAGTATCCTGCGTCTGCAGTTTTCAACGCTGTATCGGCAAGACCTTTGCGGGCACCGTGAGTAGAGATGAAGTATTCAAGAATTGACAAGCCTTCCTTGAAGTTCGAAATAATCGGGTTTTCGATCAATTCGCCAGTAGAACCGGAAAGCGATTTCTTCGGTTTTGCCATAAGACCGCGCATACCAGCCAGCTGACGAATCTGCTCTTTCGAACCGCGGGCTTGCGAGTCGAGCATCATCCAGAAAGTGTTGAATCCTTGCTTGTCTTTGGAAAGTTCAGCTGATAATTTATCTGATACTTTATTTGTAGCGTTAGACCAGGTATCGATAATTTTGTTGTAGCGTTCGCCGGAGCTTATCACACCATTGCGATAAGCATTTTCGATACTGTCAATTTTTTGCTGAGCGGCAGAAATAATCACCTGCTTGTCTGCCGGAATTACTACGTCTGCAATGCTAACCGACAGACCGCCCTGAGTTGAGTAAGAGAAGCCCAAATCTTTGAGATTGTCCAAAAACTCAACTGTTTTTGCAAGACCAGCCTCACGGAAGCAAATACCGATGATCTGACGCAAACGCTTTTTAGTAAGAAGCTCGTTAATATATCCAAGTTCTTCAGGAACTATTTGATTGAAAAGTATTCTACCTACAGTAGTTTCGAGAAAAGCACCATTATGGCGAACTTTTATTTTTGCGTGAAGATCGACAACTTTCGAGTTGTAAGCAATAATCACTTCATCGAATGAGGAGAAAACTTTACTTTCGCCATTAGCACCGGGACGCATCTTTGTCATATAATAAACGCCGAGCACCATATCCTGCGACGGAACAGCAATTGGGTCGCCGTTTTGAGTGTGCATAATATTATGCGGAGCAAGCATAAGCAACATTGCTTCCAGCTGTGCCTCGAAGCTAAGCGGCACGTGAACAGCCATCTGGTCGCCATCGAAGTCTGCATTGAACGCCGTACAAACAAGCGGATGCAATTGGATTGCTTTTCCTTCAATCAGACGTGGCTGGAATGCTTGGATACCCAAGCGGTGGAGCGTCGGAGCACGGTTAAGCAATACTGGGTGCCCTTGAATTACTTTTTCAAGAATATCCCAAACTTCGTTTGTTTTGCGTTCAACCATTTTTTTGGCACTTTTTACAGTTTTAACGTGCCCGCGTTCGATAAGCTTTCTAATAATAAACGGCTTAAATAGCTCGACTGCCATATCTTTCGGTAAGCCGCACTCATGTATTTTTAGTTCCGGACCAACAACGATAACCGAGCGCCCAGAGTAATCGACACGCTTACCAAGCAAGTTCTGACGGAAACGACCGGTTTTGCCTTTCAACGTGTCGGCAAGCGATTTCAACGCACGTTGCGATTCGCTACGCACGGCACGGCGGCTATTATCGAATAGAGCATCGACTGCTTCTTGGAGCATGCGCTTTTCGTTGCGAAGAATTACTTCCGGAGCCTTAATATCTATTAATCGTTTTAAGCGATTGTTTCTAATAATAACACGACGATACAAATCATTCAAGTCGGAAGTAGCAAATCTACCACCTTCGAGCGGGACAAGCGGACGCAAATCAGGTGGAGTAACAGGAATAATGTCCAGCACCATCCAGTGTGGTTCGTTTGGCAACTCATTGTGTGTAGAGCTACGAAAAGCGTCTAGTATACGAAGTCTTTTCAGGAGTTCGGCTTTTTTCTGTTGAGAAGTTTCAACTTTTAATTCATCTTTAAGATGTCTGTATAATTTTTCTATGTCAACACGTTTTAATAATTCTTTAATGGCTTCGCCACCAATCAAAGCGATAAATTTATTTGGGTCTTCGTCATCGAGTTCGTAGTTTTCGCGCCCAAGCTGATCTAAGACATCGAGATATTGCTCTTCTGTGAGTAAGTCTTTGGTTTGCAAGCCGGTTTTTCCGGGTTGGATAACTACATAAGATTCGTAATAAACAATACGTTCTATATCCTTAGTTGGC
>JAOAGZ010000062.1 GCA_026415495.1 Eximiradius proteiniborus | reverse complement strand
GCATCAGCATATTTTTTTCGTTCAAACTCTATAAAGCCGATTTTTAAGTATGAGTGTGGAATTAGTGGGGAATTGGAATTTGTTTTAATATATTCATTGATTTGAGCAATTGCAATAGAGTGATTGCCTGAATGTAAATCAATATCAGCTTGTAAAAGTATTGCTTTATCGTAAGCTGCTGTATATGGATATTCCTTAATGAGTTGCATTAGCCTAATTTCAGACTGACGAAGAAGCCTAATATCATAAATTTTCTCAACTTCAATAAACTCCTTAGTTCCATAATTATAATATGGAGAATTAATTTGAGATTGCGCCAAATAACAAACAAATACTATGGATAATAAGAATGTGATTTTTTTCATATTAAATTAATAGTTATATCATTATTAAAAACAGCAAAAAATTAAATAACATTTTTTTTGAGATGTTAATTTATGCTGCACTGTAAATATATAAAAATATATTCATTAAAAAAAGAATTGATTATGATATATTTCAACAAGTTCAATAATCAACAAAAAGGGCTGTATCAATAATTGACACAGCCCTTTATTAATTTAATCAAATATTATTTTGATACTAAAAGTGAGGGCATATATTTTGCTGATAATTCATAAGTTCCAAACATAACAGTTGAATACAAGAGAGCAGATGATATTGTATTTCTGAAAAATGGAATAGCCATTTCATAACAAGTAAGCAAACCGTTTAGATCGTAGCTATACATTCCTGATGTAATCCAAACTGATAAATTTGTAACTACGAAAAAGAGAACTGCTCCAGCAATTGAATTTATTAAAACCGATTTTACATTTACTTTATTAATTTTTGAGCCCATATAAATAATTAAAGCAAATGAACCATAAACTGCAAACATATCATAATGAAAGCCTAAGAATGCATCACTAATTAACATAGCAGCAAAAGGAACAAGATAAGCTAATTTTCTGTTTGATAAATACGCACCACTAAATAGGGCAAGAGAAATAATTGGCGAGAAATTAGGAGCAATCGAAACAAATCTCGATAATACAGCTAATATAATTAATGCGATTGGAAAGATGTAATTCATTTTTACTTACCAAAATTAATTTTACATTTAATTTAGTTTACATAATATAGATTATATTGCATTTTTATTATTCTTCATCAGTATCGTTTTCTTTTTTCTCTTTCAGAATATTTTTCAGTTTTTTCTCGATTTTTTGCTTTTTGTCTTCCTGTTCATTAATCAAACTTTTTATTGATTTTAGAACATGAGAATCTTCGGATTCAACCCTTGATTGTATTTTCTTCATCATTTCTTTTACAATCAAGTCCCGAAGCATTTTCTCTTGATGAGGATCCAAGTCAATGTTTTTCTTCGACATCACGACCTCATATTGTGTTGCTCTATAATGTAGACGACCAAATCTTTCCATTATTAATAGCAAATTTTGGGCGTCCTTTTAATTTCAAATTTTCATAAGGCATATTTTTCGAAATAGACATAAATTTTTTGCTAGAAACTACCCATTCTTCGTTAGGTGCAAAGATAGTCAAATTTACTTTTTCACCTTTCTTTATTTCTATTTGCTTTAAATTCAATATCTTTCTTGGATTAATTGATAACAATTCGATGATTTTATTTAATTCTATATCAAGTGAATGATGCAAGTTGTTTAAAATCAACCCAATAGAAGTTTCTAATCCGGTGATTCCATAAGGAGCTTTCTCGAATTCAACCTCTTTTTCGTGCAATGCGTGAGGTGCATGGTCTGTTGCAATGCAATCTATTGTTCCATCCTTGATTCCTTCAATAAGAGCTTTTATGTCTTCTTTTGAACGTAGTGGCGGATTCATTTTCAAATTAGTATTGTAACTATCCAATAAATCATTAGACAAAAATAAATGGTGTGGGGTTACTTCACAACTAACACGCAAACCTTTACTTTTTGCATTTCTTATTAATTCTATACTTCCTTTTGTGCTAATGTGTTGTAAGTGTAAACGACGGTTGCCGCAATATTCAGCAAGCAATATATCACGTGCAACAATTAGTTCTTCTGCAATTCTTGGATAACCTTTTAACCCGAGCTTAATTGAAAGCTCGCACTCATCCATAGCAAAGTTTTTAGTTAGCGAATGTTCTTCACAATGTTCAGAAATCAATAAATCTCTTGTGGTTGCATAGTCAAAAGCACGGCGTAGCATTTCAGAAGATTCGACACAATGTCCATCATCAGTAAACATTACAACACCGGCATCGTCAAGTTCTAACATTGGTGATATTAATTTACCCTCTCTTTTTTGACTTAGCGAACCTGCAATAAATACATCAACTAACAAATCTTTTGATTTGTTTTTAATATATTCAACGACAGTTACATCATCAATTGTTGGCTCGGTGTTTGGCATACATACAACACCAGTAAAACCACCATTTGCTGCTGCATCAGTGCCCGATTTGATTGTTTCTTTATATTCAAAACCTGGCTCACGTAAATGTGTATGAATATCAATAAATCCAGGAGCAGCAACTAATTGGCTTCCATCAATAATTTCTGTTGATGAATCTACAACGCATTCCTCGTTAGCACAATGCTCGATAATTCCATCTTTAATGAATAAATTTACAATTTTATCTAAATTTTCAACTGGATTGATTACTCTAATATTTTTAAAAAGAATATTCATTAGCACTCCTAAAAATTGTAAAATTACATTTTATAAAATTAATAAAATATCCAAATACATAAAAGTAATATTATCGTTTTTCTCTTTATTGTAGGTTAATATCAAACCGAAGATTGAAAATATAATTATCAGTTAGTCGTTTTGATAGCTTGAAAATATTATTAATAACTAATTATCGATATTTATGGCAAATGTAAGCGACATTTGGAACTTAGTCGGTCTTCGTTATAAGTCTCATCCTTGGCATGGTGTTCACATTGGTGATAATGCCCCGGAAATAGTTACTGCTTTTATTGAAGCTACTCCAAGCGATACAGTAAAATATGAAGTAGATAAAAAAACTGGATATTTGAAGGTTGATAGACCACAAAAATATTCAAATGTATTACCTGCATTATATGGGTTTATTCCACAAACTTATTGCGCTGAATCTGTGGCAGATTACTGTATGGAGAAATCTGGTAGAAACGGCATTATTGGAGATGGCGATCCTATAGATATTTGTGTATTTACTGAAAAGAACATTACTCACGGAGATATATTGGTGCAAGCAGTGCCTATCGGAGGATTTAGAATGATTGATGGTGGAGAAGCCGATGATAAATTAATTGCTGTTCTCAAAGGTGATGAAGTTTATAAAAATTGGCGAGATGTAAGTGATTGTCCTGTAACAATGATTGATAGATTAAAACATTATTTTCTTACTTACAAAGATATGCCCGGAAGCGAATCCTCTCGATGCGAGATTGTACAAATTTATGGTAGAGATGAAGCATTAGAAGTAATAGAACGAAGTAGACGAGACTATATAGCAAAATTTGGAAAATTGGAAAACAAACTATCAATTGCTGCAATGGAAGCTTTTGCACTCGGTTTCAATATGAAAAAACTTCCACTTTGATATTATTCTATGTAATAATTATTTAAATAATCACGATATTGTTCAAGAAGTTCAAACACTTCTTGCGTATCGTTCATTTGTACTAACATTTGTCTATAATGAGAAGCGTTATGCATTCCCTTTAAATATCCAGAGAAGTGTTTGCGAAACTCTACTAAACCTCTGGGAAGTCCCTTGTCCTCTATATTCATTTTCAAGTGTTCAAGCAAAACATCAAATCTTTCATTTATATTTGGTTTTTCAGGCAATTGACCAGTTTCGATATATTTCTTAGCATCTCTGAAAATAAAAGGATTTCCAAGCACGGCTCGACCAATCATTATTGCATCAGCACCATCAATTTCAAGAGCTGCGCGAGCTGTTTCTGGTGAAGTAATATCACCATTCAATATCAATGGTATGCTAATATTTTTCTTGATTTCAGGAATGAAACTCCAATCAGCCTTCCCTCCCATTCCCATTTCTCTTGTTCTGCAATGAACTGCGATTGCTTTTGCTCCACTTTCTTCTTGCATTCTCGCTACTTCATTGATTATTATGCTATTTTTATCCCAACCTAAACGAGTTTTAACTGTAACAGGAATTTTCACTGCTTTGACAACTGCTTGAGTAATAGCGTTCATCAGTGGAATATTTTTCAACAATGCAGCACCAGCATTATGACTTACTACTTTTTTCACCCAGCAGCCGTAATTTAAATCAATTATATCAGCACCAGCTTGTTCTACTATTTTNGCTGCTTCAGACATTACGTACGGATCGCTTCCAAAAATCTGTACTGCAACTGGGCGTTCCTGGTCGATAACCCGAATTTTGATTTTTGACTTTTCAACATCTCTTATTAACGCTTCCGAAGCAACAAATTCAGTATATACAATATCTGCACCAAATCTACGGCAAATAATTCTGAATGGAAGGTCGGTTATTCCTTCCATTGGAGCCAAAAAAATACCGTTTTTTATTTCAATATTATCTATTTTAAAAATTTTATTTAGCATCATTTCTTAGCAAATAATTTGTAGTATTCTTCTAATTTTCTACTTTGAGCAGTGCCCCCAATTAACTGAGCATATTTATTCATTGCTAAAATATTATTTGCAATTACTAATCTTAATCCGTCATATAGATAATAACTTTTGTTTTTGGTTAATAAATTTAATTTATCGTAATTAATTCTAATACTTTCAAAATTCAAAGTATCCATTTGCTTGGATAGTTTTACAGCGAATCCATAAGGAATTTGTGCGTATGCTTTGGCAATAAAAGGCTCAATAAGAAGAATTTCAGGAGTCAGAAAAATATCTCTTTTGCCAATATTTTTCTCAATTATTGATACAAATACATTGATATAATTTGCTTGAATAGAAATAGGGTCATATTGTTTGCCAGATTCAAAAAGTTCTAAATCTTTCATATATGACTGAATTTCAGGACTTTGCATATTAACAATTTCGGGATACCATTTTGCTAATTGATAGGGATACCAGGTTCTTCTCATTAGTTCTTTTTCAATCAATACGATATCTTTTCTGTATCCTTCTACTTGTTGCAAATACCAGAAAGCAGAACAAAAGTAATCCCATTGTGAAGAAATAATTATCGAATTATTGGGCAAATTATCGATTATTGACTTTGTATATTCAACAACCGTCGTATCTTTGCTTTTATCAACTTCTGAATAGTTATAAAAAATAAGTAATAATGGAATAAATATATATAAACTTAAAAGTGGCTTTTTAATTTGTGATGAGTAGTAAACTGTTGGAAGTGCTAACAAAATAAACATTGAAAGGTAAGCCAAATAAAAATAAGGTTGAATATCATAAATTGAGTAATTAAATGAGTAAATGATGCAGGATAATAATGCAATTGTAAAAAAAGTAATAATGAATTGCCTGTATTTTTTGAACGATGTGAACAATAAAGCAAATGGTGCAAATATAAAATTAAAAATTGCACTTACTTTATTTTTATCGACAAAAATTAATAATAATCCAATCAGATAAGTAAAAAGAATGAGTGCACCAATATTTCCTGTAATTTCATTAATAAATACATTGAAGTTCTTTTTCCAGGCATCAAAACCAGAAAACATCCATACCTGATATTGTTTTCCAGAAATGTGGTAGAAAAATTTATCTATGCTTTTCGAAACGAAACCCCAGTTGAAAATTGGATCCATACTTGAACGTATAGGTAAATATAGATATAAAGAAAGTGCTAAAAAAAGCGGAATTATTAGAAAAATAAATTGCTTAAAGCGATTACCTGAGAAATCGAAACCTTTCCCACTTTTCTTAAAAAAAGTATATAAAGAAACCGGTATAAGTAATATTGAAGTCATATGGTTAGCTAAAGATAATCCGAGAACAAAGGCTGAAACCATAAATAGTTTATAGCTATTAGTAAAATGGGCTTTTAAAAGAAAATATAAAAATAAATTGACCATTAAAAAGTGCAATGAATATACTTCATTGGTTGTTGCCTGTTCCCATACAATCGAGGTAAACCCAAATCCAATTGCCAAAAGCCCTGATGATAGTTGAATAGATAGCCTATTATCAATTGTTTTCTCAAAGTTGCTGAAAAATAAAACATTTAAAATCAAATACAATATTGTTGCAGATAATCCACAAAATATTGATGATAATAAATTCAACTGTGTGATATTATCAAAAGGAAGTGGAATTTTCAGCCAAAGATACGAAATAATCGTATATAGTGGATAACCTGTTGGGTGAGCAATACCTAATGTGGACGAAACTGAAGCAAGTTCACCACTGTCAGTAAAAAATAAACTTCTTGAAAATGTAAAGAAATAAACAGTAAAAGTAATGACAAAAATTAGTAAAGAAATCACTCTGTCAGTTTTATTAAGTTTCATATTATTCAATAAGTTATTTGACAACAAATTTCCCAATTTTCAATGAACTGTCATTTTTGACTTTGTAAAAGTAAACTCCGCTTGAAAATAAATTTTTATCCAAAGTTAATGCAACAACACGATTAGAATTATGAACCATAACTGTTGTTTCTCTGGAATAAACTTGTTCCATTTCTGAATTAAATATTTGTAGAGAAACTTTTTCTCCAAAAGGAATATTGGCAGGAGTAGGAATATATAAAGTAGAATTAATTGTAAAGTTGAATGGCATTGGATAGGCGTCCGGAACAGCAACTGTTTGATAACCTTTTCTGCAAAAAGCTGTGTCCTTGTAATATGAAGGAGAGGTTGTTTTATATTGTTTATCGCAAATTTGTTTGGAGTTGATGTCCGACGAAGGATAATTCAAATCAATTTCAGAATTGGTCATAAATTGATTGAAAACTTTTTCCATATCTGTGTTTGATAAAAAAAAATCAAGAGTATCAGGTGTATCAAAAATTCTGTTAGTGTTTACTATTAAACGAATTGGTCTGATTTCTAATGGAAGAACCTGAGATTTTAGTTGAAAAACTTCAGTATGTAAAATTTCTCCAGAGTATACAAAATTTATGTCAGGGAAAAGCCTTGCTTGATAAAATGAATAACCATCAATTGTTCTATTACCCGTATGATATATCCACGAAATAAACTCAAGCCAAGAACCAACAATGGAAGAACCTTCTTCTTTTAATGCAGAATCCAAAGCTTGGAATTGGAATAAACCATTTTCAACCAATTCCCACATTCTTTTGACAGGTCTATTGCCAAAAAATTTATCAATAAAATGAAAGTATATTCCATAACTGTAACCTATTGTAGCATCACCATCACCGAAAGCATATTTCGGGAAATTCTTAAATAACGAACGAACATATTGAAGATAGTCTCTTGATTCTGGAAACAGTTTGTTTTCCATATATACAGATACTGCTTCGTGCAGAGAAAACATATTAGAATTCGGATCTCCATAGATAAATTGAATTGCGTGGTGAAATTCATGTGCAATTGTAATTTTCATACCAAGTATTCCGTTCGTCGCATATGTTGGATATTTTCTATTGCTTCCATCATCGCTTATTGTCATATCATTTTGTGAGTAGTTATTATCTATAATGATATAGGATGAATATTTGGGAAAAATTTTACGAGGGAAGATTTCATATTCAGCGCGAGTTTCTCCATAATATGCTTCTCCCCTATATCCATTTCCAATATCAAGAACATAAATATCATAATGCTCGCTTCCACCTCCATATTGTTCAGGATACGGAGATTTCAGTCCTATGTTATTTATCATTTGTTCATAGACATAGTCTGCATAAAAAGCTACAGAATCAATGTAATCAGGAATTCCGTTTTTATCCCTGTCGGTCGCTTCAACTGCATTATTGCCAAGAGTGTCATAATGAATTTTGAAAATATTACGAGTAGAAATAGAGTTGGCTTGTGTTTTGGGTCTAAAATCTGATAATTTAGAAAGCATTTTACTGTCAAATTTTTTTCTTTCTACAAGCCACTTGTATGTATGGCTCTTATTGATAAATATATCATCATCAGACAAAAGAAATATCGGTTGAAGTAAATAAAACAGGAATATTATTGACAGAAATCTATTCATATCTTTCTAATTTAAATGTTTCACCTAAATATAATCGTCGCACTTCCTCATTTTGAGCGATATCCTCTGCTGTTCCTGAAATATAAATGTTACCATCGATTAATATATATGCTCTATCGGTAATAGATAATGTCTCGTGAACGTTATGGTCTGTTATTAAAACACCTATATTTTCATCTTTTAGTTTTCTTACAATTTTCATAATATCTTCAACAGCGATTGGGTCGATTCCGGCAAATGGTTCATCTAATAAGATAAATTTGGGATTTGAAGCTAAAGCACGAGCAATCTCGCATCTTCTTCGTTCTCCACCAGAAAGCATATAACCCTTACTTTTTCTAATCCTTGCAATACCAAAGCTTTCAAGTAATTGTTCTAATCGATTTTGTCGTTGCTTATTGGACATTTTTTGAAGTTGCAAAATAGACATAATATTGTTCTCGACAGACATCTTCCGGAAAATAGAAGCTTCTTGCGGAAGATAAGAAAGCCCTAATCGAGAACGTTGGTACATTGCCTTGTTTGTAATATCAGTGTCGTTAAGATAAACTCTTCCTTCATTCGGCTTTATCATCCCAACTATCATATAAAATGATGTGGTTTTCCCGGCACCGTTTGGACCTAACAGACCAACAACTTCACCTTGAGCAATTTCTAAATCGACACCTTTAACAACTGTTCTTTGTTTATATTTTTTGACTAATTTTTCAGCTTTTAGTACTGATTTTTCTACTTCTAACACTTTACAACCTTATTTTTTTTCCAACTTGAATGTTTTTTTAATTTTCTCATCACCTCTTAGCAACTCTAATGTAATCTTTTCACCAACTTTTGAATCACCAATTTCAATGTAATAATCTTCAGCTTTGTGAATATTTGTATCATTAACCTTAAGAATTATATCTCCTGGCTCAATACCATTTTTGTCAGCAGGTGAACGTCTTTCAACAGAAAAAACAACCGCACCTTCTTTTACATTTGATTTTAAATATTGAGCAATTTGTTCATCAATATCTCTAACGTCCATACCAATATAAAAATCTCTATCAATCGACTTATTCTTTTTTATTTCATCGATGATTTTTTTCACTCTATTTATCGGAATAGCAAATCCGATTCCTATACTACCAGCACCAGAACGTGATTGAGCTGTGGAGAAAATAACTGTGTTTATGCCAATCACTTCACCTAAAGCATTAACAAGTGGTCCACCAGAGTTGCCTGAACTTATCGCAGCATCAGTTTGAAGCATATTACGATAAACTCTGTTTTGAGGTCTGTCTTCCTGAATAAAACTAACATTTGTATTCGAAATAACACCTACAGTAACTGTTGGTTTCGAATTCTTATCAAAAAGTCCAAATGGGTTGCCAAATGCAATTGCCCATTCGCCGACAATTACATTATCTGAATTTCCTAATTCCAGATATGGGAGATTTTTCCCATCAATTTTTAGCAATGCCACATCGCTAACCATATCAGCACCAATAATTTCTGCATCGTATTTCTCTCCGTTAGTCATTGTAACGACTACCTTAGTGGCATTGCCAGCAACATGATGATTCGTCAGTATGTATCCATCTGGCGAAATAATAAAACCAGAACCTAATCCTTGCACTTTATATTCCCGTTTACGTTGTCCACCTCCAAAAAATTCTCTAAACCTCTGAAAAAAAGGATCATCAGCAAATGGGAAATCGAAGAATGGATCTTGATAAATCACCTGTCTTACTTCTGTAACATTGATTCCAACTATTGCAGGACGGCACTTTTCCACAGCTCGTGTTATAGCATTTTGCCTTGAATTAGCAACTTCCATTTGTGCTCTCTGGGCTTCTGCTGTTGAAATATTGGATTCTTTGTAAAAATGGCTAATATCTGATTGTTTTTCATCACAGGAAACAGTAACAGTTGATAAGAAAAGCAAGATAATAAATAATTTTGTCCTTTTCATCAGTTTCAATCTCCATTGTTCTGCAAATTAACAATTAATCGCAAAAAAATGTTAATTTTAATGTTAAATTTACGTATAAATAAATATTTAATTTTAATTATGAACACTGAATTTTGTTTGATAGAAGTAGCGTTACCAGTCGCTATCGATAATGTGTTTACTTATAAATTGCAATATCCCAAAAGTGATTCTCTCATTGGTCGAAGAGTTATAGTACCGTTTAAGAATACAAAAATAACCGGTGTTATTGTAAAAATCTTAAAAGACGATCATAATGCTGGTACAAATTATCAAATTAAGCTTGTTTATGAGCTTCTTGATGATAGTCCAATTATTTCTGACAAACTACTATCTTTGGCAAAATGGATTTCAGAATATTACTTTTCGCCATTAGGAGAAACTATTAAAGCAATGATACCATTGTCTTTAAATATTAAATCTGAAAAAAAAATCAAATTGATACAATATTTAAGTGATAATGAAATTGATAGAATTTTTAAAAATTCAACAAACCAAAAAATTGTTTATGATTTTTTGAGAAATAGAAAAAACAACTCTGAAATATCTCAAAGTTTTTTAAAGAAAAAATTGAAAATTGACAATATTTCATATGTTGTTGAAGCATTAGCAAAGAAAAATTTAGTTGAAATCAAAGATAGTATTAACCAGTCTATTTCACAGCAATTTGAAAAACTGATATTTTTAAATGAAGATTTTTTTACAGATAATGATAAAGTAATCCATTTACTCAACATTTTAGAAAAAAAAGCACCCAAGAGACTGAAATTTTTATTAATGTTAGTTGAAAAGTATGAAGAAAATCAAAAATGTTTATACTATTCCAGTGTGATTAGTCAATTCAATAAAAAAATAATTGACTTCTTTATAACAAAGAATATAATTAAAGTGGCATTGCAAGAAAAAGAACAAGGGTTTCTTGAAAATGCAAATTTTTCATTAGCTAAAATCAATGAATTGAATCTACCTTTAACCTCTGAACAACTTTATGCGAAAAATACTATTGAAGAGTCAGTAGTTGAGGGCATATCTAATACTTTTCTATTGTTTGGTGTTACAGGAAGCGGTAAGACATTAATATACTTACACGTCATAAAAAAAACACTCGAGATCGGTAAATCTGCTTTGGTTTTAGTGCCTGAAATTGCATTAACACCACAATTAATTGACAGATTTTCCAAATCATTCCCAAACCAGGTTGCAATTTTTCATAGTAAGATGTCTGAGCAGGAACGTTTCCAAGTTATTAATAACATTTTGAAAGGGAATGTGAAAATTGTTGTTGGTGCCAGGTCTGCTGTATTTGCTCCACTGAAAAATCTTGGACTAATTATTGTTGATGAAGAGCACGAAAGCTCTTACAAGCAGGATTCGCCTAATCCAAGATATAACGGGCGTGATGTAGCCATTATGCGCGGGAAATTCGAAAATGCGACTGTAGTATTGGGTTCAGCAACTCCATCAATTGAGAGCTATTATAATGCTAAAGTTGGCAGATATAAATTATTAGAAATTAAATCGAGAGCAGATGGAACTAATCTTCCAGTTGTAAAGATTATTGATACTATATATAATCGAAAAAACGGATTAATGCAGGGAGAATTTTCTAATGAATTGCTTGAAAAAATTAAAGAAAAAATTCTGAAAAAAGAAGGTGTTATATTATTTCAAAACAGAAGAGGTTTTGCAAGTTACCTTCAATGTCCCGATTGTGGCTATATTCCAATGTGTAACCAATGTAGTGTAGCACTTGTATTCCATAAAACAACTCAGGATTTACAATGTCATTATTGCAATGCTTCAAAAAAAAATATGAATACTTGCCCCGAATGTGGTTGCAATAATATGAAAGAGATTGGAGCAGGCACACAAAGAATAGAAGACGAACTTACAGCCTTATTAGAAATGGATAGTCTGAATTATACTATTGAAAGAATTGATTTGGATACAACACGCCTCAAAGGTTCTCATAGATCAATTTTGGAAAGATTTGCAGCAGGTAAGACCGATATTCTGGTAGGAACTCAAATGGTTGCTAAAGGGATTGATTTCGAAAGA
>JAOAGZ010000061.1 GCA_026415495.1 Eximiradius proteiniborus | reverse complement strand
CGCTCGTCGGCAGCGTCAGATGTGTATAAGAGACAGCTCTTACCGCTCTTGTCCTTACTGCTGTTATTTTAGTTACTCTTGGCGTTACAGCTGATACTGGCGGTGTTGCGGCTGTGCTTGGTGTTGCTGCAATAGTTTGCGTTTCTGCTGCAGTAGCTGGCGAAATGTTGCAAGATTTGAAGGCTGGACATATTCTTGGTGGTACTCCTTGGAAAATGCAGCTTGGCGATATTGTCGGCGTTCTCCTTTCGGGTGTTGTAATGTTTATGGTGCTTTCCTTCCTTAATGATGGTGATATTGCCAAAGGTCTGAAGGAAGGTTACGAAGGCGGTTTCGGTAGTAAATCACTTGCTGCTCCTCAGGCAAGCCTTATGGCAATTCTTTCGAAAGGTATTGTCGGCGGACAAATGGCTTGGCCTCTGATTATCGTCGGTATGCTTATGGGATTTGCCTTTATTTTTATGCAAGTTCGTAGCCCGATGCTCGTTGCTGTTGGTATGTATCTGCCGCTCGAAACAACTTTCGCTATTTTCGTCGGCGGTTTGATTAAAGGTATTGTCGAAATGATTAATGAAAAACGTGGATATAACGACTATCAAAAAGCACGAGTTGAAAATGTCGGCGTGCTCCTCGCATCCGGACTGATTGCTGGCGAAGCTCTGATGGGACTTGTTTTCGCAGGATTCGCTGTGTTCGATATATTTGCTCCTGCTATCTTCCCGGGCTCTTCATTTATTATTAGCTTGCTTGTAATTATCTTCGTCGCTTACGTTCTTGTCGGAATTCCTGTTCGTAAAGCTGGCGACCCTAACGAACCTGCATCACCATCCGGCATGTAATACAATTTACATATCTATACATCAGAGAGGCTGCCCCAAAAAGCAGCCTCTTTTGTTGATTTTATCATAATATTAAATTGATACCGAGCGCTTATATTTCAAGCAATTATTTATTAGTTCTATTGCACAATAATTAAGTTAATTATTCTTTCTAGTTTCTAATAGTATTGCTCAATCTACATTTATAAACTATTCAGTTTAAAATATATATAGGCATTACAAATATTTTTTGTTTTAAGTGAAATAACAAAAAGGGAATTATCTAAGTAGTTATACTAAAATTACAAATTACTTTAATACGATTCTTTTTCTTACGTACTTTTCCTGTCCTATTCGAACTTCGGCAATATAGTCGCCGGGTGGCATCATCCGTCCGTTTTCATCTCTACCGTTCCATGAAATTGTGTAATTGCCGGGTGATTGCACACCTTTGAACAAAGTTGCAACCGCAATCGCTTGTATTGAGTAAATTACAATTTCAACATCGGCAGTAATGGCTAATGTATATTTTATCGTTGGAGATACATCTTCGACTATTCCCAAAAACTTCCCGATTGTTTCAAAATCAATTTTTGCTCCATATGGCGAATATGTCCGAACCAACGGAACATACATTGAGTTCATTATATTTATTTCGCGCAAAGTTCTTTCGACTTCGCTTGGAATATAAGCTTCTTCTGGCATTTGCTCCAAAGACCTGAGTGCTGAAACCCACGGATTTTTGCTGTTTTCGCTTACCAAATATCTCCAGAGTGGTTCAGAAAGCTCCAAATCAAGTCGTGCCCGCAATGAAAAAGGCAACTGCATATCCAATGCCTTCTGAAAAGCACTGTCTTGCTCCGGCAGATATACTCTTCGGGCACTCCCGGGTAACGCTGCATCTGTAGTATCTGTCTTAAAGGCAAATATATTGCTATTCTCAAAGCAAATTATTAGCAAAGTTAGAAATATTAATTTTTTCAGCATTAGTATTCAAATATTTAAGCAATACAAACTTTAAATTACTTCTTTTTTTTATATTTTTAAAATTTTATTAAAGATTGAGCAATTTTATTATCTTATCTTTATTCATCCGCCTTATCTCTCCCGAACCAAATCCATCAATATTTAATTTTTCAATTGAATAACGCACCAATCGCAATGTTGGATAGCCAATTTTGGCAGTCATTTTCCTTACCTGACGGTTTTTCCCTTCCATAAGCGTTATCGAAAGCCACGTTGTTGGAATGTTTTTTCTAAATCTGATTGGTGGAATTCTTTCTGGCAAATTCGGTTCTCTTTCTATAACTTCTACAACCGCAGGTAGCGTTCGATATAATTTCCCATCTATATTAATTTCAACTCCTTTCGACAATTGTTCTAAATCAGTGCCTGATGGTATGCCCTCAACTTGAACGTAATATGTTCTCCTATGCCTAAACTTCGGGTTCAGAAGCTTTCTGTTTAGGGATTTATCATTCGTGATTATCAGCAATCCTTCGCTATTGTAATCTAACCGACCTACCGGATAGCAACCTTTTGGAAAATTAAAAAGCGACAGGCTTGCACGCCCGTCGCTCGAGGTAAATTGTGTAAGAACCTGATAAGGCTTATAAAAAATGAAATATTTATGCTCAGCTACACTCCGCACCATCTATCGCCAGCATCTCCAAGACCGGGTAAAATATACTTCTTATCGTTGAGCTCTCTGTCAAGTGCAGCTGTGATTATTTTTATATTCGGATAATTTGTTAGTATATTCTCCACGCCTTCAGGGGCTGCAATTATACTACACACAGTGAAATTGCCGGCTCCTTCCAACTGCAACCGGTTTATTGCCGAAACAACTGAACTGCCCGTTGCTATCATCATTTCAAGTATTATAAATCTTGTTTGCTCAACAAAATTTGGTGCAGAAAAATAATACTCGTTTATTGAAAAATCTTTTTCGTTTCGTGATAGCCCAACAAATGAAATCTTTGCAGAAGGCATAATAAAAGTAAATGCTTCCAACAACGCAAGTCCAGCCCGAAGCACCGGCACCAACACTATATCACTGATTATTTCTTTGCCTTGATATTTCTCGAGCGGTGTCTCAACATTTTTTTCAACTAATGGCAAGTCAGAAAATGCCTCTAATGCTAAAAAATGAGCAATTACATTTGCTGAATGCCTGAAATCTGCATTTCCCGTGTTTTTATTTCTCAACACTGTTAAATTGTGCTCTACTACCGGATGTTTTATTAGTTGTATCATAGCTATTCTTTGCTTTCCTGTTCTTCAACTTCTTCATTCATTAAGACTTTTTCTAAATCAAGTAATATCAATAATCTACCATCTAATTTAGCAATAGAACTGATAAAATCTGAACTAATTCCACTCACCATCGGTGGTGGTGGCTCAGTTATGCTATTGCTGATTCTTAATACTTCGCTTACGCTATCGACAATGAATCCAACAACTTTCCCTTCTTCTTCGATTACAACTATTCTTGTTTCTTTTGTATATGGAGCTTCTACTAAATTCAACCTACGTCGCATATCAATAATTGGAATAACCTTACCTCTTAAATTAATCACACCAATTACATAATCCGGGGTGTTTGGAACACGTGTAATATCTACCATTCTAATGATTTCTTGAACCCGGATAATATCGATTCCAAATTCTTCATTGGCAATTCGAAAACTAACTACCTGAATTAGCTCTTCCGATACTTCATTCAATTGTAAGTTAATATTCTGTATTTCTTCACTCATTACTACACCTTTTATTAATATGTAACATTTTTCGGAATAGTGAAACTTATGGTTGTTCCTTCGTTTATCTTGCTTTCTATGAAAAGCCGACCACCCATTTTCTCGATATATTCTTTACACAGCAATAATCCTAATCCACTTCCTTTTTCGCCTTTTGTTCCGGCAGTTGACGAAGAGACCCCATTGCTCATTATTTTCGCTATTGTTTCCTCTTGCATCCCAACACCTTGATCTTGTATTGAAAGAATATAGCAACTTTCCTGCATTTCACAGTCTTTCAGCGATACTTTTATCTGGCTGCCTTCATACGAAAACTTAATCGCATTCATCAGCAAGTTCCTGATTATTGTCTGTATTACAAACTCATCGAAGTATCCTTTCGCATCAGGATTTACTTCATTGATAATCTTAATTCCTTTATTATCGGCATTTGGCTTTACAATATTAATACATTTATCCACAAAAAAGAAAATATTATTCTGATCAGGTGAATAGTCGAAACCTTTTCTTTGTAAATTTGCCCAATTCAATAAATTTTCAAGTAGTTCGAAAGTCTGATTTGTTGCTGAACGTGCCAATTGAACTTGCTTTTTCAACATCTCCACTGTTCCCGCCTCATCTATTTCCTTGCTTTGCAGGATTTGATGTATAGTATCTAATAGCAATCTCACACCCGCTATTGGATTTCGCAAATCGTGTGCAAGAATAGAAATAAACTTGTCTTTTGCAGCATTTGATTTTAGTAATTCTTCTTCGGAACGAATAAGCTTTTCGTTCAGTTCAGCAAGCTTTTGCGATTCCTCCGCCATCTGTTCGTTCAGTGATTTTAATTCATAGTTGGCATCTTCTAAATATTTCAGTGCCTTATTCAATTCTTCAGTCCGTTCTTCTACTTTTTTCTCTAAGTTTTCATTTAATTCAATAAGTTCTTTTTGGTATTTCTTTTCATTTGTAATATCCACGATGAATAATACAAATTGCGGATTTCCCTCTTCACTAAACAATTTTGCCTGAACAAATGCAATCACTACACTACCTTCGCTCGACACAAATTCCCACTCAAACGAAGAAACCGTTTTATTTTCTGCTGCGATTTTAAGATGTTTGGTGAAGACCTCAAATATGCCTTCCCCGCTATTATCCTTAATATTAAAGAAACTCCTGATATTTTTATTAATAAGTTGCTCCTTTTCGAGATAAAAAATATTCGAACAAGCAAGGTTACATTCAGTAATTATACAATTTTCTAATATCAATACTCCAATTGGGCTTGTCTCAAATAAATCAGTGTATTTCTTCTTCTGGCTTATTATTTCAGTCTTTTGATGCTCAATTTCTTTCAAATATCTATTTATCTCATCTACAAGGAATCGAATTTCGTCTTCTGTATTGATAATGATTTCTTTCGCAACTCCTTTGTTCAAATTATCTTGAATTTGATTAACTACACTAACAATTGGATTTGATAGCCGTTTGCTAAAAATGTTTGATAGAATAAAGCCAATAATAATAATTAATATTGCTGTAAAATATGCAGAAATCCTCATTATCTCAATGTTTTCATAAGCATCTTTTGAATAACCGGATGCCACCACAATCCAGTTAAATACTGGCACTCTCTCAAAAAAAGCAATCTTCAGGTAAGGCTTTTCTTCGTTCGGATTTTTCCACCTATATTCAATTAATCCACTTGGATGACTAATCATATACTTTACAAATCCGTTTTCTTTGTCAGTTTCAGCAAAAATATCATAGTACTTTGGCATAAATGGATGAATAAGTGTTTTCCCAGTCGAATCTAAAATATATACATAACCAGTTTTTATTACTTTAAGCGACAACACCATCTCACGAAAATCATCAATATTCACTAAATCGTTAAATTCTTCTCTATAACTTGATACAGATATTATCCAATCCAAAGGTTCAAAGTAAACCATATATAATGCTTTTGGTCTTTCCGTCTTTTCTCCGGGGTTCTTCCAATCATATTCTAAATAGCCTTCTTTTTCGTCCATTTGCTTGCGGACAAATTCATATTCAGATACATTTTTCCCAACCAGTTCCTTGTATGGATGCATTTCCAATACGCCTTTTGAGTTCAGCACGTATGGGTAGCCAGATATTCCAATCTTCTGAGTTAATAAATAATTATATACTTTGTTGTTAAATTCTGAAAAAGAGATACTACCACTTTTGTATAAATTATAATAATGCGATATAATTTCTTTGTTTTTATCAGCAATAGACTTTAGATGATTTTTTATCGCAACAGTAGCAGAGTTGTAAATCATTCCGGAAATAATTTTTGTTGTGTTACTAAGCTCTCTTGTATTTTTCTCCTTTGCAGATGGAATTGCAATCAAATTTACAATAATTATTATCACTGCAGCTACTGGCAAAGTTGCAATTAAATAACTAAATAGTAGTCTTTTATATATTGGTTTTTTGATATGTTTTATTGTTTTCTGCATTCGATTTAATGCTGTTTTCTTAATATTAATTTTGATGTATTTATAAAATAATTATTTTATTCTGATAATAAAAATTAACAAAAAATCATCAAAAAATATGAACAAGTATGACTTAAACAGATTCATCCAAGCTCAGGCAACTTCCTACGAAATCGCTCTTTCCGAAATAATATCGGGCAAGAAACAATCTCACTGGATGTGGTTTGTTTTCCCTCAAATGCGAGGACTTGGAGAAAGCCAAATGTCCTATTACTACGGAATAGAAAGCATTGACGAAGCAAAAGCCTATTTGGAACATAATATTTTGGGCACAAGATTAATCGAAATATCCGGAGAACTTCTCAATCTTAATACAAACGACCCGGTAGCAATTTTTGGTTCCATTGATGCAATGAAGCTACGCTCTTCGATGACACTTTTCTCGTTTGTCGAAGGTGCTCCGAGTGTTTTCAAACAAGTTCTCGAAAAATTCTTTGCTGGCAAAGTTTGTATGAAGACCGTCGAGTTGATTAATTTGCAAAAATATAATATTCACAAATAATTGTTCAATTTTTTGGTAGTCAATTATGAAAAAACTACTGCTGTCGTTGCTCCTAATCTCTATATTTCAGTATTTTGCATATTCCCAGACTGAAAGCAAGCTTCTTCGTTATCCTAATACCTCCAAAAATGAGGTCGTATTCTGCTATGCTGGGAATATCTGGATTGCCCCAATAACAGGTGGGGTAGCTCGAAAACTTACAAGTTCTCCGGGACTCGAGCTTTATCCGCGTTTTTCGCCTGACGGCAGGCAAATCGCTTTTGTCGGAGAATATGATGGAAATCCTGATATTTATGTTATACCTTCAACTGGTGGCGAACCACGCCGCGTTACTTATTCCCTTGATATGCCCGATATTGCTGAACGTCAGGGTCCAGCCAAAATCATTATGCAATGGACAAACGATAGCAAGCATATCCTTTACCGTAGCCGTGAGAAAAGCTGGAATGTACTTACCGGACAGCTTTTCCTTGCTCCTGTTGATGGTGGCTTGCCTACTGAATTACCGCTCGCCAGAGCTGGTTTTGCAAGCTTTGCTCCTGATGGGGAACGCATCGCTATGAACCGTATTTTCCGCGAATACCGCACCTGGAAACGTTATCGCGGTGGTCAGGCAGACGACATCTGGATATACAACTTCAAAACAAAATCCCTTGAAAATATTTCGAACAATCCTGCACAAGACATTATTCCTATGTGGGTTGGCAATAAAATCTATTACCTTTCGGACCGTGATAAAGTGATGAACTTGTTCTGTTACGATTTAAACACTAAGCAAACAAAAAAAATCACAAATTTCACAGAATATGATGTGAAATTCCCTTCGCTCGGTGCTGACCATATCGCTTTTGAAAATGGTGGAGATATATATATTTTAAAAACTGAAAACGACTATTTGCAAAAACTTAATATTTATGTCTATGACGATAATAACGACTTCCGCCCGGGTTTTGTGGATGTCCGTAAATACATTACTAATTATTCAATTTCTCCTGATGGCAAATCTGCTCTGTTCGTTGCTCGCGGCGATATATTCGTCGTCCCCGCTAAAAACGGTTATCCGAAAAACCTTACCAATTCCAACGGAATTCACGAACGCAACGCTAAATGGTCTCCTGATGGTCGCTGGATTGCTTTCATTAGCGACGAAAGCGGCGAAGACGAAATCTATATTATGCGTCCCGATGGCTCGGACAAAACTCGCCTTACAACCGATGGCACTTCTTACCGCTGGGAACTCGAATGGTCGCCCGATAGCAAAAAAATTCTCAACTCAGATAAATTAATGCGATTATTTTATGTTGATATAGAAACAAAGGAAGTTACTCAAATTACTAAATCAAAAATCTGGGAAATACGCGATTTTAGTTGGTCGCCCGATAGCCGTTGGGTTGTCTATACAGACTTAGTTAATAATTCTACTCCTGTCGTAAATTTGTTTTCTCTTGATCAAGGAAAATCTTATCAAATCACAACTGAATTTTTCGAATCCAATGGTGCTGTGTTCTCGCCTGACGGAAAATATTTATATTTTGTCTCCAAAAGAACATTCAATCCTACAACCGGTTCATTTGAATACAACTTTGTCTATAACAATCTTGAAAAAATTTATGGTATTGCGTTGAGTGCTAATACTCCAAATCCATTAATTAAATTCGAAGATTACGTCAAAACAAATGAAGATACTACTGCAAAGCCTAAAAAAACAACCAAAAAATCTAAAAATGTTAGCGAAGATGATAACTCTATTACTATAGATTTGAATGGTATTTCTAACAGAATTTTCGAATTTCCTGTGCCAGCTGCTTCGTATTCGTCTATTTTTACAGATAAAAATTGTTTGTATTATGTCAGATTTAGCAACTCGCAGTCCGGACTTTACAAATTCGATTTAGAAAAATGCGAAGAAGCAAAAATCGGAGATTTTACACAATTCGATATATCAAAGGATTTTAAATCGATTTTGATAAAAAGCAAAGATGATTATTATATTGAAAAATTGAAAGAGAATCTTACTCCAAAAGACGGAAAACTCGATTTGTCCGATTTGAAAATTTTTATTGACAGAAAAAAAGAATGGAAACAAATCTATGACGAAACCTGGCGTCAGATGCGCGACTTCTTCTATGCTCCTAATATGCACGGAGTAGACTGGACTGCCATAAGGAAAAAATATGAGCTTCTTCTTCCTTATGTTTCTCATCGAGCCGATTTAACTTATTTGCTCGGCGAAATGATTGGAGAACTCAATGCCGGGCATGCTTATGTCGGCGGTGGCGATGCCCCGAAAGTCGAATCTATTGGTATTGGATATTTAGGAGCCGATTTTGAATTCGACGAAAAATCTGGTTTATACAAAATTAAAAAGATTTTAGAAGGTCAAAACTGGGATGAAAATCGCCGCTCTCCTCTCACCGAACCTGGAATTAACATTAAAGAAGGCGATTATATACTTGAAATTGACGGTATTCGCTTGTCAAGAGACATTACTCCGCATCGTGCATTGGTTGGCAAAGATAATAAATTTGTTACTATTCGCTACAATTTCCGTCCTTCAATCGAGAATTCTCAAACAGCAGTCGTCAAAACTCTTTCTCGCGAAACATCTCTTCGCTACTATAATTGGGTCGAACGAAACCGCCGATTTGTCGATAGTGCCACCGGTGGTCGTGTCGGTTATGTGCATATCCCCGATATGATGCCTGATAACGGATTGAATGAATTTGTTAAATACTTCTATCCGCAAGTTCGCAAGGAAGCCTTAATCATAGATGACCGTTTCAATGGTGGTGGTAATGTTTCCTCGCTGATTATTGAACGCCTTCGCCGAATTCTTGCTGTTGCACGCAACGCCAGAAATCAAGAAATGGTTTTCACTACACCAAGTGCAGTTATGACTGGTCCTATGGTTATGCTTATTAACGAACAATCTATGAGCGATGGCGACTTGTTCCCTTACCAATTCAAACTAATGGGTTTGGGAAAACTCATTGGTAAGCGCACTTGGGGCGGAGTAATTGGCATTCGCGGTAGCCTGCCTTTCCTCGATGGTGGCTATCTCAACAAGCCTGAATTTGCAAACTTCGGACGTGATGGTTCCTGGATTTTGGAAGGTGTGGGAATGGAACCCGATATTGAAATCGACAACAATCCGGGTCTTGAGTTCGAGGGCATCGACGCGCAACTTCTAAAAGCAATCGAAATTATTTTAGAGGAAATCAAAACTAATACCAAACCAAAAATTCCCGGCGTTCCGGACTATCCAATTAAGAACTAATAGGTTAGTCGCAACTATATTCTGTATGATTATTAATTGTTTCTGAACTTAAAAGTCCCTAAAATAAATGAAATTAACACGCTCACTTTTGTGAGCGTGTTCTTTTTGGTAATGCTAAATAATTGAATTATCAAAAAATAGAAAAAAAGGTTTTATAATTTCAAAATATTTTTTAATTTAATTAATGAAATGAACTTAATTGATAAAAATTGTATATAAAGAAGTTCATTTCTTAATTACGACAATGGTTAAGTTTTTATAAATTTTATAGGGGATGACATGATTAAATCCTTCACGCGATTTATTCTAATCGCTCTTCTTTTTGTTGTCGGGCACTCCCTCAGTGCTCAGGTTATTGTCCGTTCCACCCAAGACACAGCAACTTATGCTTCATTAAAATTAGCCTTTGATGCTATCAACTCCGGAGCCTTCACTGGTAGTATCGAGGTGCTGATTGACGATAATCTGGTTGAAACGGACCCACCGGTGCTTAAAGCTTCTGGTGTAGGTAGTGCAAATTACACATCTGTTGTAATTTTCCCTACGAGCGAATATACCATTTCTGGCAATCTTGGCAACTACAAAGCTGTGATTATTTTAGAAGATGCCGATAACATTACAATTGATGGACGTGTAAACCGTACCGGCAATTCTAATGGGCTAACTATTCAAAACACAGCTGCAGCAAATGCAGCCGGTATTTGGATTGCTCGGGCAAGCTCCGGCAACGGTGCCAATAATGTTACCATCAGAAATGTAAATGTAATCGGTACTTCTGCCTCTACAAGTACCATTTTTGGTATTGTTGGTGGTGCTTATTCTACTTCTTCCTTTACCAGTGGCGGAACTAATAATGGTGTAAAAATTCTTAATTGTAATGTATATAGGGCTTATTATGCTATACGTCTTTATGCCACTTCTTCACCTCGAGCAACAGGTGTAGAAATCAGAAATAACAATATCGGCAACAACGGCGCCCCAGGCGATGGTTGCTACTACGGTTACTACACCTACTATACTGATGGCTTAATAATGGACAACAATAAATTGTCAATAAATTCAAGTAGTGCTTGCTACTCATATTATATCTATTATTGCGATAATGGCACAATTACTAATAACACTGTTGAAAATACTTCAACAGGCTCTACTTTATACGGTTTCTATCTGCCTTATGCAACCAACAATTATTTAGAAAACAACTCAGTCAAAAATTCAAACTGTACTGCACTTTATGGTGTCTATCTTACTTCTACATCTACCGGTAATACTTTTAATAACTGCGAAATTTCTAGTATCTCTGGCTCCTCCACAATGTATTGCATATACGTTTTATCTTCAAGTGCAAACAATACATTTAACAATTTTACAGTTAAAAATATTACTAATAGCTCTACTTCAGCTCTTGCAGCAGTTTATAACTCTTCTGGTTCAAACAATGACTACAATGGATTGAAAATCAGCAACTTACAAGGTAACGGAAACAACTATGGTATTTATCTTGCGAGTGCAGCCAACTCAACGGTTCGTAATTGTGAAATTACTAATATTTCTACTGGTTCAACAAGTACCACCACATCAGCCTATGGTATTTACGTTTCTTCCTCTTGCGACCAATCTAAATTCTATAATAACTCCATTTCAGGTATTTTCGATGCTGTAAATAAAACTTCACTCCAGTATATCCCCTCTGGTATTATGCTATTTGGCAGTATTGGTCACCAAGTTTATAATAACTCAATTAATCTTTATGGTACCAAAACTGTTAGTGGAACAACACAAGGATTTTCTGCCGGCATTGCTTTGAATACCTCCGTTACAGGTTGCGATATTCGTAATAACTCAATTGTAAATACTCAGCAAAATTCTGTTGCTTCTGCTAAATCGTTTGCAATATATTTCGGTGCTGATGCTGCTTTCAATTCAGCAACAATTAATTACAACAACTACTTGGTTTCGGGTGCAAACGCTGTTTTGGCAGGCATTGGAACCAATGATTTTGCAAATTTAGCAGCATTCAAAAATAGAGACACACTCAAAAATATCAATTCTATCAGCGTAAATCCTCTCTACAACTCTAATAGTAATCTTCGTCCATATTATAATTCACCTCTTGTCGGTGCAGGCACCCCTATTGGTATTGTTACAACAGACCTCGATGGTGCTACTCGTTCGGCAACTGCTCCAACTCTTGGTGCTTTCGAAAACGAAGGCGATTTTATTGCTCCTGAAATCGTTTTCCAACCAATTCAAAATACTACAAGCACTACAAACATTACGCTTATGGTTGGCATCTCAGATAATACAGCAGTAGATACTGTCAATAAGCCTCGTCTCTACTTCCGCAAAAAGACAAATCTTAATACTTTCATTGATAATACAAATCAGACAAACGGCTGGAAATATGTAGAGCCAATTTCTATTTCCGGAAATTCTTATACTTTCGAAATAGACTACTCAAAAATATATGGTGGCGTTTATCAAGGTACAGCCATTGAGTATTTCGTCATTGCTCAGGACATAAACAATCCAAATAATGTAGCAATTAGCGATGGTAGATTTAATGTTACACCTACATCTGTCAATTTAACGATTGCTAATTTCCCAGCTACTGTGTCTTCCAATTATGTGATTGCAGCTCCACTATCTGGTGTCATTCAAGTTGGACAAGGTCACACATACACTTCACTTACTAAGCCCGGTGGTGTTTTTGAACTGTTGCAACTCAGCGTTCTAACAGGTGATTTAGATATACAAATAACATCTGATTTGGAAGAAACCGGCCAAATTCCTCTTGAAGCTGTTACTTCCCAAGGCGGAAGCTACTTTATTAGAATTTATCCTACTGGTAATTATACTATAAGCGGTTCGGGTTTATCCATTATTCCTATTGAAGATGCAGACAGAGTTATCATTGATGGACGTATTAACGCAACTGGTAACACTCCTACTTTGACAATTGTCAATAACGGGCCTGGTGCTGCAATATGGT
>JAOAGZ010000060.1 GCA_026415495.1 Eximiradius proteiniborus | reverse complement strand
CCATTACATGACCCAACAGGTAGGCGAAAAGCATTTTCCCGCACAGTGTATCACTTTGGCATAGGCTATGCTTTTTGATAATCGCCTGCAGCTTCAGCAGCCTGACGCTTTTGCAAACCAATCGCAGCTACCCAAATGCTAATTTCGTAGAGCAAAAATAAAGGTGCAGCAAAAATCAGCTGGCTGATTGGGTCGGGTGTTGGCGTAATCACAGCAGCAATGATGAGAATAACGATAACAGAATGTCGCCAATATTTTCTTAGCATCTTTGGAGTAACAATACCAAATCGAGCAAGAACAAAACTAATCATTGGCATTTCAAATAATATTCCTGAGGCAAGCAGTATCATTGTTAGAAAGCTAAAATACTCATTTATGTCGATGATATTTTTTATTTTGTCACTCCCGAAACTTGCAGCAAATGCAAGCATAGAAGGAATCATCACAAAGTAAGAAAATGCTACACCAATGAAAAAGCATAGGGAAGTAAAAAAAGTAATCGTAGACACCCATCGTTTCTCGTGTTCGTAAAGTGCTGGTTTGATAAAAGCCCAAAGCTGATATAGCATAAACGGAAACGAAAAGATAATCCCGACAACAAGAATAACTTTAAAGTAAAGAAATGGTTGCCCAAATGGTTTTAGATTTTGCAAATCAAGCTTGGCGTTTGCTGCTGGCTTCAGCAGCACCAAATCCATAATATTCCCAATAAATATTCCAGCAATCAGGCAACCAATTAATAATCCAACTACTGAATAGATTATTCGCCTTCTAAGTTCTTCGACGTGGTCCCAAAATCCCAATCCACCTTCTTCTTCTATTTCATTTATTTGTTCGTCGCTCATATGAAAAATTTACTAATATAAAATACAAAAATAAGTAAAAAATTTATTGATTTTTTGAAAATTTCTTGTTAAGTTTATTAGATAAGTATCAAGGATTTTTATGAACAAAGTTATACCAATATTATTTTTCATCGTGTTGTTGTTGTCAAGTTGTGGAGTAGTAGAAAACCCGGTCGAAGATATAACTACGGTTAAAATAAAATCTGAAACAAAATACAAAGTTAATTTGTCAGATCTCTCAGAAAAACAAGTTTTATACAAGAAAAATTACTCGATTGACCAGAATCTTATCAATTACACAGAATATTATTCAAATGGCAGTGTAAAATCTTACTCTGAATATCTTTATGAGGAAACCAAAACTACTGAAGAACAGAAAAAATTTGATGACAAGGGAAACTTAGTTGGCATTTTGAAAGTGCTCTCGATAGTTGATGAAATTGGAAAAATAAAAGAAAAAACTCAGATTTCTGGCGATGGGAAAATCATCTTAAAAGAGGTTTATTCTTACGACGCACACGGGAACTTGCTTAGAAAGGAAGTTCAAAATTTTCAGGTTGGAACGGTTTTGCATTATGAATATTCTTATTTGTATAACAACGGAAGCCTGATCGAAAGAACTGTAAGCGAAAAAAATGCCAACGAAACCGTAATTACAAAAGAATCTTTGAATTACAAACAAGACGAAAAAGCACTGCAAATAATCAATTACGGAAAGGACGGTTCCATCCAAAAAATAAGAACGTTCTATTATAACAAATACGGTCTTATTTCAATCGAGACAGTTGCAGATTTGAACGGGAATTTGTTCGAAAAATATCAATATAGCTATATTTACTATTAATCCGTATATAAAAAATAATTAATACATAAAAAGAGGTGCAAATGCACCCCTTTTAGTATTTATCTGTAAATATTAAGATTTATTTTCTTCTTTTGCAGGTTTTACTTTTTTAGTTTTCGAAGGTGAGAGAATAACAGATAGATTTTTCCCTTCGAATTTCAAAGGAGAATCAACTTTTGCTATATCGGACATTTCTTCGATAAATTTTTCGAGGAGTTCTTTGCCGATATCTGTGTGAGCAATTTCACGACCACGGAAAATAACCGAGGCTTTTACTTTGCTGCCCTCTTCGATAAAAGCGCGAGCGTGTTTGAGTTTGAAATTAAAGTCGTGCGAAGCGGTCCGCGATTTGAACCTAATTTCTTTCATCTGAGAAGCGGCGGAATTCTTTTTGATTTGCTTTTCTTTCTTTTGGAGTTCGTAAGAAAATTTTCCATAATCGATTAATTTACAAACGGGAGGATTGGCTTGTGGAGCAATTTCTACTAAATCAATTTCGCGTTCTTCTGCTAATTTCAAGGCTTCTTTAACAGTCATTATTCCGAGCATACCACCGTCACTATCTACGACTCGTACTTCTTTAGCTGTGATTTCGTTGTTAATTCTGTGTTTTCTTTGTGCTTCTTTTGTTTCTCTTTGTTTCCCAATATTTGGGTTTCCAACAACAAATGCAGATTTCAAGCAGTTCCTTTTAATTTGTTAATAATACTTAAATTAATATTGCAAATATATTATTTGATAAGACGAAAATCAAACTAAAAATTTGAAAAAAATTTTTTTTTTATTATATTTATATGAAACACATAATTGATTAGAGTTGATTTGCTTACAGCTTTACTTATAGGAATATTTGTAGGTTTTCTACTTGCAATGCCACCGGGTCCCATAGGTGTGCTTTCAATCAAAATGGGGCTGAATAAAAAAATACGCCCTGCAATGTATGTAGCGATTGGTTCAGGTGTTGCAGATTTTATCATTTGTTTTATTGCAATCACAGCTGCAACGGCAGTAGTGCAGGCGCTACATAGCTTCTTTGATTGTCATCCCATCTATTCAATTTTGTTTCAGTCAATATTAATAATTGCTTTTCTTGTGTATGGATTATACAGTTTGAAAAGCAAGCCTCAATCAGAGAGACAAATCGAAGATACTGATTTGGAAGAGAGAAACAACTTTGTTCGTCATTTCAAGGAAAAAGGACCGTTCCTGTTAGGTTTTGGGTTGGCTATTGCCAACATTGCAAATCCGACTTTTTTGCCATCCATAGGATATGTGGGCGTTCAGGTGCAAAAATTCACATTGTTTGAGATCACTGCATTCAACAACCTCTTATATTCAATTGGCTTCGGTGTAGGCAATTTTGTCTGGCTCTACACTCTATCAAACATTGTATTTAGATTGAAGAGCAAATTTTCAGATAATTTAATCATCCGAGTAAAGCAATTTGCGGGGATAACCTTTATTAGTTTTGGAGGGATATTAGGCTGGCGGTTGCTGTTTTTTACCAAATGGTCTGAAGTATTAAGGCTGTTGATTGCCTCAATCTGATAGAATTTTTTCATAATCAACAAATAAGTGCTTTTCTTTTATATAATTAATCAGTTTGAAATACACAGGTGAGTGCACCAGCAATTGGGCATTGCCAATAATAATCAATTTTTCCTTTGCGCGAGTAATTGCTACATTTAGTTTGCGGTCTACAATTCTACCATTAAACGAAGTTACATTTGAAATCAACTCAATATCGATTGGTCTATTGACAGCAAACGATATAATAATTGTTCGACGCTCGGAGCCCTGGAAGCGTTCGACTGTATCTACATCAATTATTTGAGATAATTCACCCAGTCTTTTAAATATTTCGTTGCCCTGCAAACGAAAGGCAACAATTATTCCAATATCTGCATTATCAAGTCTATTCCCGAGTTTTCGAGCCATAGATTTTGCAATATTGGAAGCAATTTCAGCTTCGATTTTGTTTGTTTTGCTGGTGCTTGCTTTCGGCGTGTTAATAAAAATAATATCGTACGTATTTAAGAAATTGAGATCATCACAAAACTGTTCAGCCGAATTGCTTTGAACAAACTTAGATAATTTCAGCTTGTTTTCGTAAAATAGGAAATTGGCTAATTCCATTATAGATTGCTTCATACGAGACTGGTAGGAAAGCATTCCGTAGAAATCGTTCCAATTGTTCTTTTGAGCAATTTTAAGTAAGCGTTCAAAATAAGAAACACTTAGATCGTACATTTCAATTTGAGAAAGCTCATCACCTTTGATTTTTGCACGTCCATTTCGCAAAGGGACAACCGCTGGGAGTTGCTTTTCGTCGCCAATAAGCACAAATTTTTTCACCTGCGTAATTAATGAGTAAATATATACTTCTAAAATTTGGCTTGCTTCGTCTACAATGGCGATATCAAAATTCTTGATTTGAAACAGTTCGTTTGAAGTTAAGACTGATGAAATTGTGCTAACAAAAACACGACAACTTTTGATTTTTAGAAATAAATCCGAAAAACGCATTTTTTCAGCCAAAGCTGCAATAGAATTTTCTTGAATTTCTGTAGATTCTTTGTTTCCAAGCCGCAAAAAAGGGAAATCGGGCGATATTTTTTTTAGAGTAAGACATATTTCATCAACTGCACGATTGGTGTAAGCTACAAGCAATATATTCGAATTTGTGTTCTCAAAGTAATATTTAACTAAGTATCGAAGCAAATAAGAAGTCTTCCCTACACCGGGAGGTCCCTGGACAAGAAAATAATCGCTTGCCGCAATGATTTTATTGAGCAACTCATTTTGTTCGTCAATAAGTTCGGGATATTGAATTGCGGGCTGAGTGCTTGATTGCGGTTTGGTAAGTCCCAGCAATAGCTGGCGTTTTTGTGCTGAACATCTTAGGAGCGAAAATACAGATGAATAAAGATAGCCCGAGATTGTATCGCTTTGTTCCTGTTCAATTATCCACTTATGATTGGCATCGAAATTATAATTTATTAGTTTATTAATTAAGCTGATAGTAATTTCAGAATTGGAGATGGACGAAATAATACCTTTTAGCACCTGATTATTATTGCCGGTCGATAGTTCCGGGTTTTGCTTTTTTAATAAACAAAGGTCGCCCTTTCGGATTACGTTAATTTTAGAATTAATGTTGTTTTGCAGAAATGTAAGATGCATTTTGGTGAAATCAGATTTTTCAGGTAGAAGCGAAAGATTTGCAATGATTGTGCCTTTCTCTATTTTTTCTTCAACAGATTCGAGCCACTGAGACGAAACGCTTGTGGAGCTTAGGTCGTCGCCAATTTTGTTGTGGAAACTCAGTTGAGCGATAAATCCAATTGTTTTGGCAATCAGCTTCTGTTCCAATTTTGAACTTGAATTGTAAAGCCGTCTGTATAGCTCGAAATCTGCACTTATGTAGGATGGTAAATTCGAAGAATATTCTGTATCCTGAAAAATTTTCTGAATTTGATTATCGGGGTCGTCTGCTATTCTTTTTAGAAACACAGCAATTGCATTACGGCAACGAATAATTTGTTGCTTAAGCAACAAGCTGTTTGGGACATTGCGAAGATGGTTCTGGGCAGCTGCAATGTAGAGTATGCTCGCGAAAACTGATTTATTGCTCAGATTTGCTTCGAGCAGCATAATATAGCAGATTGCCTGAACAACGTGATTTTTCCAGATTGCAAGCGAATATGATTTGTCGTAGTCGATGTAGGATAAATTAGAATTTGGGGACTTTCCGCTTTTAAGTTCCACAGCAAATAGTTCTTTTGCATTTTCGGCAAGCAAATCCAAACGCCCGCTAATACCATACTCCGGAGCGATAAATGAAGGTTCTATATAAGCACGTTCAAGGGAAATTTTTTGAACGTTCTGCCTGATAACCTCGAAAGAATTCAGCAATTCATAATATAGTTCTTTCAGATCATCTATTGAATGGACTGCTGCAACTGACTGAATTGGCTTGTTTTTGAGAGCTTTCTGGAAGCAATCCTGATAGTTTGCATTCTCGTCGAGAATTAGTTCGTCAAACAATGAATTGACTATATTTCCTTTTAATATTGCCCGATTGGTGATGCGTTCACTGATTTTTTTAATAAAATAGAGAAAAGGATTAAAGTCCTGTTGCGAAAAGCATTCAGAAATATCGGTAACATCGATTAGATAGTCGGGCTCGAAAACAACGAGAGAATAACTGCTTGTTTCGAAAATATCTCCATTTTGAGAAAGATTATGAAGATGTAATGTAGTGTTTTCCGAAAGTTCGCTTGCAAGTAATTGCCAATGATGATTTAGTTTAACTTTAAACATTATGCCGTCATCGTTTTCGAGAGTGAGCAAGCAGTGGTCGCTTTCTTTGTGGCTTTCTACGCTTTTGACATATGCTCTCGTGCTCGACTTTGTGTAAGGAAGTGTTTTGTTGTGTTCATCTGAAATTAATTCAATATTAGTGAAATTAGCAAGTTCGATATCGGGAAAGACTAATTTTTGTTTAGCAACAAAATGGAAAATCAGGGATAAATTAGCAAAGTAGGTAAAGAAATGACTTTGAATAATTTTATCATTATGATGTCGGGCTTGATTTGCGATATATCGAACGAAATGAATTCTTTTAGCAAGTTTATTGTCGAAACTATATTTTTTGATGATATAAATGATACGTTGGTAGAAACTCGAAAAAATCTGCAAATTTTCTTCATCGAATTTAATAAAAAAATCCTTGAATACTTTGAAAGCAGCAAGGATTTTTTGACGGTCATTTAAATCAGTGCTTAGATAAATCTCATTAATTCGTTCTAAACAGTATTTTGCAAAATCGTCGTTTATCATTCATCGGGTCTAATGTCTCTAATAGAAATTTGGGGTGCTTTTTGCCCATTCAAGTTATGGGTTTCGAGATTGTAAATAATTGAGAATGATTTGCCGCCGGTGCAAAGATGAATTTTATGGGCAAGATTGGGACCAATTGCATCAATAACAAAATTATTTTGAATAGCCCGGAATTTGATGCTATTGTTGCCAACAATTTTCACACCATTGAGAGAGCGAACACCACGGGTAAAGAAATAAGGCTTGTTGTTAATAAACCCGAACGGGGCAAATTTATTAAGAATTTTCAAGAACTGCGGCGAAAGCTCATTAAATTGAAGTTCGACATCTATTTCAATTTTTGGAACAAGCATATCGTCGGTAATGTATTGATGGGCAATTTCGTCGAGAGCTTCACGAAAAGCAGGAATATTTTCAATTTTGAGCGACAGCCCCGCAGCGTGCTTATGCCCGCCGAATTCAATCAGAAGATGTTCGCATTTTTTCAGAGCGGAGTGGATATCAAAATTGTTAATGCTACGGGCAGAACCTTTAGCAATACCATCGATTGTTGTAAGAAGCACAGTCGGGAGGTGGAATTTATCCACAAGTCGGGAAGCAACAATGCCGATTACGCCAGCGTGCCAGTTAGGACCGTGGATAACCAAGCTACGTCTGTCTTTTTCGGCAATAAGTTGCTCAGCAATAGGCACAGCTTCGTCGAAGGTTTGCTGGTCGAAGAGGCGGCGTTTGCGATTTTCGTCTTCGAGCATTTGTGCAATACGGAACGATGCGTATTCATCTTGTTGTATCATCATTTCTACTGAGCGGCGTGGGTCGCCGAGACGTCCGGCAGCATTAATCAGCGGTGCAATTGCATACACAATATTTGATGCAGTAATACGCCCCAGTTTTAATCCGGTGCAATAGATAAGCCCTTTAATTCCAGGGCGCGGTTCAGTATTAAGCTGCTGCAAACCGTAGTAAACCATTATGCGGTTTTCGCCAATAAGCGGCACCATATCAGCAGCAGAAGCAATAGCGACAAAATCAAGATATTTATATGCGATTTCCGGTTTTCCAATTGCTTGCGAAATAGCCTGAATAAATTTAAAAGACACCCCACAGGCAGCCAACGACTTGAAAGGGTACTGGCAGCCGGGAATTAACGGGTCCAAAATGGCAAAAACATCAGGGAGTTCGTCGCCGGGCTCGTGGTGGTCGCAAATAATTGTGTCCAAGCCACTTTCACTTGCATAACGAAGAGCATCGTAAGAAGTAATACCGACATCTACAGTAATCAGTATTTTAGAATTTTTTTGACGGGCTAAATCTATGCTTTTCTTAGAAAGTCCGTAGCCATCTTCGAAGCGGTTAGGGATATAATAATCAACTTTTGCCCCTATCTCTCGCAAGAAGAGGCACACCATAGACGCACTTGCAGTACCATCAACATCGTAATCGCCATGAACCCAAATCTGTTCGCCTTCATCTCTTGCTTTCAGAATTCTCTCGACTGCTTTTCTCATATCCCTCATAATAAAGGGGTCGTGGAGCTTGTCGAGAGATGGCTCGAAGAAGTTTTCTGCTTCTTCGACCGTTTTCAGGTTTCTTGCAACAAGAACGCGTGCCAGACTAACCGGTATCTTTAATTGTTTTGCTAAATCATGTACTGCTGTATCGTCTTCATTCTTAAAGGTCCAACGATATTTCAAATTATAACCATATTATTTACTCAATTAATACAAAATTAATAAAATATACTATAATATCAAAATATAGTGTGTAATTTTTTACACAGTTTTAAACAAACCAAAGCATTATGACAAAAAATTAATTTTATTTATACTGAATATTAACAAATAATTAACTTTCGATTAATCATTTAATATTTTTAAATAATTTGTTTAATCAGATGAAGAAAAGAATAACAGAAAAGTATTAGCCCCGCTAAATTGCGGGGCTAAGTGTTATTTATCGAAAATCATTGTAAGGAGTGCCATTCGCACATACAAGCCGTTTTCAGCCTGGCGGAAATATGCAGCACGTGGGTCTGCATCAACCGAATGGTCTATTTCCACTGAACGTGGGAGCGGGTGCATAATGATTGAATTATATTTCATTCTTTGCAATACATCTAAATTAATGTTGTATTGGGATAAATCAACGTGTTTGTTTTCGAGCCGCTCGCGTTCAATACGGGTTTGATAGACGACATCAACTTTGCCGATAATCTCGCCAATATTATCCAAAAGTTGGTAATTGACGCCTTTTTCGTCCAAATGTTCGAGGATATCCGGTTTAATTTGAATTTCTTTTGGAGCGACGAAATAGAGTTTCACTCTTTCGAATTTGCTCAAAAGATAAGCCAGCGAGCGAACAGTTCGCCCATAATCGAGAGCCCCGACGAATGCAACAGAAAGTCCGTCGAGAGTTTTGCATTCGTTGTAGATTGTATAGAGGTCGAGCAAAGCTTGAGTGGGGTGCTGTCCGCCCGAGCCATCGCCTGCGTTAATGATAGGCACCGGCGAGATAGCAGCAGCACGTTTTGCACCGCCTTCCTCGTGATGACGCAAAACAATCACATCGCAATAGTTTGCAATAATGCGAATAGTGTCTTCTAAACGTTCGCCCTCGATTTCTGAAGAGAATTCCATAGCCTGCTCGGTAGATAGCACTTTACCACCCAAGCGAAACATAGCTGCTTCGAACGAAAAGCGAGTGCGAGTAGAAGGCTTGTAGAAAAGGGAAGCCATAATTTTGTTCTCGTAGTCGCGAGTGCCGCCACGCAAAGAGATTTTTTTCATCAGCTCGGTTCGTTCGAACAATTCGAGGATTTTTGGGACAGTGAACTGCTGGGATTCTACAATATGACGCATATATTTTTCCTTGAAGTAGTTTTTGCAAATATAAGAAAAAAATTAATTAGAAATGTGAGTTCCTGCTTTTTCTTCGAGGGCATCCATCAAACATTCGAAAGAAGTAATGATAGCCTTTTTCCCACCATTTTTAATAAATCTAATCACAGATTCAACTTTAGGTCCCATACTTCCGGCGGGGAAATGTCCCTCGTCGTAGTATTTTTGCAGTTCCTGAGTAGTAGCATAACGCAGACCTTTCATATCAGGTTTTTTGTAGTTTACATATACCTGGTCTGCATCAGTTGAAATAATGAACAAATCAACATTAAGCCCGTTAGCCAGCAATGCCGACGAACGGTCTTTGTCTATTACTGCTTCGCAACCAACGATAGAGCCATCTTTGCGTTTGACTACCGGAATACCTCCACCACCGAGAGCAATTGTAATAATATCTAAATCAATAATTTTCTTAATTACTTCTAACTGAAGCACTTCCATAGGTTCAGGTGATGGAACAACGCGTCTGTAGCCGCGAGCAGCATCCTCGACAATGTCCCAGCCAAGTTTTTCCTTTTTCTCTTGGGCAACTTCTTTTGAGTAGAATGGTCCAATAGGTTTGGTAGGTTTTTGAAATGCCGGGTCGTTAGGGTCCACAGCAACCATAGTAGGCACAACGGTAACGAATTTATCTAAGCCAAGCAAGCTTAATTCGTGTTCCATAGCGATTTGGAGCATATAGCCGATTTCGCTTTGAGTAGTAGCGACGCACATATCGAGAGTGTGAGTATAAACTTCGCCGGCGGCGCGCTCTGAGCGAATCAGAGCGGCGCCAGCTTGCGGACCGTTTCCGTGAGTGATAACCACACGCCACCCCATTTTAATCATCTGAGCAATTGATTTTGCAGTTGCGTGTGCATTAGCAAGTTGTTCTTCGATTGTGCCGCGCTCCCCAGCTCTAATCAGAGAATTGCCACCGATGGCAATTAAAGCTGTATAAGCCACGATAAACTCCTTTTACTTTTTCATTAATTGATACATAATAGCTTTTTGAGCGTGGAGACGGTTTTCTGCTTCGTCGAAAACAACAGAATAAGGAGCGTCGATAACTTCGTCTGTAACTTCGTCGCCGCGATGAGCAGGCAAGCAGTGCATAAAGATTGCATCATCTTTTGCGTGTTTCATAAGTTCAGCATTAACCTGGAAAGGCATAAATATTTGACGGCGTTTTGCTGCCTCGGATTCCTGTCCCATAGATGCCCAAACGTCAGTATAGACAACGTCTGCACCTTTTACTCCTTCTTCTGGTGAATGAACAACTTCAATTTTTGCACCAGTTGCTTTTGCAGCTTCTGTGGATTCCTGGAAAGCAATCAAATTAGGTTCAAAGCCTTTAGGGCAAGCAACTGTAACATTAACACCAAGACGGGCACCAGCATCCATAAGTGAATGAGCAACATTATTGCCATCACCGACATAGCAAAGCTTTAATCCTTCGAATTTTCCTTTGTGTTCTAAAATTGTCAGAAAATCAGCCATAGCCTGGCAAGGATGCGAGTAATCAGTAAGACCGTTGATGATAGGAATTCTTGCATAGCGAGCAAAATTTTCTACGATATCGTGTCCGAAAGTGCGAATCATTACGCCTTGGACCATACGTTCCAGATTTTTAGCAACGTCGTAAATAGATTCTCGTTTGCCTAAATTTATTTCGTTTGGCGAAAGATACAATGAGTAGCCACCTAATTGCTGAATACCTACATCGAAGCTTGTGCGAGTGCGAAGTGATGGTTTTTCGAAGATAAGGGCAAGAGTTTCGCCTTCTAATGCTTTCGAATACTTTTTACGGTCTTTTTTCATATCTTTTGCTAATTCAAAAGAAGCCAGAATTTCATCTGTTGTAAAATCCAAAACTGAAAGGAAGTCTTTTTTCATAATTATCTCCTAAAAAATAATAATTAAACAAAAAATGTATAAGAAGAAAGGTTTTATCAAACGGGTGCATCAGTTTGGTAGTGCCGAAATTGCAATATTTTGCCGGCACGGGATGCTGGAAGAGAAAAGGGCGGTCTTGAAATTCTACGCCGCTCTTTTGTGCTGAAATGACAATATGAATTATTCAGTATATACATTCATCCAAATTGCATTAAAACACAAAGATAATAAAAAAAAAAGATATAAAAAAGATTAAGTTTCAGTTAATTAGTAAAACTAAATTAACTTGTGTTTCGACTAAATAAAAAATAACTGTTGGGCAGCACATTTTATTTCACTTTGCCAATAAAATAATCCCCGCAAAAACGGGCGGGGATTATTAATAGGTATTATATTTTGTTTCAAACATCATCCTGGCGGCCACAGAAGCTGACGCCCGCCAAGCAAATGACAATGCAGGTGGAAAACGGTTTGTCCCGCATCTTTGTTGCAGTTCATAACCAGCCGATAACCAGATTGGTCTATTCCCATTTCTTTTGCAATTTTTTTTGCTGCAATGACAATTTTTCCAATTAGTTCCGCATCCTCGATTTCTATATCGTTTACAGTCGGAATTGGCTTTTTGGGAATAATTAGAATATGAATTGGGGCTTTTGGGTCGATGTCCCGAAAAGCGAGAACATCATTATCTTCGTAAACTATATCAGCAGGTATTTCTCGTTTGATTATTTTTCCAAAGATTGTATCCATAACTGAACTCCTTTTCTCATATAAAAAAAGAAGATGCCTGCAAGAGCAAGCATCTTCTTTCGCAACAAAAAACATTACTTAACGAATGACATCTTGCCTGTTACTACTTCATTTCCGGAAGAAATTCTGTAGATATATGTTCCAGCTGGAACGATGATGCCATTGCTGTTAGTACCATCCCAAGAAACAGTGTTCAATCCACGTTGGAGCTGACCTTCGTAGAGAACTTTAACTAAATTACCGAACATATCAACAACTTCAATGCGAGCATTTTGAGTTGCAGGCATATTGAATTCGATATTAGTAACCGTCTTGAATGGATTTGGTGAGTTTTGAGCAACTTTGAGTTCATCAACCATATCGAAAGTAACAGTCAGAACTTCGCTTGTTGGGCAGTACTGAGTACCGTCCATATCAGTTTGACGTAAGCGATACTGATAAGTTTCGTTCAGCTTAACACTTCTATCAGTGAAGTTGTAGTGGCGAATAGTCGATGAATTATTAGCACCGTGAACAAATCCGATAGTTTTCCACTCTGATTCGTTTTCGCCGGCTTTGCGTCTTTCGATATAGAAGCCATAGTTGTTTATTTCAGAAGCAGTTTCCCAGAACAGGTCAATACCAACGTTAGAACGAACGTCATAACGGAAATCGAGCAATTCAACAGGAATATCGTCAATACAGATTTGAACAACGCTTTCTGGTTCGTATACTTTAAATCCGAAGAATGGACGAATCATAGGAATGAAAGTGCCACGAGAGAAGGTTTGAGTAGTACCGTCTTGCGGTGGAATACCCCAGTGGTGCAGATGAGCAAATGCCGGGTTGCCATAAGTTTTCATAAATTCAGTCCATTGACCTGAACCAGCAAGATCTTCGTAGCAGAAGTAGTTATCGTTAATATATTCGTTGTTTACCCACTTACGGAATTGCTTGTCGATCATCAGGTTGCAAGCAAGAGCTGTACCGGCAAGGTTTGTTTGAGGATCAACATATTGAGAAGTTGTTCTCATACCCATACGATAGCCAGTAGCACCTAAATGCAAACCTTCAAGACCAAGCTGAGCGATAGAGATCCAGTATGTGCCTTTATTAAGGATCACTGGCTGGCGACCGTAGTCAGTCATTCTATAAAGAACGTATCTATCGAATTGTGGGAATACCATACCGCTACCAAGCCCGCGCTTAGCAACAATATTTGAGTTCGGATAGAGTGAAATAGGAGTATTAACGTTTGCATCGCCAACATAAACAGAGAAAGCGATGTCGTTCATAGCTTGGTTCAAGCTACCGAACAATGCTTTAAATCCATAGAGAGTATCAGCATTGAACAGAGTGAATTTCATTG
>JAOAGZ010000005.1 GCA_026415495.1 Eximiradius proteiniborus | reverse complement strand
TTCCTGTGGGGTCGTGCAACGGAGTTGCAACATCAAGCCGGAACGGACCTATTGGCGTAATATAACCAATTCCAAACCCTGCCGAAACTGCAAGCTTTAAGAAATAATCTGTAAATTTCAATTTGTAATCGTCCACTCCTACAAACCAATCAAAAGCATTTCCAAAATCTGCAAATGTTGTAAATGTAATATTACTCAAATGTTCGGCAAGGAATTCATTCAACCATCGATAATATGGAAATCTGTATCTGAATTCTAAACTTCCTTCGAGCAGTCCTGCATTTCCGATGAAATTTTGCATATATTGATAAGTCCTGCTCGAGCCAAAAGTTTGCGATGTGATTTTTGTGTAACGTAATGTTCTTGAACTCCATCCGCGAACGCTATTGCTCCCTCCTGCAAAGAATTGTCGCTCGATTGGAACATACACATTTGCTTCTTGCATCAATTTAATTGCTCCAAATCGCCCTTTTGCTGCAAAAACTAAATTATCGCTAATCGAAAAATACTGGCTATGCAGAAAATGCACACGAAAATATCTTGCTATGCCCGATATTGATGGATGCGATAGAAAAATATTCCATCCGTCAATATTTATCAAAGTATATGAACCTTTGCTCGGATTGAATACATCGTTTTTCTTATCACTAATTAAATTGATGCCCATTGTATTCGAAGTCCAGAGATGAAAATCCGGTTCATTTAAATACTGGTACAGGTTGTTGTATAAATAAAATGATTCAATTACACGCAGGGAATCTTCCGGATTGCTTGTCCGACGGGATGCCTCCGCTATTGCTGTATTGTAATTTACCGGATTTTCGCGTTCAAAAGTGAAATCTATACTTACTGAATTAAAAAATGTTCTTTTGGGCAATATAAGCGAAAAACGTATTGGAAACTGCAAAGTATTCAGCTGAAATAAATTATAAACTTTGCGTATTGAATAATTCAAACTTGTTGTAGCTGCAACTCGCGTATAGTCCACTACCCACAGCAACGGTTGATAAAAACGAACGCCTACAAGCATTTCATAATCTAAATTATCTATGTTTTGTAGTGTCTTCCCGACATCTTTGAACGAAAAACTTGTATAAAACGAACCATTCTGAGCATTGCCAAACAAATTTCTATGGCTTATGTTTCCCTCGATACCTGCATTAAAGTTTGTCATAGGTGTGCGATTCGAAAATAGAGCCAAACTCCATTCCTTTTGTTTTCTATATACTGTTTTTAAACAAAAATCAACAACAGAATCCCTATCGTGATTATTACAAGTATCAATTTCAACTGATTCAAAAGTCCCAAGAGAGAGCAGATTTTCGATTGTAGTATTAACTTTGCTGCGGCTATACCAGTCGCCGGTTTTTATTTCAAACTGCCGTCGTTTCATTTCGTGGGTAACTATGTGTTGTCCACGAGTAGAGTCGATATAATACAAATTCCCGAATATTATTCTTTGCCCTAAGTTAAATATCACCGTAACGCTGTCTTTCTTTGCAAGCGTGTCCATACTAACTGTTGGTCGCTTGTATGATGCTGAATAATATCCGTTATTTAAAAGTATTTCGTAAAGTGTATTTATTCTTTCTAAAATTGCCTGTTCGTCGTAAAATTCTATATTAGGTAGCCTACTGAGTTGAACTTTAATTTTATTTAATACATCTTGAGATAATTGTTCAAGTCCGAGCAGCACAAGTGTATCGAGCTTGTAGCGTTTGCCTTCCGAAATAAGAAAATTCAGTGTATTTTGTCGTTTCTGGTAGTCTGGAACAACTAATATTCGAATACGAACATCGTGGAAACCCTGAATATTGTAGTATTGCCAGATGGTAAATGAATCAGTTTCAATAAGTTTGCTGTCGAAAAGGCTTATTTCGTGTTCAAGCGATTTTATTGCAGTATTAATCTCTCGCATTAATACGCGGGGAGCGGCTTTGTTTTTCTTGCTTTCGTTCAGGTATGCTTGCAATACTTTGTGAGGAAAGCTTCGGTTTGTCTCTTTTGTCTGAATTATATTACGTAACTGATTTTCAGAAAAAAAAGAATTGCCGGAAAACCTTATCACTCCTATTTCATATTGTTCTGGGAAGCGAACCGATGGCACTAACTTTTGATTAGTAAACTGACTGCCAATTGCAATTTGGGATAAAAAACACAGCCAAAAAGCAAATATTACAGTATATTTCACTCGAATTTTCAAACTAATTTGCTTCCGGTAATAAAACGAAAAACGTTGTCCCGCTTGCATTAGTGTTTCTCTCAGCCCAGATTTTGCCTCCGTTTTTCTCAACCATCTCTTTGCATAGGATTAAGCCCAGACCCGAACCCTTTTCGTTCTTTGTTCCCAGAGTGGAATGATGCTTGTCTATCTTAAAGAGTTTTGATTTTACTTCGTCCGATATGCCAACTCCGTTGTCGATTACTTTAAGCAATATGCCATTTTCTGCATATACTGATTCGAAAATAATCTTTCCGCCTTCGAATGAAAATTTTATAGCATTTGTAAGCAAATTATGAATTACCGATGTTATCATCTGCTTATCAACAAATACATTATGTTCCGGTAAAATGTCGTTTATTATTTCTATCTCTTTTTTGTCTGCATTTGCTTGAAGAATAGAAATTACCTCTTTTGTTGTTCTCAATAAATTTACCTTTATAGGTTGAGGTCGAAGTCTCTGAGTTTGTATGCTTGCCCATTGCAAAAGATTTTCAAGCAGGGAATATTGATTTTTTAAAGTATGGTGCATTTTTTTTATCAGATCAATTATTTCCTCTTGGTTCATTGATTCGCCTTCTTGCGATAGCAAATCAGTAAGTCCCAGCAAACCACTGAATGGTCCACGCAAGTCGTGTGCGATTATTGAGAAGAACTTGTCTTTGGTTGCGTTGAGTTCCATTAGTTCTTCAATCTGTTTTGCGATTAAATCCCGCGATTTTTTCAGTTCTAATTGAGTCATCACACGCGCAAGCAGTTCGCCAGAGTTGAACGGTTTGGTAACGTAATCTACCGCACCTACTTCGAAACCTTTGATTATATCCTCTGGTTGAGTTTTTGCTGTAAGAAAAATTACAGGTATATCCTGAGTTTCAGGATTTGATTTCAATTTTTGGCAAACGGTAATACCACTTATTCCGGGCATCATTATATCAAGCAAAATCAGGTCTGGTTTGCTGTATTGAACTGCTTCCAATGCTTCTTCGCCATTGGTTGCAAATCCGACATCTAATCCTTTCTGTAGCAAAACGTTCCCCAGCACTTGCAAGTTCTCGGGAACATCATCCACAATCAGAACAGATCCTTTGGTTGTTTCTCCGTTCATTATTTTCTATTGCTTATTTATATTATTTATTATTACATTAAAGTCGTTTAATATTTGTATAATTCGCTCAATTTTGAATGCATTCGCTTGTTTTATCAACTCATTAGCAAATTCAACTGCCTTTGGATAATTATGTTTCTTCCCAAAGCTCAATAGTTTTTCGGCAAAACTCTTAATTTTACTAATATATAAAGATTTTTTCACAATCTGAAAATCCGGCAAAATATTCTCTGTGAAATCCTTAATCATTTCATCAGTGATTTCGTTTATTATCTCGTCCATAGATGGATAAGAAACAATATTGTCGTTTTCTTGCGGTTTTTCTTCTTCAGAATGTTTCAAAAATCGAGCAAGTTCGTTCAGCAGTTGCTGTTTGGTAACCGGTTTCCTTAAATATCCGTCAAATATTTCTAAAATTTCATCAACTTCTTCTTTAATAGCAGAGGCGGTTAGCGCGATAATTGGAATATGGCTTGTCGATGGATTGCTTTTAATTATTTTCCTTGCAGTATATCCATCCATAACGGGCATATGCAAGTCCATAAAAATAATATCAGGTGTGAACTTCTCTAATATTTCAATCGCTTCTTGTCCGTTTATTGCTTCGACAATCTTAAAATTATATGGTTTTAAGTAGTATTCGATTACCTGCCGATTGGTATCCACATCTTCCACCAATAGAATTTTGCCACCCTCAAAGTTATACTTGATATTCTGGACGATTTTGCTTTCCTTTTTAATATTCATTCCGGCGGCAATACGCACTCCATAAAGCTCAACAGTGAAAGTAGAGCCAATTCCCGGTGAACTATCAAGAAATATTTTTCCGCCCATCATTTCTGTTAGCCGTTTGGTAATCGATAATCCCAGTCCTGTGCCACCGTATTTTCGGGTGCTTTGACCTTCCTTCTGCTGGAAAGCTTCGAAAATTATTTCCTGCTGAGATTTTTCTATTCCAATTCCTGTATCCTGCACTTTGAGAACAATATCAATTTTACTGCCTTCTTTGTCTGGATCCTTGGTGTTTACCACAACACGAATTTGCCCTTTTTCTGTAAATTTTACTGCATTTCCAACAAGGTTGAATAATATCTGACGAACTCTTGTCGAATCTAATATTAAGGATTTTGGCAGTTTCTCATCGTAGATAATGTCGAAAGCTAAACCTTTTTCGGTTGTTTTGATTGAGAAAATATCCCGGATTTCATCGATAATGTCTCTTAAATTAACTGCTTCGTATTTGATTTCCATCTTCCCGGCTTCTATCTTGGAAAGGTCTAAAATATCGTTGATCAGTTCAAGCAGATTTTTCCCGCTGTTGGTGATACCTGTAATAAAATCGGAATATTTTGGATTATCGCCTAATTCTTCTTTTAATAATTCAGAGAAACCAAGAATAGCATTCATTGGAGTGCGTATTTCGTGGCTCATGTTAGCTAAAAATTCGCTTTTTGCCTTGTTTGCTGCAACGGCTGCCTCGCTTGTTTGGCGAATTAATTCTATATCTTCGTCTCGTTCTATTGCTGAACCAATTGCATTTGCTGCTATTGATAATATCGATATTTCTTTTACAGTCCAATCACGTTCATATTCAACGCTATCAAAGCCAATAAATCCCCAAAGCTTCTCTTTTACTACAATCGGGATAATCAAAAAAGATTGGACGTCGTGTTCGATTAGCATATTCTGTTCATTTTCAGGCAATTGGGATACAATTACATTTATAGGTTGTTTCAAACAAAGCGGTTTAACAATTGAAGGTATCTTCTCCTCAATTGATAAAGCTTGCAACTCAGTCAAATGCATCTGTGATTGGAGGTTTTTGGCGAAATATTCGTATGTTAACCTAAAGAGTTCCCGATTTGTTTCAGCTTGGTAATATTTTTCGTAAATATATGCCCGATCAACTTCAACAACTTCGCCAAGAGTAACAACAATTTGCTGTAATATGTTTCTGAATGAATAATTTTCGAGCAGTGCTGTGGATATTTCAGCAATTGCTTTGAAAATCCTATCTTCTTTTGCAGTTTCCAATTGAGCGCGTTTTGACTGCGTTATATCTCGCATAATGCCGACAAGCCCTAATATATTGGCGTTTTTGTCGATAAATGGAATTTTGTAAATATCGTAAATTAATTGTTCTCCGTTTTTTTTCTGGAACCAATATTCGTATCTTGCCGGCTGGTTCGATTGCATCACAAATTTATCTTTATCGAAAAGTCCGTTTGCAGTGTATTCGTCGAACAATTCAGCATCTGTTTTATTTAGTATCTGATTTTGATTTAGATTTGTGAAACGTTCGAATGCTTTATTAACCATTGTGTAGCGATATTCGTAATCTTTTATGAAAATTAAATCTGGTATGGCATCAATTAATGAATTCAACAAAAGGCGCTCTTTTTCCAAATTTGCTTCTATCATCTTTCTTTCTTCAATTTCGTCTTCGAGATCTTTGTTTATTAACAGTAAGTTTTTAGTTGCTTGCTCAACCTCTATCGAAAGTTGGTCGCGATGAGAAGCAATTTCTTCCTGCATCTTCTTTAGTTCAGTTATATCCCGAACAACTCCAACGACATAATTTCCATCTTTTGTATCAAACGATGCTTTCTTTACAAAAAGAACATGGTGATTGCCGGAATTATCAACAAATCCTGTTTCATAAATATACTCTGTTTCCTTTCCCAATACAGCCTTGTCCGAAAGTAAATAATCTTCTGCAAGGTCTTTGGGAAAAATGTCTGTATCAGTTTTTCCAATAATCTCGTGATATTCTTTGCTGATGAATTTTGTAAGTGCTTTGTTCAAAAGTATATACTCAGATTTGTTGTTCTTTACAAATAGTGGGTCTGGAATAGCATCAATTATTGTTTGTAAAAATTCTTTATTCTTTACCAGTTCATCCTGAATACGTTTCTCACGTGTAATATCAATCAGGTTTGTATGTATTTGAATGGAGTTATTCACAGGATTTCTGAATGATATACTTTCGAGCCGACCGAAAAAAGTTTCCCCGTTCGGACGAGCAAGCAGTAGTTCGCAACTATCTTTTGTGATTTTTTCGGTAAGTTGCTCAAGATGCTTTTCAAAAATTTTCACATAGTCTTTGTGAACATATTTAGTGAAAGGCTTGTAAGCAATAGTGATTTTATTTTCATTAAGCATCTTTATTGCAGGGTTGTTTGCTTCAAGAATAAATCCATCGCTATTCAGAGTAAAATATCCTGTTGGCGAATTATTATATAGCCGGCTATATTTATCTATTAATACTTCAAGTTCAGAACGTGTTCGCATAAGTTCCTGATTCTGTAATTCAAGCTCATATTGATAAACTTGAATTTCATAGAATGCATCTTTTATGCTTTGCAATTCGTTTTCGTCGAGTATGGGACCACTTTTGCTTAATAATTTTTCTGCTTTTTGACGTATTTTCGACATTTCTGTGTGTTTATCCATAAGACTTACCGGTTAAATCAATTAAAATTAATTAATAAATATAAATTTATGAGTTCAAAATATACAAAAAATATTAAATATAATAAACTTAAAAAATAGAAATATTAATTCTGATTTTATTCTTATTCAAGTATTATTTTTTACACTTTTTTTGCTGAAAATCTGTGATTAAACAAAAAAGAGGTTGCCTTCACGAGAAATGCAACCTCTTTGCAAAAGTCGTTTTGAAAACACTATTTCTTTGGTTCGTTTTCGCGCAAGCCAATGAGAATATTACGAGCAATTTGTTCGGCAATCATTTTTTGGATATGGTCGCCACTTGTAACAAACTCTTGAATTGATTTTTCTACACGGTTGCGAATAATTTCAGAAGTCTGACCAACCAAAGCGTTTGTAAGCTGATGAATATCGGCTTGTTGGCTACGTAATGCATCGAGCTGACTGCGGTTTGCATCTTCCATTTTCTTGAGCATCTTGTCCATACGTTCTTCTTCTTCTGTATAGATAAGAGTGAACGCTAATAAAGAAAGCATCGTAAATTCAAGAATAATTGCCAACAAGATTATCGAAGGACGTGATGCAGGGATAAACTTCAAACCACGAATACCTACTGCAACGATAAGCAATGCAGCACCACCATAAGCAAGACCTGTAACAAAGTTCGCATATTTTTCTGTAAAGTGGTGCGACATATATAAACGCAAGCCGTGCAAGAAGTGAGAACGATTTCTTCTCCAAATCAAGCCATTCTTTGTGTCGATGATTTCTTTCAATACGAAATCAGAGAAGTATTCTTTAATTCTTGTGTATATAGCTTCATTGCGGAAGAACACAATATCAGTATCTTCGTCAAATACATCTTCAAAACGTGTGCTTTGATATGGTGATGAACCTTCGTCTGTAACTGTTCTTTCCCAGATAGTTCTGAAAGCAGCGCGAACTTCATTCAATTCTTTTTCTCTTAACTTATCATCTGGCATAATAAGAAGCTCGATAATATCATCGCTAAATCCTGTTTGCAAACGCAATTTTACCTTTGTTGCATCTATTTGTCTATCGAACAATACTGCCATAAGCCCGATGCTTGATGGCATAAACATCGAAATCAGCGATGCTAATACAAGTGAAAATATCAAGGACAAGAACCAAAATGCTACCCACGGCTCCAAGATAATTGCATTTTCTCCAAGCAATGGCGATTTTGCATAAAATTCAGTTGAACTTTTTACATATCCGTGTTCTTTTTCTGTCCTTGCTTTGAAAGTAAAGTCGAATATGTATTCTCTGTTAATTACTTCGCGTGAAATTTCTATTTGCTTGCCTTGTAATTTAGCTTCGTTATCGAGCGATGTAGAAGCCCACACCAACCCATCAAATTTAACGAAACCGATTTTTTCGCGTTGGTCGCCGCTCGGCTCGAATAGTTTCACAACAAATTGTGATATACCAATTGGAATTAATTTAAATTGGAATAGCAAGAAAAAAGCAACTACCATAGCGCCCCATACTACAATATGTGGCATCCCAATTTTGAACTTCTTGGCTCTTGTTGAAAATTGTGCTTTTGACATTAGAGTTCAACTCCTTTAATAAACAACTTTATTTAAAAAAAATCGTTCTACTATTGTAGTAATAATTATTACAAATTTGATTTTTCACATATAATTTATTCTTTGTTCATAACAATTTAAAAAAAAAAATGAATTATAAAAGATAAAAATAATAAAAAATCATTTTTTTTCGAAAAAACTTTATTGTCCGATAATCGTCTCTACATTTTTGTTTAGAATTTGTTCCGATAATGAAAAAAATTGCTGATTTACACGTTCATACAAATTGTTCTGACGGGATACTCTCACCAGACGAATTGCTTGCAAAAGCCATTGAGCAAAAAATTACTCACATCAGCATTACTGACCACGATAATATCGACGGTTACAAAATTGCCCTCCATAGCGAATTTACTAAGCAAATCGAAATTATCTCTGGAATTGAACTGAGTTGCTCCGAAAATCAACGCGAATATCACTTGCTCGGATATAATTTTGATATAGAGAACAAGGAACTCTCCAAGCATATTAACAAATTTAGAGACATCAGAATTATCCGTGCAAAAAATATGCACAACAAATTGATTGGGCTCGGAGTTAATATTAATTTCGACGATATTCTGGAAATTGCCGGCGATGCCCCAATTGCCCGGCCTCACATTGCAAAAGCCATTACCTCTGCCGGCTATGCCGAAAACTTTTACGATGCATTCAGCAAATTCATCGGCGACGATGCTCCTGCCTACGAACCTAAAATTAATTTTCCCGTAACCGAAGGGATAAATATTATTCACTCAGCTGTTGGAGTTGTCGTTCTTGCTCACCCTGCCAACTATGTTGATGAAAATACTCTTCACAATTTTATTAAATCGGGTCTCGATGGCATTGAAGTAGTTCATCCTATGCATAATATTACGCAACGAAATAAATATAAAGCTATCGCGCGTAAATACAATATTTTGCAAACAGGCGGCTCCGATTTTCACGGCAACCGCCCGACTGACGAAATTAATTTTGGTAACGAGGTCGTTTCTGCTGATGTTTTCTATAAAATATTAGAAATCAGTAAATCAAGAAAACGCCGAAAATTCCTATTCTTTTAAATCTACTGTGAAGCGAATATTTAAATCAAAATTCGCTTTTATCAATGGGAAATGATATTTGTCCAACGAGCCCGCAACATTTCCATAAGTTGTTTTTATGTAAAAATACGGACTTTGCAGAATATGTTCAGATATCTGGTCAGAAATCTCTTTGGGTATATCTTTTATCTGATGTGCCTTCCTGTAGTAATCCCGAATATTTACATTTGTAAACCTTCCGAGCTCATATTCCGGAATAGTTGGGTCGGGCTCGAAATCATTAGGATTTTCGGAATTAACGTTTCCTGTTATTGGTCTGGCAAAAACAAGTGTGTAGATAATGTAATCTAATTGAAGCAAATCTTTGTTTGGGTCGTATGGCTGATTGTTTTCCAATACAAGCGAATCAATCCAATAGTTAAATTGAAGCAATTGCGATTTCTTGATTCTCTCTTTATTTTTATGATAATCTTCATATTTATTTAAATTGGAAAAATCAAGCGACTGGCTCGGAACTGCTCTGTTTAAATATTCCGTGTTGATTTTTACAATCATCTGAAAATTAAACGAACTGAAGCTATCCACTGTGTTTTGATAGCAGCCGCCTAACATAAACAATACTAATAATATTGCGAACTTTTTCATTTTTTCTCTCCTATTTAACTGGTATCTTTACTTCTATAATTACAGTTCGGCTGTAAAAGCGTCCTTCGGGCAAATCATTGCTATAAAGCAATACCTTTTCTCCCGAACCAATCGTTTTGGCGTCCGGGCGTCCGAGTGCTTTGCTTGCAGATACTGCACGCGAAAGCGACAGCTTTTCGTTATAATCATCGTTGCCCATCCTATCTGTATATCCGGTAATCTTTACAATCGAATTTTCCGGCATCTCTTTTTTAATCATATCAATAATTTTCATATTGTTGCTTGAAAGCGTAGCCTTATCGAAATCGAACAGAATTAAATCATATACATTTGTAATTGTGTCGCCCGATTTTGCTGTTTCCTTGCTTATAGTTTTCAATTCGACGGGTAATGTTTTTACATCGGTAATATAGTGATTGCCTTCTTTATCATTGACCGATAGATTAAACTGCATATTATGCTTGATTAAAGCTTTTGCTGTTTCATCATCCTGAACATACCAGTCATCGAAGTGAATTTGCTCGCTTCTGCCATATATTTCCTTTACTTTTCTGGTGCTTGCTGTTACAATCAACCGCCAGTCGGCAATTCCTGCATCTGAAGCTACTTCGGGACGGAACCTGATTATCGGAGGAAGTATCAATCGGGTTGTGTCTTGAATTACAGATGGAGCAATTATATCCCAGTCGTTCGACGAAATTTCAACGCGCCGGTTTTCGGCAATTCCGTCCGGGTCCTTGCTGTTCGAAGCTTTTTCTGGCAAATTGCGGGCAACAGTTTTAATTCGATTAGGTTCAATTCCCCATACTTCAACAAAATATTTTTTCACATTTTCAGCCCGTGCTTGCGAAAGCTGACGGTTGTTGCGTTCTGCTCCAATTCCCGAATTAGTCCCAGTAAGTGTAATTATTGCATCAGGGTTCTTTCTGAGTCTCATTCCAATAATATTGAGAATTCTGTGATACACATCGAGTGCATTGCCTTCGGATATATCTTTCTCAATCATACGTTTAGCTGAATCAGCGGTGATTCGTTCGTAGCGTGCGGAAATTTCAGCAGAATTGTCGTCAAAAAATACCATTGGCAGCAGTGGCGAGATATGTTTTGAAATATTTTCTTCCATTTTTATTGTTAGCAGAGGTTTTTCAGTGCCATTTTCAACTGCATAAGCAGAAATATCGGCAGTAAGCTTCGTCTTTTTTTCTTCTATTTTGACTTCTGGCTGGTCTATTGTCGGTTGGTCGAACTTAATATCTTCGGCAAATGTTGGTTCTGGAATTGGCTCGGGTTCTGGTGCCGGTGGTGGCGGTGGTGGTGGCTGTTTTTCTTTTGTTTCAATCAAATATAGCGAAAATCCTGCCGAAAGCACCGGTTGCGAAGCATAATATGCCGAAGCGCTGAATTCCATCGCAGATAATTTATACGACAGACTGCCGCCAATCCTGAATTTTGTGAAACTTTCTATGTTAAAATTAAATGGTCGTGCTTCTCTTATTTCAGGATAAGGACTATTTACCAGTTCTAAGTCTTCGCTCTGCTCTTTTATAGCACGAAACTTTCCTCTGAAATCCTCGTATTGCATCGCCGCTGTTGCATAAAAATTCTCAGCAATTTCGTAGCTGTAATGCGTTCCTACTGCAAACGAAGTGATTTCAAATCCGGGCGACCTCTTCATTGAATGGTACGCAAAATGCAGTGCCAGCGAATTGCCGCTATTATCCTCAAATAAACTGAATAATTTGTCAATGTTTTGATTTACCGCTATCGTGTAATATGTAAAATTCGTTCCATCTATCGGAACAGAAAAAAATCTTCCGCGAATCTGCGTCCTCGAAGGCAATCCCATAAACACTTGCAGAACCGGCAGACCGGACATAAAGTTTATGTTGTTGCCTTCGATAAATGCAACCGAACGGTAGAAAGAATCAGGTGCAAAGTGATTCTGTGGTGCCGCAAATATTGCTGTTGAACCTCCTCCATAAATTGTTGGTTGTTGCCAGCTGCCTTTTACGTTGTGTATTATTCTGCCGTCCTTCTTTACAGCTGTGAGAACGCTGTTGGTGTTTCCGTAAAGGTCTGGCAGTTCGGCGTCGTATGTTTTCTGACTGTTTGGTATATACATACCCATTATGTTAATGTCAATCCCAAGTGTGAAAGTCTTTTTGTAATCTGCTTTGGTAAACAAGCCTGAATTGAAGCTTTCTCCGAGAGTAGTAAAAAGCGGTTTCAGATAGCCTTGTGCGTGCTGAGACGTAAGCAAGGTGAATTCCCTGCTTATTTCTATTTCTTTTGCAGCACGTAAGTTGCTGGATATTATTATACTTAAAAAAATAAACAGTAAAAATTTTTTCATTTGCTATTCCTGTTAAAGATTACATTAAATTAACTGACAATAAATTAAGTGTTTTATTTTACGATATCTTATAAAAAAGATAAATTTAAATTAAATAAGAAATATTTCATTTTGGATTAATCGATTTTTATGGCTTCTTCAATTATTTGTTTTGCAACCGGAAGAGCCTTGCTACTTTCGATTAACACTTCTTCGTGGGAAAGAGAACTTGTTGCTACTTCAACTAACTTGTTGGTAATTATCGAGATGCCAAGATTTTCAATTCCCAGTTGTGAGGCAACTTTTGCTTCAATTATTGTGCTCATTCCTGCACAGTCAGCACCTATGCGCCGGAAAAAACGAATTTCGGCAGGTGTTTCATAGGTAGGTCCTAATGTGCTTAAATATATTCCTTCCTGAAATGGTATTTTGCTATCTGCAAGATTCTTGGCTAACTTATCATTCCAACTCCTTGAAAAAATATCTTGCTTCATCTCGTATTTTTGAAATAAGCAAGCTTCGCTTCTGTACAGCAGATTAATTGTATCCCGAATAATTACGCAATCGCCAACATTGTAGAATTGATTTAGTCCGCCTGCCGAATTTGTATAAATCATCTTCTCTATTCCGAGCAAACTTGATAAAACAGATACCGAGGCAACTTCTTCAACGCTAAATCCTTCATAAAAATGAAACCGTCCGCTGAATACCATACACGGCACACCCCCGATTTCCACAAATAAGAGTTTGCCTTTGTGTCCTTTTGCTGTGGGTTGTGGGAAATTTGGAATTTTACTGTAAGAAATTTCTCCGAGCAATGAATTGCTGTCAAAAAGCTCCCCAAAGCCACTTCCTGCAATTATTGCTGTATTGATTTTATTGAGAAAATGATTATGAACAAACTCGGCTGATTTAGAATATTTCTCTAAAATTTCTTTACGTAGAATTGATTTCATTTCGTTAGACTAAGTAATAAACAATCGGGCATTCCCGCGTGTATTCAATAATATTGCGTTTGGCGTTTGTTTTGAGTGTAATATTAATTTTATACCTGCTCTTTTTCAGAAAATCAAGTGCAATATCAATATATTCACCTAAAGCAAGTTTACGAAAACACAGATAATCGGATTTATTCACTATATCAATTTTATCTCTGAAAATGAAGATATAATAGTCGTTATCAAGACGCAATTCAATAAAATCATCTTCTTCGAGAGCCCGTTCCAACTCGAACCGAAAGAAAAGAGCCTCTGAATTATTGCCAATATAGAGCCTTTTCAAAAACTCACCGCTTTGGTGCATTGTTGTCATAACACCAGCAGTATTAAAACTTGCCGAATATTCCCATTCATGCATTTCAGAAGATTTACCGTTGCAGCGCGGGAAAATCTGCTTTGTAGAAGCTATATACTGTTGGTATGTATCAATAAGCGATATTGGCGAAAGCAAACTAATTGGAATTTCTTCACCAATCAGTTCGTAAATTCTCTGAAGATGTCTTCGGAAAAGTATATCGAAATCTGCTTTGTTCGGTGCATTGTGCTCGGGACCATACCACCAGAACCAATCTGAACCCTCGGCTATGTAGATTTCTCTCATTACTTCCTGCAAAATCTCAGCTTTTAAACTTTGCTTGTGGAATTCCACTTCTGTGCGGGCTCGCGAAAGCATTTTCCACGCAGTTATATCATCTCTGTGTCCGATCCAGATACCAAAATTAGCATTTATCCACGACCCGGCGTGAATGTGGCTGAACGCTTTCGAGTGTTCGGGGTGTAAAGTTCCAACTGCTTCCGAACAAGTAATAGTTTTATATTTTTCTTCGTTACTCAGATTATTAAATAAGTTGTTGAGAAAGTCTATACCGTTGTTTTTGTAAAATTCCCAACAATTTTCTCCATCCAGAATAACAGTAACAGCAGCATAATCAAGTGCTTCTTCGCCATAGAGCCTCACAATCTCGTTGCGAATACTGTCCAAATGCGAGCAAAATTCATCAGCTGCTTCTTTTGCGTCCCATTTTGAATACACAAAACCAATCCTATCCGACAGGAAGCGGTCGCGAAATAGCAGACGTATTTCTAAATTCTTTTCGGCATTTCTGTATATCTGTGGGAAAAATTTCAACGTGTCGTAAAATCCATTGCCTGCGGTTTCTTTGAGCATTTGTTCGTCAGTTGCGGCCCAAAGAATATTGCGTCCGGCAAGCATATCGCAAGTTGCATCAGAAAGTGAGCCCTCCGAGGGCCACACACCAGCAGGGGAGACCCCAAATTTCTCTTTATAAATATTAATTCCGCGCTCAATTTGTGCCTGTGCATCTTCCGGATAGCGAAAATCTAATTCTGATATATCTAACCACGGCATCGCTTCCAGAGCACTTCGGGAATCAATTAGCAATGGCAATATCGGATGATATTCAGGTGAGCAGGAAATCTCTACTTGCCCTTGTTCCATTAATTCCTTCATTAGTGGGGCAATTCTTGCCATTACTTTTAGATGGTAATCCAAAACGTAACGCTTGTCTTCTTCGGTGAAATTGCGATTTTTTGCAATCAGGTTCTGTATTTTTTCGTCCTGCTTGGATACCTCGCCTACCCACGCTAAATTATACCAAACCTGCAAATCAAGAAAATCTTCGTTGCTAAACTCTTCGCCTGATTGCTTTTTTTGGTAAAGCTCCAAATATCTTTTATGTGGAGTGATTAAATTTTCAAGGTTTATTACAAAAAATTGCTTCAGTATTTCTTTCTTCTCGTTTTCTGTAAGTTCCGATGGTGATTTTTCGGATAATATTTGAACTCTGTCTTTGACTTTTCCGCTTAAATATTCATCAATCTGCAGCATCAAAGAAGGAGCGAAATTGAAAGTTTGTTTAAGTTTTGGGAATGATTTTAGCAGGTAAGGCAAATCGTAATAATCTTTTACTGCGTGCATACGCACCCACGGGAGAATAAATTCATTCTCCCATTTATAATATGGCTGATGTTGATGCCATAAAAACGCTACACGCAGTGGTTTCATTTATTTCTCTGTTTGAAATACCTAAGTAACTATAAAAACATAATTTATTAAATATTATTAAAAAAAACAAGTTAATGTTTTATAATAAATTTTATTTTCTCAGCTTTTGTATTCGATTTAATAATAGCAAAATATATACCAGAGTTTAATCTGCTTGTGTCGATTTCAATAATTCCTTGTTCAATCTCAGTTCCATCTATTTCCAACTGTTCGGTAATAATTGCTTTTCCTGAAGTAAGTTGGTTGCCAAGCACGTCAAATACATCAGTGTTCAGAATCGGTGCGGACTTCACTTTCGAATAGGGAATATATACAACTTTCGAAGCAGGATTTGGATATGCCGAAGCAACAACAAAATTATTTCCGGAATTAATTTTTACTGTTTCAAGAAGCAATCTTGCATCGCAACGTGTATTCCCAAAATACTTATTTGGCAACGAATACGCCACAAGCGGTATTACGTGATCGTTGCATACATCTTCAATAATTAAAGTATCTCGTTCAAAATTCAGCGAACGTGGCGAATAGCAAACCGATATTTCTTTTTCTTCTCCCGCTGCTATGTTTATTGGCAATTGGCTTTGGGGAATAGAAAAAGAAAGCTTATAGAATAAATACGGGTTGTCAATTGTGTAATCTAACTGGCTTATATTTTTCACTTTGATTTTTGAACAGGACAAATTTGGATAATGCACACTATCGACAAAAAATTCTTTACCCGGCATCAGTACAGACAATCTGTTCGTTTCGTTACGAACTATAATTTCTACTGCATCCGAAACTCCACTACAGCCGTTTTTGTCCACCACCACTGCACGGAACTTTCCGCTTTCGCCAACTTTTAAATACTGCCCAAAGGCAACTTGCTTGCCGTGCTCGTCGAACCATTCGACAACCGGAAAATTTGGCACAACTTGGAGCAAAACGCTATCGCCAATACATATATTAGTTCTTCCAATAGGATTTATTTTCGGTTCTGGCAATGGATTGAAAACTATTGTGTAATCTAATGAATCGATACATCCAAATGCATCCTCAGCTGTAACCCTGATTTTTTCGCTTTTGGTTAATTTTATCTCGTTCCCACTTGCTCCGTTGCTCCAACGAATGTTTGAATGATTGGAAACAACTTTTAGCAAAACAGTGTCTCCCTCGCAAGGCATCGATTTGCTCGGTTGCAGAACAATTTTATCGGCTTGCCGAACTTTTATTTCAATTTCACCGGAATATGCATATTCACATTCAGAATTTTCTACATACACACTATATCGCCCGTTCTTATAAACTTTTATGGATTTCGATGCCTCGCCGGTAGACCATCGGATGACTTTATAGTTGCCCTCTACTAAAAGTTCAACTGTATCGCCCTGACAAATTTCATTTTGCCCAAGCAAAACTATATTCGGCTGAGTTATTGAACTTCGACGCAATCGGTATAGTCCTTCGCCGGCAAGCCAGCCTGTTGTATCATCTACAAACCAAATATCATCGAGATTTTTCCCGGCCGGAATTCCGCAATTTCGCAACTCCCAGGTTTTTCCGCCATCAGATGTATAATATACTTCACGGTTCAACCCACAAGCCCAGCCTCGCAGACTATCCAGCAGGAAAGAGCCATACATTGAGCCTTTTGTAACATAATCTCTCCAGGTGCTTCCCATATTCGTAGAAAAGCGGATACCGCCTCGGTTTGTTGTTGTCCCATCGCAGGATAGGGAATAGGGGATAAGAAAAGTTCTTCCTTTGTGTGTGATTTCTTCGTGCCAGTCCAATCCACCTGTTCTGCTGAATACTGCCCAGCTATTGCCTGTGTTTGTTGTTCGCCAGATTAATCCACTGCTTACTGCATATCCTGTTCCATTTGGATATACAATGCAATCTGCGAGCTTTGTATTTGAATAAAAGAAATCATATGATTCCCAATCTTGTCCGCCATTTGTTGTTTTGAAAAATCTCTGATAGCCCACACAATTTCCGCCAAGCACAAAACCTAAATTTTCATCTACAAAATACGTTCCCCATAGCAATACATCATCGGCACGCGGCGAAATATCCATCCAGCTTGCCCCACCATTTATCGACTTGAATATTTTTCCTTCCCCCGAGCAATATCCTATCAACGGAGAAGCAAAATGTATGCTTTCAATTTGATTTATTTCCGGAATTTGCGTTCCTTGCCAGGTTTGCCCACCATCAGTAGTGCGAATCACTTTCCCTTCGTATCCGCACGCCCAGCCATATTGTGGATTGCTTTCCAAAAAATATACATCTAACCAGTAGCTTTGCCTGTAAAAATTTGGCATATTGGTAACTTCTTCCCAGTAACTTTGTGCAGACTGAAAGCAAAAAACTATTAATATGGTAAATATCGTTACTCTCATCGATAAAAAAACACGTATAACATAGAAAAAATTACACTTGAATTACGAATTAAACGAAAATTAGTTTTACTTTATTTCTTTTTTCAAATCACTAAGAATTTTAAGTGCTTCAATTGGTGTGATGTTATCAACGTCGATTGTGTTAATTTTCTCACGCAAAGCGTCGTCCTTAAACTCGAAAATCGAAAGTTGATGATAAGGTTGTCCTTTCTGGCGTGTTTTTATTCGGCTTATATCTGGTTTATGTTCGCTTTGTGGTTCGTTTGTATCTCCCTCGAAAAGTTTCATAATTTCATTTGCCCGGTCAATAATTTTTGAGGGAAGTCCTGCCATTTTTGCCACGTGTATTCCAAATGAATGGTCGCTTCCTCCGCTTGATACTTTGTGGGTGAATACAACATTTCCTTCGGTTTCGATTACTTCTACCCGGTAATTTTTTATTCCTTGATAGCGTTGTGTCATATCGTTAAGTTCGTGGTAGTGCGTTGCAAAAAGTGTTTTAGCTTTAATATCATTATGAATGTATTCGGCAATTGCCCAGGCAATCGAAATTCCGTCGAAAGTTGCTGTCCCGCGTCCCACTTCGTCTAATAATATCAGACTGCGACGGGTTGCATTATTTATTATATTTGCCGCTTCCTGCATTTCAACTAAAAATGTGCTTTCACCACTTGTAATGTTGTCCTGAGCACCAACTCGCGTGAAAATTCTATCCACAGTTCCGAATTTTGCCTTCTTTGCCGGGACAAAAGAACCCATTTGCCCAAGCAAAACAATTAATCCAACCTGTCGCAAATAACACGATTTACCACTCATATTCGGACCTGTGATAATATGTATCATATTGTCCGAAGTGTTCATTTTTGTTGAATTTGGAACGAAACTTTCGCCTGTCGGAAGCATTTTCTCAACAACCGGATGTCTCCCGTCTTCGATTTCGAGTATTTCGCTGGTGTCTATCTCTGGACGGGTGTAGTTGTTTTCCCTTGCGACAGTCGAAAACGAAAGCAAACAATCGAGTGTTGCAAGATTTTCGGCATTTTTCTGCAATTTGGACAATTCTGCATAAATCTTTAATCGCAATTCGGCAAATAGCCGCTGTTCGAGCTCGATAATTTTTTCCTCTGCCGAGAGAATTTTATTTTCGAAGTCCTTTAAAATAGGTGTGGTGTAGCGTTCGGCATTAGTCAGAGTTTGCTTGCGTTCGTAATCCTTAGGCACTTTATCTTTGTGAGTATGAGTGATTTCAATGTAGTAGCCGAACACATTGTTGAAACTAACCTTTAATGATGGTATTCCTGTGCGCTCGCGTTCTGCTTCCTGAAAGTCCGAAATCCATTTTTTTGCTGAAAATTTTGCGTTTACATAATCATCGAGTTCCGTGAAAAATCCTTCCCGAAAAATATTGCCATTCCCAAAATTTACCGATGGTTCGTCCAATAATGCACTTTCCAGAAAATCAAGCAGACCGTCTAAAGTTTCAAGTGAATTATTTATTTCGTTGATAAGCGGTGAAGCAAATTCGCTCAATATTTCCTTTAATTCAGGAATAATTTTTAAAGTGTTGCGGATAGCGACAGCGTCTCTTGGATTTGCTCTGCCGGTGGCAACTTTTGCCGAAAGACGTTCCAAATCTGCTGTTTCGCCAAGCTTTCTTCGAAGCAATATGCTTGTTTCCTGATTATTGAAAAACTCTTCGACAGCAGACAACCGATAATTAATCTGGTTAATTGCTTTCAGTGGGTGAGTAACCCAGCGTTTAAGCAATCTGCTGCCTGCTGCGGTCGAAGTTTTATCCAATACTCTGAGCAAAGCACCATCTTGCGTTCCAGCAAAAGAATACGTGATTTCTAAATTCCGGCGCGTTGCTGCATCAAGCATCATATAATTGGTTGGGTTGTAGTGGCGAATTCCCTGCAAGTGCCCAATGTTCCCGTTTTGCATCGTTTTTACATAGTGAAGCACAGCCCCGCACGCCACAATTCCGTCCGGCAATTCGTCTATTCCAAAGCCTTTTAAGCTTCTCGTTGCAAATGTATCTAAAATTAATTTGCTTGCAAATTCATAATCGAAAAACCAATCTTCGAGCTTTGTTATCGATGGCTTATAACTCAATTTGCCTAATGTTTCAAGAAAGAAGCCCATTTGAACTTTCGCTATAATTATCTCCGAAGGCACAATCCCCTCGAGCAAATCTATCAGCTGCGAAAGTGCAATTTCTGTCGTGAAAAAATCGCCCGTCGAAATATCTATCGCTGCAAACCCAATTGTATTATTTCGTTTTCTGTCCTGCGAAAGATAAATTGAAGCTACATAATTGTTCTTCCCCGAATCTAATACTTTTTCGTATAACGCAACTCCCGGAGTAACAACTTCAACTACATCACGTTTTACAATCCCACGCGCAAGCTTTGGGTCTTCGAGTTGCTCGCATACAGCCACTCGATAGCCTGCCCGAACAAGCTTAGGCAAGTAATTATCAAGTTGATGATAAGGGAAGCCCGCAAGTGGCATATCGGCGCCCGCTCCGTTGTTCCTCTTTGTTAGTGCAATTCCACATACTTTCGATGTGATTTGGGCATCCTCGTTGAAAGTCTCGTAGAAGTCTCCCAACCGAAATAGTAATATTGTATCAGGGTAACGCTCTTTAATTTGATTATATTGCCGCATTAGCGGGGTTTGTTTCTCTTTCATATCTCAATTTTTATATTTATCAATACAAAATTATTATAATTCTATCACATATAAAATTCATTTTATTGGCACTTTAAGCGACTAATATTTATGGTATTTTGAGAACATTCTTCATAAATTTTTTTTATACTTTTTTCTACACTTATATTTTTGTTAATTTTGAGTTTATTTGTTGTAATAAATCTAAGATAATTATGGCAATCAGAATATTTGTAACTGGTGGAACTTTCGACAAAGAATATAACGAGCTCAATGGAACTCTGTTTTTCAAAGATACTCATATTAATGAGATGCTGAAATTAGGTCGTGCCCGCGTCCCAATCGAAGTGAGGACTTTGATGATGATGGACAGCATCGATATGACAGATGCCGACCGCGAACTAATTGCTTCGAACTGCTTGAAAACTGAAGAAAGTAAAATAATAATTACTCACGGCACCGACACAATGGTCGAAACTGCCCGCGTCATTGCTGAAAAAGTGAAAGATAAAACAATTGTGCTAACTGGTGCAATGATACCATATAAGTTCGGTAGTTCCGACGGACTTTTCAATTTAGGCAGTGCGATTGCCCTTGTCCAAACACTTCCTCCCGGCGTCTATATTGCTATGAACGGTCGCTATTTCAACTGGGACAACTGTCAGAAAAATCGCGACAAAGGGGAATTCGAGGAAATTAAACCAAAGCAGAAATTCTAATTTTTTTGCTTGTTGCGAAAATGAAGTGGGTCGCCCCATACTCCGTATGCAATTGAGCGACCTACTGATGCAATTCGCATCTGCATACAGCTGTGGCATTCTGCTGCAAATTCCGAAACGCAAGGCTTGTCCTCATATAGCATATAGTTTTTGCGGTATTCGGTTGGTGTAATCTGTGGCATAATTACATTTGCTCCATAGCGAAGCCCTTCCTCGCGTCCGGTTGGGTGAATAGTTTGAAGTGCTGTTGTCGAGGCAATATTAACATCTTTTAACACAATCCGGCATACTGCAATCATTCTGAGCGATAATTCAAAACGCCATTTCTTGATTTCCTCGGTGGTCTCGTATTGCTTGCCCATTGGTGTATCGTTGTGCGGAAGATATGGTCCCATCCCAATCATATCAATATCCATATTGCGGAAGAAAAGCACATCGTTTGCCAGATCATCCAGAGTTTGTCCCGGTAGCCCGATCATTACTCCTGTGCCGACCTGAAAGCCTACTTTTTTTAGTGTGTTAAGTGCTTCTATCCGAGCCTCTAATTTCTGTTGCGGAGGATGTATCTTTGAAAACAATTCGGGGTTTGTTGTTTCTATTCTCAATAGGTATCTATGAGCACCTGCCTCAAAAAATCTTCGATATGTTTCTTCTGTTTGTTCACCAACGCAAAGTGTAATGCCAAGTCCTTCGGGATATTTTTCGCTTTTTGTTGCGTCCTTTATTCCTTTGATGCAACTAACCACGTATTCGATAAATTGTTCGTCGCGTCGGTCGCCCGATTGCAATACGACAGAGCCATAATCAAATTCTGCTGCTAATTTTGCTGCTTCGATTACTTGTTCCACAGATAACAAATAACGTTCGGTATTGGCGTTGCTCTTTCTAATTCCACAATAGTAGCAATCATTTACACAGTAATTAGAAAATTCAATCAAACCGCGAAGATATACCTTGTCGCCTACATATTCGAGCATTGTATTGTATGCTTTGCTCCGAATCAGTTCGATTTCTTCAGGGGTTTCCGCAGATAATAATCGGATAATATCTTCCCTTGAAAGTGTATCTTTCGATAAAATATCTTGAATAGACATAATCACCCAAATTAGAAAAATAAATCGCGTTCGCCCTGCTCAATTCTCTGCAGATAATCTCGTGTTAGCTGACGAACGTGTTCATCAGGAATTTGCAGGATTTCGCGTTCGATTAGTTCTTCACCAATTCGGCGCGTATCCTCATCTGCATAATCGACTAAATATTCTTTTAGCGTTGTAAGCCCGTTTGGTTGGCAATAAAGTTTTATCAGCCCGGGCTTTGCCTGATCCATAAAGTCTTCTCCAACTCGCCCCGAACGATAGCAAGCAGTGCAAAACGATGGAATATATCCGTGCCGAATTACATCAGCTATTACTTCCCCTGAACTACGACAATCGTTCAGCACAAACTGCCCTTCTTCGTATTCGCTCGACGACGAAAATGCCTGCTTGTATCCACCCGGAACAGTCCGCGAGCCGGCACTGATTTGCGAAATACCCAGGTCAAACAGTTCGCTTCGAAGCTGTGCTGGTTCGCGCGTGGATAATATCATTCCGGTATATGGAACTGACAGACGCAGAGACGCAACCACTTTTTTGAGTTCAAGATCCGAAACCGGATAAGGTATATTATTCGAAACAGGTGCATTCTTTGCAGGCTTTATTCGAGGAATTGAAATAGTGTGAGGTCCCACACCGTAGTATTTATCTAAATAACGCGAATGTTCTATTAATGAAAGCACTTCGAATCGATAATCGAACAGCCCGAACAATACTCCAATACCAACGTCGTGCATTCCGTTGGCAAGTGCCCTATCCATTACATACAGACGCCATTCGTAATCTGCTTTCTTGCCAGCCGGATGCATCTTCTTGTATGTTTCGCGATGGTATGTTTCCTGAAATACAGTGTATGTTCCGATTGGAACTAAGCTGAAACGCTTAAACTCTTCTTCGGATAGCGGTGCTATTTCAACGTTTATTCTTCTGATAGACGAACCTTTCGAATCGCGAACGCTATAGACGGCTTCAATCGCTTCTATGAACTTATCAAGCGAGCTTTCCTTGTGGTTCTCGCCCATTAGCATTAATATTCGCTTGTGTCCCTGCTCCAGAATTCCAAGTGTCTCTTCTTTTATTTGCTCAATTGATAGAGAGTGCCGGGTAATTTCTTTATTATCTGTGCGAAAACCACAGTAGAGGCAATTATTTGAACAAAAGTTAGATGTATAAAGCGGAGCGAACAATACTAAACGCCTTCCGTAAATTTCTTCTTTTACTTTGTAGGCGGTGTGAAACATCTTTTCGAGTTGCTCAGGTTCGTCAATATTTAGCAATGCAGCTGTTTCTTCCAGATCAATCCCTTGAAGTTCCAATGCTTTCGACAATATTTCATCTATCTGAACCTTGTCAGGTTTGCTGGTGTGTTCTAAAATGCTAAATAGTTTCTTTTCGTCAATTATTTCTCTTTTCATTAATATTAATTTTTTTAGTATCCAATAAACAAAATTTAAGATTTAAGACGTAAAAAAATACTTTGAATTTTAACTTTGTAAGTTTATTTTGAAATATATTCTAATACAATTTGGAATAATACTATGGCGTTTAGTTTTATTGAACAGGATATAGATACAATTTCCAACATTTTGGGACAGCAGCCCGAAGCCTTCGAAAATTCCTGGACCTGGAACCTTCGGAATGATGCTTCAGATAAGCCAATGATTATCAATCTTTACAACTCGATAGTTTTTGATAAAGATAAAGAAGGCTCTATTGTATCGGTTCAAACTCGCCATGGTTATTATGAACTGCATAATTTAACCGGTTATGTAGTTTTCGAGCCCGACGAAATTATTTTTATTTGCTCCAAAAAGAAAACACTTTCTTGCTTGATTGTTGGCAAGGGAAATACTTGCTCGTTCTATTCAAACATTCACAAGAAAATGTTGCATCGCGACCCAACCGAACTCGATCCTGCTGTTCTGCTTGCCGCAATGCAACTTTCGCTTATTGAAAAGATGGTTTAACTAATTCGACAATTTTTTCGTCTTATAAGTATATGTATAAAATTGATTTTACAAATACAACAGAACAAAGTCGCCTTCAATATAAAAAAATCAGAAGAGCGGTTGAAAACGCTCTAAAAGGCGAAAAAATTAATGAAGCGGAAATTTCTATAGTTTTTATGAATAATGACGATATTAGAGATATAAATAAGCGTTATTTGAAACATAACTGGGAAACAGACGTAATTTCCTTCCCTTTGGAAGAAAATCCGCTTTCAGGTGAAATCTACATTGGGCTGGAAGTTGCCCGTGAGCAGGCAAAAGAATATAATGTGAGCCTTACTAATGAACTTTCGCGGCTTGCTATTCACGGCGTTTTGCATATAATCGGATACGACGATGCTACTGATATAGAAAGAAACAATATGACAAAGCTCGAAAACAAATATCTGGAGGGAGATACAAGTGAGTGAAAGAATTTTGCAAATTATCGTTTTTGTGGTGAAAGAACTTCACTCTAATGATAAACTTACCGAATCTCACATCAAAAGCTTGCATAAGCTTGGATATACTGATGTGGAGATTTCTACTGCTCTCAGCTGGTTGGTCGATCGCGAAATTACTTCTACCGAAGAAGAAACTCAGTCCTTCCGTATGCTTAACGAAATGGAAAAGGACTTATTTACAACTGAGGCTCTTGGCGATCTACTTCAATACCAGGCACTCGGACTGATTTCCAACGACCAGATTGATTTTATCATAGACCGCATTCTGACAAGTGAGTTCGAATCAAAAATCGATAGAAATGTGCTCGGATATATCGTAATGGCTCTTGTTTTTAAATCTCCCTGGGAAAATATTTTGCCCTCGAAAATCCTGCTTAATGGAAACGAAACAATACACTAATTTTTTTCTTTCATAAATATAAAAGGCTGCCCAAAATTTGTGGCAGCCTGTTTTTTATGTTATCTACTATTATTCTATGCCATCAACGAGCATATTGCTGCAACAGTTACCATATCATCAACAGAACAACCGCGTGACAGATCGCAATATGGTTTTGCCAAACCTTGCACAACCGGACCAACGGCTTCGGCTCCGGCAAGTCTTTGAACCAATTTGTAACCGATATTTCCTGCATTTAAGTCTGGGAAAACAAGCACATTTGCTTTTCCTGCTACTGCTGAATCCGGGCTTTTACGTTTACCGATCTCTGGAACTATTGCTGCGTCGAGTTGTAATTCTCCGTCAGAAGGTATATTCGGTTCTTTTTCCTGCATAATCTTGACAGCTGTGCGCACTTTATCTACCAAAGGATGCTCGGCACTCCCTTTTGTGGAGAACGATAGAAATGCAACTTTGGGTTCTTCTCCGGTGATTGCTTTATAGTTCTTTGCCGAACTAATTGCAATATCGGCAAGCTGTTCTGCTGTTGGGTCTGGATTTACTGCACAATCAGCGAAGCAATACATTTTGTCGGGGAATGCCATGATAAAGAAACTGCTCACAATCGAAATGCCTGCCGCAACTCCAACTGTATAAATTGCCGCTTTGAGCACTGCACCTGTGGATGAAACATTTCCACCGACAGTTACTTGCACTCTGTTTGTTTCGAGCAATAAGCCGGCAAAATATAATGGATCGGTTACAGTTTGGCGGGCTTGTTCCAGCGTCATTCCTTTTGCTTTACGCTTTTCATATAAAATGTTTGCAAATTCATCGATCAGCTCGCTTTGGGCTGGATCAATAATTTGCACTCCTTCGAGCGATATGCTTTTTTCGTTTGCTACTGCTTTGATTTTGCTTTCATTTCCTACAAGCACCGGACGGGCAATTTTTTCGTCCAGCAAATAGCGGCTGGCAAGCAATGCGCGATCGTCTTCCGCATCCGGAAAAGCAACCAAAGCGTTTACTGCTTTTGCTTTATTTCTTGTCGTTTCGATAAATGGAATTTGAGACATAACAAACAATCCTTTTTATTATTAAATAATTATGGCAATGGAGCATTCAACACAACGCGGCAAGTGTCTCTTGCAATTACTAATTCTTCGTTTGTTGGAATAACATACACCTGCAATTTGCTATCCGGAGTTGATATGACGCCTTCTTTGCCACGTATCATCTTGTTGTTGAGCTTTTTGTCAATTTTAACGCCTAAAAATTCTAAGTGTTCGCATACTTTTGCACGAACATCCGGAGCGTTTTCGCCAATTCCGGCAGAGAAGCAAATTGCATCTGCTCCGTTCATTGCTGTAAGATATGCACCTACATACTTAACAATTCGGGAACAGAACATATCGATTGCAAGCTGAGCGCGTCTGTCCTGATGTTCAGTGATTTCTACTTCGAGGTCGCGCATATCATTTGTTAGCCCGGAAATTCCCAAAAGCCCCGAACGCTTATTCAGCATATTGAATATTTCATCAATTGAGGAACCTTCTTTGTGATGCAGGAAATCAATTATTGTTGGGTCTATATCGCCGCAGCGCGTTCCCATCATTAGCCCTTCGAGTGGAGTAAATCCCATCGATGTGTCGATTGATTTGCCGTGCTTGATTGCACAAGCAGACGAGCCATTGCCCAAATGTAAAGTGATGATGTTTGTGTCGTCTTTTGTTTTGCCTGTCAATACACGATAGCGATATGCAATGTATCTGTGCGAAGTGCCGTGAAATCCGTATTTACGAATTTTATACCGACGATAATATTGATATGGAATAGCATACAAATATGCTGTTTCCGGCATAGTCGAATGAAATGCTGTGTCGAAAATTGCAACCTGAGGCACACTCGGTCCGAATACTTCTCTTGCTGCATAAATACCTTTCAGGTTTGCCGGATTATGCAGTGGTGCAAGCTCAATATTATCTTCCATCTTTGCAATTACATCATTGTCGATACGCACCGAACTCTTGAACTCTTCGCCTCCGTGAACAGTGCGATGCCCTATTGCGTGAATATCTTCGAGTGAATTAATTCCGGGTATTCCTGTATCGGGATTTGTAACCCATTTGATAATATATTGAATTGCAGCCTTATGGTCGCGAATTGCTGCCGTCGTTTTAATAGTTGATTTGCCTTCTACTTTCAGGGAAATCAATGCTTCCGAACCAATTCTTTCTAATAGCCCGCGTGCAAGCTCACGGTCTTCATTTTTCTCGATTTTTTCTAAATCGGTATCAATTATTTGAAATTTTAATGAGGAACTACCGCAGTTGAGAACTAAAATATTCATAACTTTTCCTATTAATATTATTTTACCAAAAAATTAAGTAAGTATTACAAAAATAAAAGAAATTTTGATTATTTGTTTTCATTTTTCACGATTTATTAAAATTTTGTCTTTATTTTGCGTTGTATCGGCTAAACAATGAATTTATATTTATTGTTTTTGATTTCACCTTTGTTTCTCGCTTATTTATTATTTTGCTTTTATTTATTTTCAAACTTCAAGGCAAACAATATTTTACCAGCGGTTTCGTTTAAACTAAAAATAATTTTAGTTTAATTAAAGGCGGAAAAAATGCTAAAATACTTAATTTTACTACTCATTTTTGCTTTTGCTAATATTAATTGTAGTTCTCAGTCTAACGGAGGAAATATGGGTTCCATATATGATTTTTCTGCAAAAACTATCGATGGCAAAGAAAAATCTATTGCCGATTACAAAGGCAAAGTTCTGCTTATTGTTAATGTTGCAAGCAAATGCGGCTTTACTCCTCAATACAAAGGATTGGAAGAACTCTACCGCAAATACAAAGATTCTGGTTTAGAAATACTTGCTTTTCCGTGCAACCAGTTTGGTGGTCAGGAACCGGGCACAAACGAGGAAATAGCTTCGTTTTGTTCTGCAAATTATGGTGTTTCGTTTCAGATATTCGACAAAATTGAAGTAAATGGCGAAAACGCACACCCTCTCTATAAATTCTTGAAAGCCAACGCAAAAGGCTTTATCAACGATGAAATAAAATGGAATTTCACAAAATTTTTAGTTAATCAAAACGGGGATGTCGTTGATAGATTTGCTCCGCAGACCACTCCCGAAAGTATCGAAAAGCATATTGCTGAACTCTTGAAAAAATAATATTGCCCGGTTTGTTCTAAAGGTTGCCCCTCGGGGGGCAACCTTTCCTTTATGCATTATTGTAGATTTGTAAATATTGAAAAAGCTGTAAATCGGTTTGCGGATAATTATCATTCTTATTTCGTCTTAACTCCTTCAATTCCGGGGAGAAGACGCAATTTATTAGTAAACTTTTTCAATTGCTCAATATCTTGCACTTGAATTGTTGCCAAAAGTGCTTTTACATTCTTTCCAAGTTGCACCATTTCGGTATTGAGAACTATTATCGAGGCGTTTGCAGCCTCATCATCAAACTGGTATGGATAATCTGAACAGAAAATTTTCAGCTGAACGGTTTGCAAAGAAACATCATCGCACCATTCTGCATTTTTTAGATTTACAGTATCTGCAATATTTTTTACGTATGGGCATTCTGCACGATGCACCTTGATTTCGCTCTTTTTCGTAACATAAGCAACAATTGGTTCGCCTTTTATCGGATGGCAGCATTTGGCTAACTTGGTTTCTATGCCGCTTAATCCTTCAACCTTAACTTGTGGACGTAGTTTTTTCAGTTTGATGTCGTGTTCAGTTAGTTTTTTCTGTTCTTTCTGTTTTTCGAAAGCTTTGGGATATATCTTTTTTAGCAAATTAAGCGAACATTTTGTATTTCCATTGCCCAAAGAAAGGAAAAAATCTTCCGGCGACGAAAAGTCTAATAGCTCAATGTTTTTACGGAATGTTGCATCGTCGTCGAAACCGCGTATTTTCGCTTTGTGTTGCTTTTTCAGTTGCTCCCAGGCTTTTTTCCCATCAGCAATTAATAACTCACGTTCGTTTTGCTTGAACCACTTCAATATTTTCGAGCGGCTTCGTGTTGATTTAACAATATCGAGCCAATCTCGCGACGGCTTGCTGTTTTTTGAAGTAATTATATCGACAACATCTCCACTGTGCAGCTCTGTTTTCAGCTTCGCAAATTTACCGTTTATTCTTGCACCTGTTGCTTTATATCCAACGTCTGTATGCACAGCAAAAGCAAAATCTAATGCAGTTGCTCCTTCTACAAGCGAAATAATATTTCCCTTGGGTGTGAGAACGTGTATATAGTCGCTTTTCATTTCAGATTTAAGCATTTCAAATAATTCAACCGGATTTTCGAAATACTCATCATTTTCAAGAAAATCTTTTAGCTTTTTCACCCACAAATCGTTCTTTCCTGCGGTTCGTTCTTTATATGCCCAGTGAGCCGCCCCACCATATTCCGCTTCTATATCCATTTGATGTGTTCGGATTTGTATTTCAAACTTATCGCCACTCGTTGTATGAACTGTTGTTTGTATTGAGCGATATCCATTTGGTTTCGGATAAGTTATCCAGTCGCGAAAGCGTTTCTCAATTGGTATCCATTTGCTATGGACGATGCCCAGTGTAACATAGCAATGTTCTTCTGTGTCTGTTATCACACGCAAAGCCATCAGGTCGTATATTCCGTCAAGCGTTGTGTTTTGATTTTTCAGTTTCCTGTAAATGCTGTAAGGTCTTTTCACTCTGTATTTTATTTCAGCTGGAATTGAATGCTTTTTAAGTTGCTCTGCAACATCATAGCTCATAGTTTTTAATTTTCTTTCAAGCGTTTCGCGTCTTACTTCTATTGCACGATGAATTTTGCGGTATTCTGTAGGTTCAAGTATTTTGAAAGATATATCTTCAAGCGGTTGATAGAGCTTACTTATTCCAAGACGGTGAGCAATTGGTGAATACAAATACAAACATTCTTCGGCAAGAGGAACAAGGTTTCGGCTATTGCTGTTCGATACATACTTCAATGTAACGAGACGTTCTATCACTTTTAGGATAATTAGCCTCAAATCATCTGTAATTTCGATGAATACTTTTCTTAAATCCGAGATGCGTTTTTGTGTTTCTGGAATTGTTACCTTGCTTATTCTATGAAAAAGTTCGATGTTTTTTATAAGTCCATCGCCAAATTCCGACTGCAGTATTGCTAACAGTTCCTTGTTGTTCAAATCAATGTTCATAAAGGCAGCAAGTGGCAGAATGTCGTTGCCAAGTTTGAATTTTTGTGCTTCTTGAATAATTTCATTAGCAAATTGTCTTTCCTGTTCGGTTGAATATGCTCTTTCAATTAATTGATTAATTTGTTCAAGAGTTTCCATTTTCCACTTACAATTATTTAATGATTATCAACAATCTAATAAATATTTATCTAAAAAAAAAGCCGCCCACAAAAGTGAGCGGCTCGAATAAATTCTTACAATTCATTATTTTATTACAACCATTCTCTCAGTAGCTAAGCCACGGGCAGATTTCAGAGTAACAAAATAGAAGCCGGCAGGTAAGCTTGCAGTATTGAATTGAATATTTTGCAAACTACCTGTAGCATTTCCTTCGAATATTTTTGCTACTTCGTTGCCTAATGCGTCTGTTATGTATAATCTTACATTTTCTGCACTGCTACCAACAAATCTTATTTCGGTTGTTCCATTTACAGGGTTTGGTGAAATTGGCATCACTCCAAATCCACGCAGAGCAACTTCATCAACCGATGCATACACTTTGCGGGTAACAGTTACATAAGCAATATTTGATTTCACTTCGCCACAGTCATTTTTGACAACGCAATAGTATTCGCCGATATCCGATGAATTTGCATTATCTTTTTGGTAAATGTTTGTAGTAGCGCCAGCGATTGCACTGCCATCCTTATACCATTGATATGTCATCGGGAGCAGGCTCTTAGCAGTAACTTCAATTTGCAATTCTTCGTTTTCTTTGACAATTATATTATCTGCTGGTTGAACTGTGATTTCTGGGACAGTAACAACACTTAGTACTGCATTGTTGCTCCAAAGTTTAACTCCATAGCCATTGACAGTTGCCATTAAGCGATATTTACCAGCGTCGTTTATATTAACGTCGGAGATTGTAAGTTCTTCAGTTGTTGCACCAGAGATACGGTAATTATCTACAAGCGGAATGTTTTCATAATACCATTGATATGAAATTGTTGCAGGAAGAGTTGTAGTAGCTGTAGCAGTGAATTTTACTTCGTTTCCGGCACAAACCTGAACATCGGCAGGTTGCTTTGTGAATAATACATCAGCTATTCTAACGTAAACTTTTTTCGAGGAAACAGCTGTGTTAGGACACTTCCCGCTGAATGTAACGTAATATTCGTCGCTTGCCATTGAAGGCTGAATTTTCGATAGTCTCAACATATTCGAACGGGCTCCGGCAATGTGAACTCCATCATCGACAAGCGGAGTATTACCGCGATACCATTGAATTGCAACATCTTTTGCCGGACGAGTTCCATTTGGACCAACAATGTGTGCTTCGGCATATAACGTTACTTCTCCACCTTGCAGAGTGTATTGCGATACCGGTTGAGTTGTAACAGTTGCTGGTGTAACAACATATACATCAATTGGTTCGGTTACTAATTCCGGGCATACAGGTTTGCCAACTACAAGGCAAGTGTAAGTCCCGGAAGTTTCATATTTTACTGAGTTTAATGTAAGTGTGCTCTTCGTTGCATTAGGAATGATTTTTCCATCTTTCATCCATTGATATTTCAAATCGGAACCGCTTACATCCACTGAAAGCGTGTAATTTTCTCCTTCGCATAATGAAGTGGATGGCGAACCACCTGATTGAAGCGGTGTATCCCAAATATAGTTATTATTCGATACATCGAAAATATATGGATGCTCAACACTGATTAATCTAAAAGCTAATTGTTTTTCGGAATATGTTCCTCTTGGAATTTTCCATTCGTAGTGTCCTTTGCGGGCATCAACGTTAGGCAATATTGTAGTGTATGTAACTCCTCCATTTTCAGATACTTGAATATTTAACTTATCGACACCGTTCGAGTTCCAGGTAATATGATATGCTTCGTGGTTGCAAAGTTCTTCGTTATCGTATGGCATAATCAGGTCGAGTTGTGGTGTACCAAATAATATTGGATTAAGTCTTCCGCCATTTGCCAATCTTGTATCGACTGTTGCCCAGATACCGTCCCCGTCTGTCCAGGTGCGGAGTTCATTGCCTTGCCAGTCGAAATTTTTAAGCTTACGCACTCCACTTGTTAAATTATTTGGAATATAAGTAGCCCAGGCACTGTTTGTTTCTTCATAATCAGCAAACCACCAAGGTGTTTGTGGTGGAAATCCCGGAGTTTGAATTCTTGCTCCGATGTTCTGAACTATTCCAACGGATACTGGTGCATCGTTTTCGTCGTAGAGAACGACAAATGAATTTGGTTGAAGCCAGCTTGTCGGGTCGTAGATACCTGTTACAAGTGATTGATCTGAACCAAAGTCTCTTGATTGAGATGTTTTTGTTGATTTGAAGCGTTTCAGAAATCTTCCATCTTCAAAAGCCATCCCGAATAACCAGTAAACATTTACCTGATTGTTGAATGCTGCGTTGCCGGTAGGAACAATATTTATCCAGATTTTTCTTGATGTTTCGTTCGGTCCGGTTGTGAAATATGAATAAGCATCATTATCTACAAATGAACGTAAACTATTATAAATGTAAGTTCCAGTATTAGCATTGAAATGAATATTGTTTCCTGCTCCGTTATTATTTGCTGGTGTAATATCATAATTCGGGTCGTTTGTTGCTCCTGTCAAATATCTGTATGTTGTATTTGGAAGCAGATTGTTTACTTGCACCAAAGCAAAAGCAGGCATACGCGGACCGTATGGATCAGTTCCAAGTGTTCCTACACCTTTAATATAGTCCGGTATAATTATTTCGGTAAATGTGATTTCATCGGCAACTGTAACATTTCTTACGATTGGCTCTAAAAATCCGGGTGAAGTAATTGTTAATGTATAATTCCCGGGTGCATTAAAAGATATATCATCAAATGTTGCTACTCCATTGAAAAACGACTTGGTAGTTGTTCCTGTAATACTTCCTGTTCCTGCTGCTGTAATTGTAACAGTAGGACCATTGTAATTTACAAATGTTTCACCATTAGCCTTTATTGCTCGCACTGTGAAAGTAGCAAGCGGAAAATTCTTGTGAGTTTTGCCTACAAAGTTATCTAATGCAAGTCCGGATGGACCTTCCACAAAACTTACATTCACACTTGCAGAAGTCAGTCCGGTCGATGTAAATGTTAGTGTTATTGTATTTGTATCTAAATAACGCAAATTAGTAAATTCTACTGCATAAGTTCCCGCTGCAATTGTCATAGTCTGTTGAGGAATGACTAAATTGGATAATGGTTGCAAAGTTACATTCGTATTGTTGGATACAAATTTTGGAATATTGTTGTCGTCTGTTGTAATTACACGAACGCTGAACGGGAAATTTGAACTTGGAACATTCGGAGTTACCTTTTGAACCAACAACTTTGTCGGAGTTCCGATAGACGAATAGCTTGTAACTGCAATATCATCAACGCTCATTTCCGGACGACCACCGGAACCGCTAACATAGTAATATTTCCAGCGTAAATAGACAACCGGCTGATTTTCTACTTCTTCCGGAAGCAAGATATTATCAAACGTTGTAATCTGATTTACTGGATTTGTTGATAAATACTCAACCGGATTTCCGTTTGCATCTACAACGTCTTTGAATGCTCCATTGCCAACTCTGTATTGCAATCTTATTCCGTAAATTCGTGTGTTGGTTGCAAGGACGGCACCTTTCCAAGAAACTCGGATTGTATTACGGTTTGTTGTGTTCAAAGCCAGAACAGCCGCTCCTAATTTCACAGTAACAGATGTATTGACAAAGCTAAATCCTGCTGTGCCTTTGCCATTGACGCGTGTTCCGCTTGTTAGATTGTAAGCGGCAGTGTAGTTTCCGGTCATTTCGTATGCCAGATCCGGGTCTGTTCCAGTGCTTGCCATAGTTGCATTATGGAAAATCATATTCGGTGGATAAGTCCCCGCAGCATTAGTAGCAGCCCATTCAGTTAAACTATAATCACCACTCGATAAATCGAACGGTGTTGGGTATGTAGGCTGGGCAATCAGTAAACTACCCGAAATGAACATAAACACAAAAAGAAAAGTTAGTGTTTTTTTGAACATAATTTAATTCTCCTTTTATGGAAAGAACAGAAATTTTGAAATAACTTTTAAGACGTGTTTTAAGACGTCTAATTTAATTAAAATTTTGAATTTTTTTGTTAATTATTTGTTAATATTTTAAAGTAGATATGCAATGTCTTGTGTTTTTATAATCTCAAATGATTACTGAATTATTTCTTAACTAAATGAATTATTTATTTTTAATAAAACTTATGATTACATAATTTTGTATAAAATTTTATAATGAGATATTTATGAAAAAGATTATTTATTTATCCTTATTTTTCTGCGTTTTTAATCTCAACGCACAAATTACACAAAAATATATCCTTTCAAAATATGAAAGCAAAGTAGATAGCCTTATCAAAATAATAATGGAAGACGATAAATTTTACGAGCGGCTCGGGTATTTGTGCGATGTGTTCGGGCATCGTCTCAGCGGTTCTGAAAATCTGGAACGGGCACTTGATTGGCTTTATTCAGAAATGAAAAAGGACGGTCTCCAAAATGTGGCTAAAGACAGCGTTTGGGTGCCTCACTGGGTTCGTCAGGAAGAAAAATGTGAACTCATCTTCCCGATGCAAAAGAAAATACCTGTTATGGCTTATGGTGGGAGCATCTCTACCCCGAAAGAAGGAATTGAAGCCGATGTTTTAGTTGTTTCGAGCTTCGAGGAACTCAAAGAAAAAGCTGCGTTAGCTAAAGGAAAAATAGTTGTATATAATGTTCCGTTTATTAATTACTCTCAGGCTGTGCCATTCCGGTTTCGTGGTGCTATTAATGCAGCAGAAGTTGGGGCAGTCGCAAGTCTTGCCCGGTCGGTTACTCCACAAAACAACTCGCTTCACACCGGAATGATGATTTACAACGACAATGTCAATAAAATTCCTCACGGCACACTGAACTCCGAAGATGCAGAATTGCTCCATAGATTGCAAAATCGCGGCATAACTCCACGCTTGCGGCTTACTTTACTCAATGAAACTTTGCCTGATTTTCTTTCCTGGAACTTACGTGGTGAACTTGTCGGCTGGGAACATCCTAATGAATTCATTGCATTAGGTGGACATATAGATTCCTGGGATGTTGGCACTGGTGCTCACGATGATGCTTGCGGTTGTGTTGCTACCTGGGCTGCTGTGAAATATATCAAAGATGCAGGGCTTCGCCCCCGCCGCACTCTTCGTGCAGTTATGTGGGCAAATGAAGAAAACGGTGTGCGCGGTGGCAAAGCATACCGCGACCAGCATTCTTTTCTTCCTCATTCTCTTATGTTCGAACTCGATGCCGGTTGCTTCCGCCCTTCCAAAATTGGCTTTTCCGGTCCTGATACTATTTTCTCGATTGTTAAGTTTTTCGAGCCTCTCTTGCAGAAAATCGATTCTATCACAGTTGTCAGAGGTGGTGGGGGAGTGGATATAGACCCAATGGTGCGCACAGGTGTGCCTGCAATGAGCCTGTGGACTGAAAGCGAAGGCAATTATTTTCGCTATCATCACTCCGAATGGGATACTTTCGACAAAATCGTAGCGCAGGACTTTAAAAAATGTATTGCTGCTATTGCTGTGGCTATGTATCTCTATGCTGATTTGCCTGTTGATTATTTAAGCTTCATCAAGCATGCATCACACTAAACGCTTTTTCTCTTGCTAATATGCTTTTGTATCTCTGCAGTAGCCATTCGCCTGCTGGATGAATCCGCTTTGTTGCTTCTTCGTCGGTGCGCCCCCAGTGGTCTGAGGCACTAAGCTTATACAAATCATATATATTTATTCGCTTGCTAAGTCTTTGGATTGCTGCATCAGAAACGTTTTCTCTGTTCTTATAAAGTTGTATTGGCTTAAGATGTTCCATTATATATGCCGAAACATCCGAAAAAAACTCATCTAAACCCAATTTGTTGAGGAACGATTTTGTCGGAGGCAATCCCATCAAATCGTGTAATGGGCTTTTTATCCTACCTTGCTTCATTATCGTTGTGTATGGTTTGCCGAAATCGTGGCATAGTGCCCCAAGCATGAACGCTAAAGCATCTTTTTCCGATTGATAAGTGTTTCTGAACTCCGCCGCTACATCAATTACCATTAATGTATGTGTCCACACACTTCCTTCGGGATGCCAGGTTGCATCCTGACAGGTTACAATCAAAAAATATAATTCAGAGAAAGAACCTAATTTATTATTTTTTTTTAAGTATTCGAAAAATTCCGATGGCTTTTCAGAATTAAGCATTATTCTTAGAAAATCATTAGTCAAAGTCTGCATCTTTATTAAAATTAATTAAAAATAAATATCAACATCGAGAAAATATATTTTGCAATTAACATATTTTTTGTTAGATTTTTAAAAATACGTTAATAAGTTGTTTAGTAATATTTGAAATATGTCGTATTTTACACTACAATATTTTAGACATTTTGAAAAATCTATAAATTTGGAGGGTATTTAGTATGTCAAAAGGCGGCGGAGCAGGGAAAGTATATTTCGTACTTTATCTTGCCGTTGTATTGGAACTTCTGATTATCATCGTTGAACGTGACGAAGCAGAAGAGCATCTCCACAAAAAACAACAAGAAACAATGAAAATTGTGGAAAGTATTCTTACTCAACTTCAATCCGGTGCCGGTACCGAAGGAATTAACACTCGTCCCCAGGACGAAATCACCATCACTCCTCCCGGCATCAATATGCGTGAAATGATTGGTTCGGACATCAAATCTTATCGTCGTTATAGTGTGGAAGTTGGGGTTACTGATGTTACCACAGCTCTTAAAAGACGCGAAGGCGAAACCGACAAAGAGCACGTCGAACGCTTGCAAAAACTTGTTGAACTTGCTAATGTTGCTGAACTTCAATATCAAATCTTTTACAGTAGCAATCAGGACCCAACAAGTGCCCCTATGTTTCAAACCGACGAATACATTAAAAAGAATAATATAGATTTTCTTAAAATGCAGCCCGGACAAAAATTCCCCGGTCCTAATGGCGAAGATTGGGAACTTCTTGCTGTCCGACAACTTAATTTGGACTCTAAAGCTACTTTTGATAAGCTCGATATTGCAAATCTGAAATCCACTGCTGATATTTCCCCAGTTTATCCTAAAAGCAGCGAAATTATTATAGGTCCATCGTACTCACCACCAAACCTATCCCAGGATAGTGTTTTCTTCTATTCTGAAACCGAAACAAGAAGACTTGCAACTGCAAGCGGGCTAAATAAACGTTCTTTTATTGTTAATTTCCAGCCACCAAGCAGAGCAGGTTGGTATAAATTACGTTTCTCATCCCGCACTAACCGTATTTTGGGTGTTCGCTCAGAACAAAGTGCTGCCGAAGTTAGCGACGATGCTACTGTAAATATCGGTACTGTTCAATTGACTGTTCGCGACCTGAGAAAAGTGCTCAAAGAACTTCAGAATAATCTCGAAAAATTCAATCTCCCTGATGCTAACGAATTTATCAAAACTCGCGATATTGATAAATTTAACCAAAAAATTCAGGCTGCTATTGAAGTGGCTATGTCCGACCGCGAAGCAACCGATCTGATTGGTAAAATTAGATTGTTTAGCTACATTGCTCAGTTGCTTGCTCCGGGTATGTCCTCCAATTTCGACCAAAACCGTGGCAGCATTGAATTTAACGTTCGTGTAATTACTCCTAAACCAAATATTGCAGAACCTACTATCAATATGGCTTCTGCTATGTATTGCTTCGATGCAGTTAATCACGTCTTCGATATTTCAATTTCTCCTTACCAGCCCGGTCAGAATTCTGTTACTGGTAACGTGCTTGATAAGAGTGGAAATGTTGTTTCAAGAATTACCTTTAAAGCATTGGACGAAATCCCCGGCTCGGGTGTCTCCACTCCACGTCAAGGTGAAAAACGCGATTATCGCGGTACTGTCGATGCTAAACTTTCACCGGGTGAATATAAAATCGAAGTTGTGCATAATTTGCAATCCCGTCGTGCTTCGCAATCTGCTACACTCGGAATATTCAGAACTGGTCTGACTGATGAAAGCGAACGTAAGATTGTTAATACCATTGATGCTTACGCTTACTATGGTGGTTCGCTCCTGCTCGATGTGATTCCGGAATCCGGAAACAAAATTGCTGCTAACCAGTTCCGTATTTATGCATACTTCGACAAAGATATGCAAAAGCCACCAGTCGAAGGTCTCGCGATTACCCGCAATATGAATTTTGTATATACTCCTGATAAAGATAAAATATCAATCCGTGTTACTTGGGTTCAGCCAGCCTCGGGTGTCGAAGTTGAACTATTCCCGACTCGTTCATTCGAAATTAAGCAAGAACCTGCTTCCGTCAATACACGTGATATGAGAGTTGAAGTTACTGGTCAGCCACAAAGAATTAAGATTTCCATCAAGGGCATTAGAATTTCTAAACCTACTACTGGCGTCGAAGGCACTTTGGCTACTGTCCGTGCCGAAGCTAAAACTATCTCCGAAAAGACCGGAACTCTCAACGCTTACGAACTCGCTGCCGGTCCGGAAGTTGAAGATGCTGGCGATGGCACTTATAATATCAATCTTGAAATGTCCGGCAACTTGCCACGTGGTGAAACAAAAATCAAAGGTACTTTAACAATTCCTGTTAATGTTGTGGCAATTAATCCGATAAATAATAAACAATCGCGTTCAAGTGCTCAAAGAGTTACTGTTAGCATCGATTACTCACCTGAACGTGGTGGTCCAAGACGTAGATAATTCTTATATTCCTGAGCGGAGAGAGGGCTCTCCGCTCAGACAATTGAAATAAATTATTATTGAAATTAAGATTTTACAAGGGATATAAAATGATGAAGAAATTATCATCGGTATTAATTCTAAGCATACTTTTCGGGGTCGCTTTGAGCTTTAATGCTAATGCTCAAATTGATGAATCTTTCCGTATCAAACTCGAAAGTATTTTAAACAAATTCAAAAATTACAGATTTTCTACTATTTCTATTTATCGTATCAAAGATATTGGCGATATTCGCAAAGCTATTCGTGTCCAGGATGAAGCACTTACCCGCACCGTTGCCGTAGCCGACGAAGCTTGCGTCAAAAATGCCGATAGAACTATCGTAGACTTCGTCCGCTCTCAGGTTGAAGCCGGTGCAAGCGACATCGCAATTAAGCAAGGTATGCTCTCTCGTGGTTACGAAGTGCCCGCCGATATCGATTGTATTATCCAAAGCTTGCAATCCCAAGGTCAATCGATTGCTACAGTTCAAAATGTTTATGTAGTTACTACCCGAATGGAACGCGACCAGATTGTTCCTTCTTCTATTATTGCTATGCTCGTTTCCTACGATAGCGAAGAAGATATCGAAAAATCCTTGCGTCAGGTGCCACCTCGCAATATATATACTAATCCTGAACTTTTTGCTTTCACCCTCGACGAAAACGAATACCGTGCTTTCAATATGTATGAACTTATTGTTACGGCTTTCCGTCAGGGCAACGTCGAAAACAAAACTCTCGAAGCTCAAGGTTTTGGCACATTCAAAAAATTTGCTCCTAAAGTATATGGCACTTCTCAATCGCTCGTCAAAAATGAATACGAAATCACTCCTTTCGATGTGCAAACATTTATGAGAATTTCCGACGGGCAACCTCTTGACTATGAACTTCGCAAAAATGAATTAATTCTCAGCTCCGATTTAATTAGCTGGCGTCATTACGAACAACCTATGATTGTTTATTCCGATGGCTATGTTGATACTCTCTCTACTGTAACTAACCAAAGCTTGCCTCAATACGGCGTCGAACTTAAATACGGTATCGACGAAATCAACTATCCCAGCTTGTGGAGCGAAAGATTAACTTTGTCTGCTATTTGGGAAAATGTGAAACTCGGTTTCATCCTGCCTACTTCTGGTTGGGCTTCTCTTTCGAAAGATTTCTATAATGTCGATAGAAAATTAACTTCTGGTAGTGTTGGCGTCTCTGCTTCTGGTGATTTCCCAATAAAAGTTATTCCTCAAAGTGGAATCTTTAATTTCACTTTTGGCTACATCTTCGGAGATGCTAATGAACCTGATTACAAAAATCGCAAAAAGAGCATTAACGATTATCCTGATATTGCTGCAATGCGAAATGCTTTATTCAAAGATGAAGATTATATGATTAGATTTAACGCTTCTTTGCACTATACATTTGGTATTGCTATCGATGACGATTACTGGCTGCGTTTCGGTCTCGGCGGAACCACCTATACTGCCGACAGATGGTACAACAAAGTTATCGAAGACAAAGATAATGATATTATCAAAACTAAATATGTTAAAAAGTCTTCCGATAATGTAACTGGCATAAGTGCTAAACTCGATTTTATGGCAAAAAATGCACGTACCCCGTATGGTGCTTCTATTCAGTATTTTGATGAATCAGTTTTTGCGAATATTTGGCTATCTGTTCCGATTGTTCGCAATCGTGTTGCCGTTCGCTTCGATGCAAAAGGCTATACTGCAGCTATGAAAGGCAAACTACGCGATTGGGAACTAAACAGTGTGTTTATGCCAACCGCAAGATTAATTTTTACATTTTAATTAAGAAGATTAGTTAAATTAAATAGAAAGAATACTATGAAAAGATTTTTCTTGACAGTTATCTTAGCAATTGCAGCACTGAGCGCTGTTAATGCACAAACAGGCAGAATTACTAATGAAAGGGAAATAGTTGATTCGCTTACAACTATCGACCCCGAAATTATCAAATATTTCCCCCGTTGGAAAGTTTGCGAACCTGACCTACAAATTCAAATTTATCAAACTTTCCTCTTTATGGGGTTCAGCAAAAATGATTTAAACGAACAAAATATTGAAATTCTTGCCGCTCCTCGCGAAGATGAACGCGACCCCTACGAATTGCTTATGATTAATTGCGGCAAAGCTTCTATGAATGCTGTTCAAATCGAATACTATATGGGCGATAAACTTGTTCGCTTCCTTACCGGTGAATACGTTTACCAGGGAAAAGACAGAGGCTTTCCTGCAGAAGTTGCCCGCAGAGACTACTGCTATACCGAAGTTCCTATCGAATATCCTTTGCAGGCATCCCAGGCTGAAGTTATCCTCGATTATATTAAGCAACCTACAAACGTAAAGCAAGCTTTCACTGTTTCGCTTTTTGAGCAATCACTCAAAGTTGGTGCTACCGGATTTTGGCTTCGCTCAATAGTGGGTTCGGACCACGTTGGCTATCCATTCTGGTCTGCCGGCGAATCTAAAATTATTCTTCAGAGACCATTATATGTTAATAGTGATTATTCCACACGTCAGGGTATTCCTTACCTTATTAATGCTTATTTAGGTGGTGGATACCGTATGACTTCCGGCTTGGGCGATAACGATTTGTTCTCGTGGGTTTCCAACCGGGTTCTCAATGCTGCTCCCGGCGGAAAATTAATTGCTGGCTTTGATTTCCATATGCCTTTCCATCCTGCATTAGGCGTTGCTTTTACAGCTGAAATTCCTCTCGAAAAATTAACTACTTACGGTATTGATAAAACAACTTACGGCTCATACGTGCCGGCTCATTTCGACCAGATCCAGTTCAAAGAAGGCGACGTTCGTGCAGATATTTCTACTATCGCTGCTGTTGCTCCTGTTATTCGCTCCACTGGCTATGCTACTATTTTCTACAATTGGTGGATTGATAAATCAAACCCAGAAAATTATTTCCGTTTCGACCTTGGTCTTAATTACTCGGAAGTTCGTGAAACAGCTCTCTATTACTATCCAAATACTACAAATGGTTTGAATTACGAAATTACTGTTGAAAATATTCTCGGACTTAAAACATACAAGCCGAAAGAATTTGCTGATTGGATGTTTGCAAAAGTTGAATATCGCAATCAGGCAATCTTCCCATTCGGTGCAAGTGTTCAGTTCTCTAATCAGATAATGTTAGGACGCATCTGGTTGCCGTTATTTAGCAATTGGTTCTATATCGAAGCTAAGTATTCTACTCCTTTGCGTACTGAGCGTCCTTATGAAATCAAAAACTTCTTTATGATTTCACCATTATTGAGAATTACAATATAATTTGGTGTGATTTTATAATTGCCCCACTGTTTCTATTCAGTTGGGGCAATTTTTTATGTATAAAAAAATAAAAGAATTAAAATGATTATTAGAAAATCAATTTTTTGTTTATTTGTTTTTTTACTTGTAAATCCAATCTTTTCACAAGATAAGCACAACCGCATCGAACTATTGCAGGAAACAAAAGTCGAATCTGCTCGCAAAGAAATCGAAATATCAATCAGAAATGTTGATATTTCAAAGTTTCCTGAAATGCGTGTGATTATTGAAGCCTACAACAAACTCGGCGAACCAATTGATACATTAACAACGGACAACCTGTTTGTGTTTGAAAAAGGTGTTCCTAAAAAAGTTACCAAAGTCGAAAAAATTCCCGTTGTGGATAATGTTTTGGTCGATTTTGTTTTCGCTATTGATATTACTGGTTCGATGCAAACTTATATCAATCAGGTGAAAGATAATATTGCCGATTTTACTACTAACCTTACAAAACGCGGTATTGATTATAGATTAGGACTAATTCTATTCGACGACGATATCAGTAAAGTATTCAAACCGACAAACAAAGTTGCCGACTTTATCGGGTGGCTTGCTCCTGTGCGTGCTTTTGGCGGTGGCGACGAAAAAGAAAATGCTCTCGAAGCTCTCGACGAAGTTACACGCTTCCGTTTCCGACCAGACGCTGTTCGTTGTGTAGTGCTTATTACTGACGCTCCTTATCATCAGGCTGGCGAAAAAGGAATGGGCTCCACCAAACACACCACCCAGTCTATTATCGAAAAACTTATCAAAAACGACATCCGCGTGTTTAGCATTGTTCCGCCAAGATTGAAAAATTACGAGCTCATCTCTCGTTCCACTCGTGGTGCCGCATTCGACCTTGATTTGCCTTTTTCCAATATTTTGGATAATTTCTCTAAACAGCTTACTAATTTGTATATCCTTAGCTATCGTTCAGACGAACCCGTTATTCCTGATTCAATCGAAATTGCTCTCTTTAACCCAACTGACAATAAACTCGTGAAGAAAGTTATTCCTATTGTTGAACTTGGACGCAAACTTATTATAGAAAATCTTTTGTTTAAAACCGGTCAGTTTAATTTGCCGGAAGTTATTAAAGAACTTGATATTCTTGCAGAATTTATGATTAACAAGCCAAACGTTTCAATTATCATCGAAGGACACACCGATAACGTTGGCACTGAAGCTTATAATGATGCTCTTTCTCAAAAGCGGGCAGAAAGCGTTATGAATTATCTTGCTTCCAAAGGGGTCGATAAAAATAGAATGTCCATCGTTGGATATGGCAAACGTCGCCCAATTGCAAGCAACAAAGATGAATTCGGAAGGCAACTTAACCGCCGTACCGAAATTGTAATCATTACTTCACAGGAAAAGAATAATTAACGACAGTTCTATATAATTTTTTACAAGGGGCAATCTCTTTTGATTGCCTCTTTTTATTTGTATTTTTTTCTAAGTATTTAAAACTATTTTCTTCTCGAAATCTCATATTTCATAACTTTTTATTATATTTGTAATATGAATGACAAAATAAGCATATTAATTGCCGCAGGTGGCACCGGTGGGCATCTTTTTCCTGCAATTGCTGTCTGTGAGCAACTTACTGAAATTACAAACGGTAAATGTGAGTTCCATTTTGTGGGTACTGCCGACAAAATTGAAAGTAGAGTAGTGCCGTCGCTTGGCTATAATTTCCACCCAATCAAAATTGGTGGAATTAAGAAATCTCCTGCTATCCTTTTGCTCCCATTTCAAATTGCAAGTGCAATTAATAAATGCAGAAAAATTATACTTAATAACAATATTTCTGCTGTGATTGCAACTGGTGCATATTTAAGCTTTCCTCCGGGTTACGCTGCTTCGTTGCATAAACTTCCTCTATTCCTGCTCGAATCGAATGTTCGCCCCGGAAAAGCAATTAAGTCACTATGCAAATACGCTACGAAAATCATTACATCTTTTGATGAAAGCACTAATTACTTCGATAAATCTTTTCATAATAAAATAGTTGCTCTCGGCAACCCCATCCGAAAGCAGTTTTTGGAATTTCCTGACCAAAAAGACGCTCGAAACTCTCTTGGTATTCCGCTCGATAAGAAAACTATCTTCATTTTTGGTGGTAGCTTGGGCGCTGCCTCTATTAATAAAGCTGTCGAAAAACACCTCGATAGCATTCTCGAAAGCGGTTATTTTGTCCTTTGGCAAACCGGCAGGAATTATAAATTCAACGGTGCCATCCATAATAATCTGATTGTAAAAGAATTTATTGACAATATCGCCGATTACTATTCAGCCGCCGATTTAGTTGTGTGCCGTTCTGGTGCTACCACTGTGTGGGAACTCACAGTAGCAGCAAAACCCGCGATTTTAGTTCCTCTTCCATCTGCTTCCAATAATGAACAGCTTTTCAACGCTGAAATCCTCAAAAAAAATGGTGCTGCTGAAATTATTTTGAACGACCAAATAGAGACCAAACTTCTTGAAACAATAAATTATGTTTTAACTGATGATACGTTACTCCGAATGTCCTCTGCTGCCCGAAAACTTGCCCGACCCAATGCAGCACGTGATGTTGCTCTTGAAGTATTAAAAACAATTGGCTATGAGTTGTAGTATGAACGATTTAAGCAATTTAGAAAAAATCTATCCTCAGAGGCTCGATTTCTACTACCAGACAATCGCTATCGATGCTATTGTTTTGGTGCTTTATAGCATCCTGAGAGGCACAATCGAGGGTGGATTTATTACAATTCGCCTACTTGACCCAATTTCTATTCTGCTTGCTTTGTTTATTGTTGCTACTACTGTTTCTTTGATTATTCATTTAATTAAGCGCAGATTTATTGTTATTGGCGATGATTATATTATCTTCCGTGTCGGTAAAAAAGAAAGAAAGTATAAGTTTTCGGATATCGAAAGAATCATTATTAAATACGAAAAATCAATTCGTATTCGTTCAAAATACAAAATTGCTCTGATAAAACTTCCTGAAAGAAAACGCTATTTGCGACTTCGGTTTTCTTCCTATCAAAACGATGACAAACTTTTCGAAGATATTGTCCATATTAAAAAATGTATCGAAAAATAATTGTGTGGCAATAGTTTTTATTACTTGTTTAGTCTGAATACATAATAATTGCCAAAAATTTTGCTTAGTAAGTAATTTTCTCTTATATACTCATCTAAATAATTTTCGCCAATTATTTTTTGTTTCTCGCTTTCTTTGTCGTAATAAAGAACAATGATTGGTATCTCTTTGCTCTTCAACTCAGTGATGATTTCGTTCTGCACGCCTGCCTCTGTTGCCTGTCCCGGGTGAAGTTCGTGATATTTTGTTGCCGGATAGCGATTCGCAAGGTGATACAGCATAATATCATTGATGAATATTTTTTCGTGATATAATACTCCCGAGAACAAATATTTGCTTCGGTCGAAGATTTTCACATATTCGATCAGGTTGTTGTAGTTTTCAGCCTCGGCTTTTGGTATTTTGATATATCTGGATGAATGTGATTTTATTTCCAATGATTTGTCGGAATACAGATAAATCAGGGATTGTGCTTTCTTTGCTACCGGCGGAAACGAAAAGAAAATCAACAGAAAAAACAAGTAAAATTTATTTGTCAAATTGAGTTTCACCAAAATTGGAGTTAGCAACATCGTGATAATTAATAATGATGGCAGAATATGTTCATATCCCGAGCGAACCATTCCCTGTGCACTAAAAATCAGTGAAAAAAACGTTACAGTTACAAAAAATTTACCTTCGCTGCTGATTTCTACTTTCGATTTCATTATTAAATAAAACAAAGTGCCGATTATCACAAATGGTAGATAAAACACAAGCGATAGCCAAAAATTATATATCTTGCTGCCAACAGGAACACTCTCTTCTACAATTGCACTTAATGGATTGGGGAAAGGAAGCGAACGCCCTGCCCCAAATTTCTCAAATACGAACCTGAATGCATATTCAAAATAGCCGCCCAACGCACCAATCTTATGCAACAGGAGAAAATATATGGATAATATTGTAATCAAAGTCGTCAAGTAAATCAAATACTTGTTAATACTCTTTTCTTTTAACAATTTGTTCTCAAAAGTAGCAACGCAAATTGTAGATGCTATTGCATAAATCCCGAAATCGTGCCGGGTAGCAAACAACAATGCATTCAAAACGCCTATAATGATATAATCACAACTGTTCTTTTTATTCAGAAGATAGTAAATGATAAGAAAAGTAAATAATAACGCCAGCGGTATGGCTCTGCCATAAAACGGCGAAATACTTAGAAACATCGTAGCCGAAAGAGTACCTAAATATGGGTTTATTTTCTGCGATTTAATTGTGTTGTAGAGGATGCAGATGCTAATACTATTAAGCAAAATAGTAAACAGTCGTATTACAAATATCTCATTTCCAAACAGTTTTATCCACACACCCAAAACATAATACCACAGCGGCGAATATATAGTCCAAAAATCCCGATAAGGCACTTCTCCTGCCAAAATTCGTTTTGCCCCGAGAATTCCAATGCCTTCATCGTAAATGTTTATCCCAAAATTTGCTCCAAGCAGAAACCACCCGAAAGCCGCAAAAAATATCCACCACGCTGAAATGTAATTTTGTCGCTTCATCTGAACAATTTATAAGAAATTATAGAAATATTTTTTTTCATTTTTCTAAAATAAATTATTTATATTAAACTTCATTAAAATTTATTCGAACAGAATTATTTAGATATATTGGAGAAGAAAATGAAGCCACTTCATTCATTTGTTGTTACTGCTAATTTGCCCGCTCGCATTGCGAAACTCAAAGAGCTTGCCTATAACTATTGGTGGTGCTGGAATTCAGACGCACGCGAATTGTTCATCAGAATTAACAGAAGTCTTTGGGAAGAAGTCAATCATAATCCGGTGCTTTTGATTAATAAAACATCTCAGGAACAGTTGAAAAAGTTAGCCGAATCGCAAGATTTTGTTAGCTACCTTGATTATATTCACGGTAAATTTCTGTCGTATATAAATGGAAATACATATTATAAAACCAAACACATTTCTACAGACGGCGTAATTGCATATTTTTCGATGGAATACGGAATAAACGAAAGCCTTCCTAATTACTCCGGTGGTCTTGGAGTGCTGGCTGGCGACCATTTGAAATCTGCAAGCGATCTTGGTTTGCCACTCGTTGGCGTTGGGCTTCTTTATCAACAAGGATATTTCCGTCAGCGTATCACCCAAAATGGCTGGCAAAACGAGCAGTATATTTATAATGATTTCTTCTCGCTTCCGCTTGCAATTGTCCGTGGCGATGATGGCGAACCGCTCAAAGTTACTGTTAAATTGCCAAAAGGAAATGTTTTTGCTCAAATCTGGAAAATTCATATCGGCAGAATTTGCCTTTATATGCTCGATACCAATATTGATGATAACCACGATGTCGAATATAAAGATATTACAGACCAGCTCTATGGTGGCGATCGCGAAACCCGTATCCAGCAAGAAATGGTTCTTGGAATCGGCGGTATGCGTGCTCTCGAAGCAATGGGAATTAATGTAGAAGTGCTCCATATTAACGAAGGACACGCCGCTTTTGCTCTCTGGGAGCGAACAAGACAGCTAATGAAAAAATTCAATCTCGATTTCCGTTCCGCAAAAACTTTATGCAAAGAAAGCTCTGTTTTCACTACTCACACCCCAGTACCAGCCGGCAACGAAACATTTGAACTATTTAGAATTGAAAATAATTTGCTCTATTTCAAAGATGAACTCGGTATCTCACGCGAAGAACTACTCGAAATGGGACAAATAGGTTCTTTCAATCCTGAAAGCGATTTCTCGATGACTGTTCTGGGACTTAAAATGACTTCATATCACAACGGTGTGAGCAAATTGCACGGACGTGTTGCCCAAAAAATGTGGCATTCTCTGTATAAATGTTTCCCCGAAAATGAAGTGCCAATCTGCGGAATTACTAATGGCGTTCACACCCAAACGTGGATTGCTCGCGAATTTGCTGAACTTTTCGATAGGTATCTTTCTCCAATTTGGCGTTCTGAAACCGACAGAGAAGACATCTGGCAAATGATACATTCTATTCCTTCCGAAGAAATCTGGAGAGAAAAGCAACGCCGCCGCGTCAGGCTTATTTTGTTTGCCCGTAATTATCTGAACACCAAGCAAAAACATTCTCTGCCACCCGATCAGGTTAGCAAAATCAACGAATTGCTCAATCCGGACACCCTGACTATTGGTTTCGCTCGTAGATTTGCTACTTATAAACGAGCTTTGCTTCTGTTCAAAAATATGGATAGATTAAAGAAAATTCTGACCAATCCGAATAATCCTGTGCAGGTTATTATCTCCGGCAAAGCTCACCCACACGACATCCAGGGCAAAGAAGTAATCCAGTCAATTATTCAGCGTGTTCGCCAATGGGGGCTCGAAAAACACGTCGTCTTTCTCGAAGACTACGATATGGTTATTGCCCGTATGCTTGTCAAAGGCTGTGATGTGTGGCTCAATAATCCAATCCGCCCGCTCGAAGCAAGTGGAACAAGCGGTATGAAAGCCGCAATCAACGGCACTCTCAACTTCTCAATATTAGACGGCTGGTGGGACGAAGGCTTTAATGCTCAAAATGGCTTTGCTATTGGTACCGGCGAAGAACACGATAATAGCCCCGAAATGGAAAATATAGAAGCAGATATGCTTTATGATACTCTCGAAACTGTCATCGTCCCAATGTTCTATAAACGTTCTGCTAATAAAGTGCCCGAAGAATGGGTTCAATATATGAAAAACTCAATCGCTACTATTGCAGGACGCTTCTCCACTCATAGAATGGTTCGCGACTACACCGACAAATTCTATCTTCCTGCTTCTGAAAAATACCGCACTCTTGCGGAAAATGGAGCGGCAGAAGCGAAAAGTTTTCAGGTGTGGAAAGACCGCATCCGTATGCACTGGCAGAATGTTGATATTCTTCAGGTCGATTTCGAACATAAACGCGATTATTACGTTGGGCGAAAAGTGCCCATTTCCGTTAAGGTTAAGCTTGGCGAAATCCAACCCGATGATGTTTCCGTTCAAGTTTATTTCGGTACTATTGACCACCACGGTGAGTTCCAAAATGCCGTTTCCGAAGAACTACTTTATGTGAAAACAGAAAAAGACGTTCATTATTTCAGCGGTAGCTACATTTGCCCCGATACCGGAATGCAGGGATTTACCGTCCGCATTCTTCCTAAACATAAATATCTTGTTCATCCAGCAGAAATGTATCTGTGCAAATGGGCTAATTTGAAGTAATGAGAAATATTTTCTGTCTGTTTTCATAGGAAATTACAAAAAATAATAAATATTAGCTGCCCCAATTAGCGGGGCAGTTTTTGTATTTTGATGTGTTGAATTTAAGAACTAAATCCGTTCTATCTTGTTGGTTTACATTAGATTATGAAAAATTGTAATTGCTTTTTAGTTGATAAATTAATATTATGTTAAGTAAGTTAATTCTTTTTTAAGTTTTTATTTTTTCATATCTTTGTATGTTTTGTGAAAATAATTAACTAACATAAAGGACATACTGTGGACGTTTTTGAAAAATGTTTTGCCTTTACTCGTGCTGATGAAGTAAAAGCTCAGGGACTATACCCATATTTCCACGCTATCGAAGAAAACGAAGGACCAGTTGTTTCTGTCTATGGCAAAAAAATGATTATGGCTGGTTCGAACAATTATTTAGGTCTTACTGCACACCCAAAAGTAAAGGAAGCTGCCCACAACGCAATTAATAAATACGGAACCGGTTGCTCCGGCTCGCGATATCTGACCGGAACACTCGATTTGCATAACGAACTTGAAGCAAGACTGGCTAAATTCCTTGGAACCGAAGCTGTTCTTCTTTTCAGCACGGGATTTCAGACTGCTCTTGGTATTATCTCCACAATTGCCCAGAAAGGCGATGTGATTATCTCAGACAAAGAAAATCACGCTTGTATTGTAAGCGGTGCAATGATGGCAAAAGGTGCTTTTGCCGAATTCAAACGTTACAAACACAACGATATGGAAGATTTGGAGAAAGTGCTCCAATCAATTCCCGACAGCGCCGGCAAATTTATCGTTACCGATGGCGTGTTTTCGGTTACCGGTGAAATTGTTAATCTCCCTGAATTAGCAGCAATTGCCGAAAAATACGGAGCCCGTGTCCTTGTCGACGACGCTCATTCAACCGGTGTGATTGGCTCAGGCGGACGTGGCACTCACAGCTACTTCGGAATGGATGTCAAGCAAAATCTTGTAATGGGAACATTCTCGAAAACTTTCGCTTCTCTTGGCGGATTTGTCGGCGGACCCGAACGTGTAATCAACTACTTAAAGCATAATTCCCCTGCTATTATTTTCAGCGCCAGCCCAACTCCTGCGTCCTGTGCGGCAACCCTTGCTGCTCTTGATATTTTGGAAGAGCAACCAGAGCTTGTCGATAAATTAATCTGGAACGCAAATTATATGCGTGAGGGCTTCAAGCAATTAGGCTTCCATATTGTTGAAAGCAAAACTGCTATTGTTCCTGTAATAGTTGGACAAGTAGAAATAGCATTCGTTTTCTGGCGCAAACTATTCGACAAAGGCGTCTTTGTCAATGCGTTTATTCCGCCCGGAGTTCCTCCTAATATGAGTATGATGAGAACTTCTTATATGGCTTCTCACGAAAAAGAACATTTAGACAAAATTTTAGAAGTGTTTGCAGAAGTTGGACGAGAATTAGGGCTCATAAGTTAGACAAGAAAAACAAAATATTTTTTATATTATTGTGCAATATAATTTTGCATAATAATATCTTTTTTGATTTTTAACAAATTTTTTCGTATTTTTGTATATAATTTTTTGTTCTTTTTCATAATGAGATTATTATGGCCATAAAAAGAAGGTCTCGTAGAGCTAAGTACATTACTCTATACTCACCCTTTTTAATGAAAGAAACCAAACACGAACTCATCGGCGAGCCAATCGAAACCGAAAATGGACGCCAGCAATGGGCAAGATGCACACGGAGCCGCCACTCTCAACTTGTTAATTTGGATGCAATAGAACAGGACCAGGATAAGTCCAAAGCCGTTATTCACATTACTCGCGAAGACGCTAAAACTTACACCCCAAAAAGCGAGTATAAAATCGGCGATGTGATTTATCACGAAGTGTGGCAGGATGTCGGTATTGTTCGTAAAAAGGAAGTTACAAGCAACGGTGGCCATTCAATTATTGTTCAATTTGAAAAGAACAACGAAAAACGTCTTATTGAAAAATTATCATAAATTTGTTGAACTTAATTAATTCTGCGCGAAAGGTAGGTGAAAAATAGCAGTGATAGGCGTAACTCTTCAAACTAATGAAAATATCGACCGCGCTTTAAAACGCTTTAAGAAAAAATATGAGCGCTCTGGTATCCTTCGCGAGTTCAAAAAAAGAACAGCTTATGTGAAGCCTTCGGTCGAAAAACGTATGTCGCGTATTAAAGCCGCTCGTCGTCAAAAGAAATTATCACACGAAATGAATGATTAATTCTGTCCTTAAATTTTCAAAAGGCTGCTCCGGAAGAGCAGCCTTTTTTATTTGCTGATTTTATTTAGTTCGCTTATCAATTCCCCGACCGATACCTCCCAATTCAAACGCATTTTATACTCATTCCGTGATTTATTTGCCGCTTCTTCGTAAACTTTTCGATTTTCTCCAATCTCAATTAATTCGTCTGCAATTTCTTGAAGGCTTTGCTCATAATTCGAATAATCAAACAAAAAACCATTTGTATTATGTTTTATTATCGTTGGCATACCGCCATTATTTGCTCCTACAACCGGTAGCCCGTAAGCGTTAGCCTCGCAAAAAACTATCCCGTAGCACTCCGCAAGCGATGGCATCACAAAAAAATGTGCTTTCCGATACAACTCCTCAATTGTTTTCATATCATCGGGACGAGCTTTGTTCAGAAACCCGTATATTTTTATGAAATCATTGCTTTCATTAATTTCTGGATTGCAACCGATTATATGAAGCCTCACCTTGCGACCTTTTTGCCTGATTTTGCGAGCTATTTCGAAAGCCGTATTGCCACCCTTTCGCTCGAATGCCACACCAACAAAAAGCAACTCAATTGCATCAAAATCTTTTCTCGCAATAAAATCTGCTACTTCTTCCTCTGTTGGTGGATTATACAAATTTGCTCCAAATGGTAATACTTTCACCTTGCTTTCATCTGCAGAGTAGTAGTTTATTGCACCACCGGCAGCCCATTCAGACGCAAAAAATATTCGGGAAGCACCATTAATACTCTGTTCTTCTAAAAACTCACCTTCTCGCAACGTAGTCGGCGATAAATCCGAATATTCAGGATAGTAATTCACAAGCTGACGAAAAGTAGCATCAGTCCAAAAAGTAGCTGGCAAATCGCATTTTAACATCGAAAGCTCGAGCGAGCCAAGACTTAGAAGCACGTCGGGGCGTTGTTTCTCGATAAGCCTTGCAGCTTTTTCTGCGGCTCTTTGCATTATACGTCGCTCACGAATCCGATGATGATTTTTTCCTATTGCTTTATAAAATAACGACTTAACTTTATATATTTCATCAAGCACACTTCCAAGATTATCTATTGGAACAATCTCCACTCCTTTTTTTTCAAGCTCACGACGTATGAAATAGATAGAACCAGACCACGCCCGAACGTCTTTGGAATTAAAATATGATAAATACCCAATTCTCATCGAAATCTGCCTAAATAATCTTTCCAAATTAACAATAATTATTGAAAATTAATAGTTTAGAAAATCGTCTTTTTCTTATTGTAGACGGTTGGGGCGTTGGCGATGGAAGCCAATCCGATGTTATCAGTATTGCCAACACACCGTATTGGGATAAATTGATTGCAACATATCCGAACTCGAAATTGCTCACTTGTGGTGAAAATGTAGGACTTCCCGATGGGCAAATGGGCAATTCCGAAGTCGGACACCTGAATATTGGAGCCGGGCGTATTGTTTATCAGGACTTAGTGAAAATTAACAAAGAAATCCGCGAAGGTAAAATCGACAAAAACCCTGTTCTTGTCGAAGCATTTAAGTATGCAAAGGAAAACAACAAGGCTGTTCATTTTCTCGTGCTTGTCTCCGATGGTGGGGATCATTCTCTCGACAAGCATCTTTACAAATTGTGCGATATGACCAAAGACTTCGGTTTAGAACGCGTTTTCATTCACGCATTAACCGATGGCAGAGATACCGACCCTCGAAGTGGCTACGGCTTTGTAAAAAATTTGCTCGAGCATCTCGAACATTCCAACGGAAAAATTGCTTCGCTCTGTGGGCGATATTATACAATGGACAGAGATAAACGCTGGGAACGCGTCAAACAAGGCTACGATCTGATTACTAAAGGAATTGGCAAACCTACCACCGATATTCTCAAAGCTATTCAGGAATCATACGACGAAGGTGTTACTGATGAGTTTATCAATCCAATAGTTTGTGTCGATGACAACGGCAAACCTCTTGCAGTGGTTCAGGAAGGTGATGTATTTATCTGTTTCAATTTCCGGACAGACAGACTTCGCGAAATTACAATTGCTCTCACTCAAAAAGATATGCACGAATTTGATATGCATACAATTGATTTATATTACCTTACTATGACGCGCTACGACGACACTTTCCAAAACGTTCGCGTTATCTATGACAAAGAAAATGTTTCAAACACACTTGGCGAAGTCGTCTCCAAAGCAGGATTGCGACAGCTGAGAATTGCCGAAACTGAAAAATACGCTCACGTTACATTTTTCTTTTCAGGTGGGCGGGAGGAAGTATTCGAAAACGAAGACAGAATACTAATTCATTCGCCAAAGGTTCCTACTTACGATTTGAAGCCCGAAATGAGTGCGTTCGAGGTGAAAGATGCACTTGTCGAACAACTTAACACACAGAAATACGATTTTATTTGCTTGAATTTTGCAAATGGTGATATGGTAGGGCATACGGGGGTTTACGAAGCAATTCGCAAAGCTGTCGAAGCGGTAGATGTATGTTTGAGTGAAGTTGTTGAAACTGCTCGAAAAAATGATTATACTGTGCTTATTCTTGCTGACCACGGAAACGCAGATTATGCAAAAAATCCGGATGGTTCGCCAAATACAGCTCATTCTCTTAATCCTGTTCCGTTTATCGTCGTTTCTGATGAATATAAAATAGCAAAAGATGGTATTTTAGCCGATGTCGCTCCAACTGTTCTCAATATTATGGGGCTTCCTATTCCACAAGAAATGACTGGCAAAATACTTATTGAATAAAAACACAAGGAGGTGATTTTAGTGGAATTTAAAGATTATTATAAAATATTAGGTGTTGATAAGCAGGCAACTGCAGACGAAATCAAGCAAGCATATCGCAAACTTGCTCGTCAGTATCATCCTGATTCTAATAAATCTGACCCTAATGCCGAAAACAAATTTAAAGAAATTTCCGAAGCTTATCAGGTGCTTTCGGATCCAGAAAAACGCCGGAAGTATGATAACTTAAATAACTCCTTCAATCGCCACCGTCAAACTGGTGGTTCAAACGACGATTTTGATTGGGCAAGCTGGTTTGCCGAAGCTCAGCAATCTGCCGGACGCCGCTCACGCTCAACCTACCAGACTGTTGGAGACTTTTTCTCCTCTGGTGGCGGGCTATCCGACTTCTTCGAACGAATATTCGGTTCGGGCTTTTCTTCGCGTCAGGGCTTCAAATATCCTCCTCAACGTGGTGAAGATATTGAAGTTGAAGTCGAATTAACATTAGCAGAAGCATTCAGCGGGACAACCCGGCAAATACAGGCAAACGGTAAAAAAATTGAGGTGAAATTTAAGCCCGGCATTGCCGACGGACAGGTTATGAAAATTTCCGGGCAAGGCACCGACGGTAATTATGGCGGGCAGAAAGGCGATTTGATTGTTAAAGTGAAAGTTTTGCCACACAACAAAGTTGAGCGTCGCGGCGACGACCTGTATTTGGATTTGCCTGTCGATTTATTCACTGCTGTTTTGGGTGGTTCAGCAAAAATTAAAACTTTCAGCGGTATGGTTAAAGTTACTATCCCACCCGGAACAAGTTCCGGCAAAATCCTTAAACTTAAAGGACTGGGTATGCCAAAATACAATTCTGAAGGCAACCGCGGCGATTTATTTCTCAACGTTCAGATAAAAGTTCCAAAAAATCTTACTGACGAAGAAAAATCTCTTTTCGAAAAGTTGCAGCAGTTACGCAAAGAAAGCACAGTCAAAGTATAATCTTTCTACTTATCAATATCTGAATAAAAAAGGTTGCCTTTGCGGGGCAACCTCTTTAAATATATTTCGGCTTTTGCTTTAATCTAAGAAATGCACGAATAACCCATCTCGCAATTTAGGCTCGAACCAGGTTGATTTCGGAGGCATAATTTTGCCGGCATCAGCAATAGCCATCAGTTCCTCTATCGAAGTTGGATACATTGAGAAAGCTACCGCCATTTCGCCTGAATTTACCCGACGTTCCAACTCGCCAAGCCCACGAATTCCACCGACAAAATCAATGCGTTTGCTTGTGCGTGGGTCGTCGATTCCTAAAATCGGATCTAATACATAATGTTGCAAAATCGAAACGTCAAGATTTTCAACAGGATCTTCCGGATGGAACAGCTTGTCTTTTGCATCAAGGCTATACCATTGCCCATCGAGATACATTCCGATTTGTCCTTTTTTCTTCGGAGCAAATTGTCCTTCCACCTTGTTAATTACAAACAAATCTTCGAGTTTTGCAAGAAATTCATCTTTCGAATGTTCGTTCAAATCTTTTACAAGGCGGTTGTAGTCCATAATGTATAAATGGCTTGCCGGGAATAGCACAGCAAGGAAGAAATTATATTCTTCTTCACCTGTATGATTTGGATTGGCTTGCTGACGCTCACGCCCAACAATTGCTGCCGCAGCCGAACGGTGGTGTCCATCTGCAACATAGAATTTATCAACACCAGCGAGCAGTTCGCGGATTTTCGCAATATCGTTCTTATCCGAGATTACCCACACCTGATGGCGAATACCATCAACAGTGATAATATCTGTGTTAGGCTTCTGTTCGATATATCTATTTACTATTTCATCGATTTCTGCTTTGTCTTTGTAAGTAAGGAAAATCGGTCCGGTGTGTGCGTTAGTAACGCGGACGTGCTGGCAACGGTCTTCTTCTTTATCTTTACGTGTTTTCTCGTGTTTCAATATTACATCATTCCAGTAGTCATCAACCGAAGCACATCCAACCAGCCCGTACTGCGTTCTATCGAACATAGTTTGAGCATAAATATAATAAAAAGGTTCGCTATCTTCTACCAAAACACCATCACGTATCAATTTTTGTAAGTTGTCTTTACCTTTTTCATAAACGCGTGGGTCGTATAAATCAATTGATGGATCTAAATCAATCTCAGGCTTCCCCACATGAAGAAAAGAAAGTGGGTGCCCTTTTGCTTCTTCCCTTGCTTCGTCAGAATTCAGCACATCATAGGGCTTTGCTGCTACTTCGGCAGCAAGTTCTGGTTTGGGTCTGAATGCTTTAAAAGGACGGAATACAGCCATTTTTTCTACCTAAATTATATTAACAATTATTTTTTCAAAACATCAATAACTTTTTGAGCGATTTCTTCGCCAACTCTGTTTTGTGCTTCTACTGTGGAAGCGCCAATATGTGGTGTAACAGACACTCTTGGATGATTGATAAGCGCTGCCTGTGCTTCTGTTGGTGGTTCGTTTTCAAACACATCTATTCCGGCAGCTGCTACTTTGCCGGAGTTCAAACCTTCGAGCAATGCTTTTTCGGAAACAACTCCGCCACGTGCACAATTGATTATTATTACACCTTCCTTCATCATTTCAATTTCTTTCTCGCCTACTGCGGGACCTTCCCCTTTGATTAGTGGCATATGCAATGAAATTATATCAGATTGTTTTATTACTTCTTCTTTGCTTACAAGTTGAACATTCAAATCGGTTTGGGTAACAAATGGGTCGTGTGCTATTACTGTCATTCCAAGTCCAATTGCTCTTTTGGCAACTTCTTTGCCGATATTACCAAAGCCAAGCAAACCAAGAGTTTTGCCTGTAAGTTCAATTCCTTTTGAATATTCTTTCTTGGGCCATTTGCCTTGACGCATTTCAATATTGCTTTGATTAAGGAAGCGGCACACTGCAAACATATGAGCAATTGCAAGTTCTGCCACCGAAATTGAAGAAGCGCCAGGTGTGTTCAGCACCGGTATTCCTTTAGATTTTGCATATGCTACATCAATATTATCCAGTCCAACTCCTCCGCGGGCAATTGCTTTCAGATTTTTTCCTGCTTCTATTACTTCCTTGGTTACTTTTGTTGCGGAGCGAACAATTATTGCATCGTATTTCTCAATTTCTTTGAGTAATTCCTCTGGTGTTAATTTTTGCTCGACTACTTCGAAGCCAGCTGATTTCAACATATCAGCCCCAATTTTTTCGATACCATCAGACACCAAGATTTTCATTGCTTTACTCCAAATTATTCTTAATATTAATTTTTAAGTTGTACCATTAATATTTTTTTCATACAACTTAAAATGTTTACAAAGATAATTATTAAAAAATTGAAAAAAAAATTATTATATTTGAGGAATTTATACCGATTGCGACAAACAAAAAGTTAGTCGCAATCACTCATTTGAAAAGGAATATTATTATATCATTGGCAGAAATAAATTTGAAAAAGTAAAAAGGGGGAGTTAATCAATGGGACAACTTACTTTATATTCAGACGAAGATGATAAATTGGTTAATTTAAAAGAGGCTTGCGACTGGGCTTCTCAATATTTAAATCGCAAAGTTACAATTTCAAATATATCATACCTGCTACAATATGGAAGAATAAAGAAGTATGGAAATAACGGAAATACTTTTGTAAATATAGATGAATTAAAAGATTATTATGATTCTTGTTCTAAAGAAAAGCAGTGGAAAGAAAAATTAGAAGAGGATATTGATT
>JAOAGZ010000059.1 GCA_026415495.1 Eximiradius proteiniborus | reverse complement strand
GGTCTAAACTGGGCTTTAAAAAAACTTACCCCTTCAAAGCTATGTTTATTCAGTTCATTTAAGACTTCGTCAGTCTTAAAATTTGGGCTTCCTATATATTGAAACGGCAAAGTTGTTCCGATTCCTATATTAAGTATTCCTAACTCACCAAAAATTCCGACAAGTGCAGCACCACGAATTGCATCGATTGCAGGAATATGTGGAGAAGTTGGAAACCACATCAATCCTGTATCCTCAAAACACATTTCCCGTTTCCAACCTTTCATTTCAATTACTTCAACTTGTGTTTTAAGTTTTTTACCTTTTTTATCGCTACCTAACCATCCTTCTCCTACAATCATTTTGGCTATCTCACCAATTGTCATTCCGTGAATGTAAGGTATGGGCATTATCCCAACGAATGATGTCTTATCATCTTCGAGGACGTTTCCGTCTATTGTAACACCATTTATTGGGTTTGGTCTATCTAATACATACACTGGTTTATGAGCTTCTGCCGCAGCTTTAATAAAATAAAACACTGTGGAAATATAAGTATAAGAGCGAATTCCAATATCTTGAATATCTACAACCAAAGCATCTACTTCTTTGATATATTTCAGATTAGGTGTGCGTTTTTCTCCATAAAGCGATATTACAGGTATTCCATTGAAACTTGCATCGCTAACCTTTTGCCCAGCAGGTAAGTTTCCCCAGAGCCCGTGTTCAGGTACAAAAATATATTTCAGTGATAATTTATCAGTTTTGGTAAGTATTTCAGCTGTAAGAGTTCCTTTCGAGTCCCTCCCAGACTGATTAGTAAGAAGTCCTATTTTTTTCTTTTGCAAAGGTGCAAAATGGTTTTCGACTAATACATCAATCCCTAAGCTGATATTTGCAGAAAATAATGATGTTATTGGTAGCAAGAAAAATAATATTTTAAGAAGGAACTGCATCTAATACTGTATTGCAGCTAAAAAAGAATTGAAAATTTTGTTGAATTCTTTCTGCGTTGGTATTTCATTTCCTAAAATTGTCATCGGTAATAATGTGAACTCGTAGAATTGACCTAAAGATGAAACAAATACAGCCGATTTTGCAACTATTGCACCATTAGTAGTAGAAAATTCATATTTCACAAAATCTTTGTTCCCAATTTGAATGTTTTGATATTTCCCAATTAATTTTACTGCTCCTGCCGATTTCTGCGAACGCCTTGCGAAGCATTCACGAGCTACATCAAACAATAAATCAACATTAATTTCTTCGTCTTCTGAATTTATTTTAAGTGTAGGTCTATTTATTGTTGTAAATATTGCACATAAACTATAATCTGGATTGCAGATAACAGCCAAAACGTCCGACGCTGAGCGTTGTTCTGTATCAACAAAAAACCAACCCTGTGGCAGGAAAGAAACCATATCGCCTTTGCTTGAGCGTAGTATTATATCAGACATAGGTATTTCTGGCTTTGGGCTCAATACAGCAGATTGTTCGAAATCTTGCTCTTCGCTCGCCTGCTCTTTGACAACAATACAGGAAGAAACTGCGAATATCAAAAAGAAAAATAGCAATATTTTTGTTGTTGAACTAATACTCTTCGACATGCAACGAACCTGGTTTAGTTTGAGTATGCTTAGTGTAATTATACCTCCCAAGAAATTTTGAGACTGATTCTACCATCTTGGGATTACCGCATAAGAAAAAGTGTGTTTTTTCTGGATTAATTTCTATCCCAACGTTTTCGAGCAAACCATTTTCCAGATGATTTTCAATATAACCAGTTAGCCCATTCCAATTTTTATCAGCCTTAAGTAATGTTGGGAAATAATAAAAATTATCGAAAGAATTTTGAATGAAAGTTAATTCAGAATAGTACCCCAAATCCCAAGGATAAGCGGCTCCGTGTAATACCGCTAATTTTATATCCTGATTATCTTTTATGTGCGAACGAAGAAAACTAATATATGGTGCAAGTCCGGTTCCTGTTGCCACCATAACAATATTGCATCCCTTAGGAGTATCTTTCAACCTAAAGACTCCCAAAATATCTTCATCAACCCACATTCTACTGCCTTGAGACAAAACAAAAAGTCTTGGTGTAAGTTGTCCCGACTTCACCTGGCTAATATAAAATTCAAAATTTGAAGTTTCGTGATTAGCTGATGCTATCGAATATGGTCTCTTAATTAAAAAATCCGGCGGCAGTTGTTCCAATGTTATTACGGAATTAGCCGAACGCTGTTCAGATGCTAAAACTCCTATTGTTGTATATTGTCCTGCTTCAAATTTTTCTCTTGGAGTGTCTGTTCTCACTCTCAAAATCATTAAGTCCGGTGTTAATAATATTTTCCCAACAACAGTTGCATTATAAGGTGATGATTTCATACATTACTTAATTAAATAAAAAAACAAAATTAACTCAAAAGCTCCAAATCGACAAGCACTTTTACAACTTTATCTTTATCAACAGGTTTAATCAAGTAAGCCTCAGCTTGATTTGCAAACGCTTTCTTGATGTTGTTGTAATCGTCTAATGCAGTTGTCATTACAATCTTCACTCCATCTAACCCCATAATTCCATTCATTTTCTCAATTTGACGAATTTTTTCAAGTACTTCCTGTCCATCTTTTTCTGGCATCATTATATCCAAAAAAATCACATCGTAGAGAACACCCGTTAGCTGAGCTGATGTAAACAATTCAATTGCCTGGTCACCATTTTCAGCTACGTCGCAATCCCCGAATGCACTTAATATTTCCTGCATTACCTGGGAAGTTATATAGTCATCTTCTACAACTAATGTACGCATAATTACCTCTATGAATTCCTCTAAGTGTTTAATTATTATTTTCGATATATCTTTCTAAATATTGTATTACTTTTTCGATTTCTACCCGTAAATTTTCACATAATTTGCCTAAATTCCTGTTTGATTTATTTCTGCTTATTCGATTTATTTCGCTAAGAGTTTTAAATGCTTTCCCAGATTCAAAATTCCCAACTTCTGATTTTAACTTATGTGAAATTCTATCAACCTCCTCAAGATTATTATTTTTAACTGCTTGTTCTAAAAGGTTAATTTGTTCTGGGACTTTTTCTATAAAATATTTTATTAGTTTTTTTAGTAAAGAATTATTGTGATTAATTGAAACAAGAAGCTTTGTAAGATCAACGCCATTATTCGCTTTGTCGGGAACATACTTGAAAATAGTATCAAACAAAACTTGCCAATCAATTGGCTTTGTAATTATATCATCAAACCCTGCTTTCATTATCTTTTCAACCATTTCTTCATCATCATTTGCTGTTAGTGCTATTATTGGCGTATGTTCTAAGTTGTTATTATCCTCAATTTCTAATAATGCTTTAATTGTTTCAAAACCATCCATCTCTGGCATTTGTAAGTCCAGAAGAATAACGTCAAACTTCTCATTAGAATAATAATAAATACCAATTTTGCCATTTTCAGCAATTTTGTATTTACAATTTGTTGCATTCAAAGCTTCTTTAATTACTTCTTGATTAATATAACTATCTTCAATGATTAATAAATTGAGAGACAAGTCCTTGTAATTACTTGATATTTCTGATAAAGACTTCACAAGAGATATTTTCTCTTCTTTCTTTTCGTCAGAAACTTCCAATGGAATAGTAAAATGAAAAACTGAACCTTCTCCAACTGTGCTTTCGCAATAAATTTCCCCACCCATCATTTCAACAATCTCTTTTGAAATAAATAAACCTAATCCGGTTCCTCCATATTTTCGGGTTAGATTGTCATCAATTTGGCTGAAACTTTTAAAAAGTTTCTCAATTTTGTCCGAAGGTATTCCTATTCCTGTGTCTCGAATATCAAATCGAATAATTGCTTTGTTCTTTTCTTCTTTTATTTTAATAACCGAAATCTCAACATATCCCTCATCCGTAAACTTAATCCCGTTAGATACAAGATTAATTAATACTTGTTGCAATCTTATCGGGTCTCCTACTACTTTTCGAGGAATATCGTGAGTTAAGTTAAGCCTTAATTCTATTCCTTTATTTGAAGCCGAATAGCTTAGTAAACCATAGACATTATTAACCACATCTTCTAAACAAAAGGAAGCTCTGTCTAATCTTAATTTCCCGGTTTCAAGTTTCGACCAATCCAAAATATCATTTATGATATTTAATAGTGTCTCGCCCGAATGCTTAACAATACTCAGTGTCCTCTTTTGCTTTTCGTTAAGTTCAGTGTCCATCAAAACACTTGTCATTCCCAGAATTCCATTCATTGGAGTTCTGAGTTCGTGTGTAACCTTTGCAAGAAATAGACTTTTAGCTCGGTTTGCTTCTTCTGCTTTTTCTTTAGCTTTTATCAGTTCTTCATTTATTTTCAGTAATTCTAAAGTTCTTTCCTTAACTTTTTGTTCTAATTCTTCGTTGTATTCTTTTAGCTTATTTTCAATTATTTTTTTCTCAGTTATATCATCAGCAACTAAAATAAAATTTGTGGTTTCACTATTTTCATTCAGCACTGGCGAAATTGAAACAAGCATATACTTTTCTTGGTTGTCTTTGCTAAATAGTTTAAGTTCCCCTTTCCAGGATTTTTTTTCATTAATTGAATTTATCAGAAATAAATAGTTATCACCATAAAATATTTTATTAATATCATCAATTACAAATCCATTATTAATCCCTATTAGTTCATTCAACTGAGGATTATGATAAACAATTTTTCCTTCGCTATCAAAAATAATCACTACTCCCGAGGAATGTTCTATTGCACTATACAGTAGCCTTATCTTTTCTTCTTGCTTTTTATATTCTTTTTCGTAAACTAATGAATTGGCAACAATATCAAGTGTTTCTTTTAGATTGTTTGTTTTAATTGGCTTTACTATATAATGATTAATTCCTATACTAATTGCATCAATAAGAACTTCTTTGTTGTCGAATGCTGTTGTTATTATTATTGGAATTTTAGGGTTTATTTCCCGAATCATTCTGGACATTGAAATACCATCAAGAAATGGCATTCCAATATCTGATACAATTAAATCAGGGGAATGTTGTTTAAATAATTCAAGTCCTTGCAATCCATTTTCTGCTTCGATTACATTTTGAAATTTTGATTTTATTATTGAAGTAATTACAAGTCTTGATGCAATATCATCTTCGACAACTAAAACAGTGAGTGGAAATTTATCCATATATTTAGCTTGACTGTTTTACCAATTTAATTAATGCATTAGGAATTTCATTTAACGGCAATTGCATTTCTACCGCTCCAATGTCATAAGCAACCTTTGGCATTCCATAAACCACACAAGTCGATTGATTTTGTCCTATTGTTTTTGCACCTGCTTCCCTCATTGCTTTCAGACCTGCTGCTCCATCATTACCCATTCCGGTTAATATCACCCCAAAGGCATTTGCTCCAACGCTTTCTGCTACGCTGAACATCATTACATCCACCGAAGGACGATGACCATTTACTTTTTCGCCTTCGAGTATTTGAATTTTATATTGTCCACCCGATCGATACACTTTCATATGATAGTCGCCGGGGGCAATATATACTCGTCCGTTTAATATTCTATCTCCGTCTTCCGCTTCTTTTACCTGCATATATGATGTTTCGTTCAATCTGTCAGCAAATGTTTTTGTAAAACCTTTAGGCATATGTTGCACTATTACAATACCAGGCATAAAAGGCGGTAATTGCTCAATCACTTTTCTGATTGCTTCTGTTCCACCCGTCGAAGCACCAATCGCAATAACTTTATCAGTAGATTCTGCCAATGCCTTGTTTAATGCACTTTCATCTTTGGATTTCCTATCGCTTAATGGAGCTTCTCTGTTCTTCCAGTGTGATACATTTGCAGTTGAAGCAATTTTTATCTTTGTTCTCAATTCTAACATCATTTCACTCAAACCGCGGGCTACGTCAGTTGCTGGCTTGGGAACAAAATCAACAGCTCCTGCTTCGAGTGCCTGCATCGTTATTAATTTCCCTCGTTGAGTAAGTGAACTGACAACTACAACAGGTAAAGGATATTGGGGCATTAATTTTCGTAGAAATTCGATGCCATCCATTTTGGGCATTTCTATATCGAGCGTGAGTACATCTGGCTTTAATTTGATTATTAAATCTCTTCCAACATATACATCAGGTGCTGTCCCTACAACCTCTATTGCTGGGTCGGCTGATAATCCTTTCGACAAAATGTCTCTTACTAATGCTGAATCATCAATAATTAATACTTTTATTCTTTTAAATAAATTCGACACAACTCCCTCCAATCTAGTAAAATTATTGTATCTTAAGCTTATGCTTATGCTTTCTTATATACAGCTGGTTTTAAATATAAATATTTTGTTTTGGACCTGTTCAAAGTTTCAGAATGTCCTATAAATAAATATCCATTTGGTGTTGTAAATTGATAAAATTTATCTACTAATCTTTCTCGTGTTGGCTCATCGAAATAAATCATCACGTTTCTACAAAAAATTACATCAAACGGACTTTTAAAAGGAAATTTTTCGTTCATTAAATTAAATCTTCTAAAAGTAACTTCACGCTTAATAACGTCAATTATTTCCCATTCGCCCGATGGCAGATGTTTAAAATATTTTTTCTTAAAAATATCAGGCAATGGTTGAACTCTTTCATCAGGATAAATGCCTTTCTTTGCTTTTTCTAATGCATTTAATGAAATATCTGTCGCGAGCACCCCCGCTTTCCATTTATTGTAATCTTTACCGAAATACTCCATCATCAACATAACAAGTGTGTATGGTTCTTCACCGCTGGAACACCCTGCCGACCACACTCGAATATCAAAATTGTTTGTTTTCTTTGCTCTTTCTTCTATTTCCGGTAATACTATATCAACAAAGTATTCAAAGTGGTCTATTTCGCGTCCAAAAAAAGTATGATTTGTCGATATTACATTTGCAAGCTCGCTTAATGCTTCTCCGGATTTATCATTTATCAAAAACTGATAATACTCTTTAAATGTTTTAAAATTAAGCTTCCGTAATATTTTTTGCAACCGTCCATTTACTAATGAACGTTTCTCTTCTGTCAGGTTAATCCCAATATTCTTATAAATCAAGTCTCTAATGAGCTTGAATTCTTCATCTGTTACTTCAACAAAGTCTAATGAACGTATTTCTTTAATATCCATATTCTACTCTTTTTCGTTAATATCATTATCAATATCATATAATAATTTATTAATATCAAGGATTATTTTTAAATTATCACCAACTCTTCCTATACCTTTTATAAACTTACTGTGCGAGCCTTTGTTTGTCTGTGGTGATGGCGAAATCTGTTCCGGAAGAATTTTAATTACTTCTGCCACTTCATCGACTATTAAACCAATCCCATTATTGTTTACATTTACTATTATTATGCAAGTCCTGTCGTTGTAGGGTATTTCAGGAATATTAAATCTCTTTCTTACACAAATAACAGGATATATTATACCACGTAAATTAATTATTCCCTTAATAAACGGTTTAATATTTGGAACAGGTGTGATATTCTGAATGCCAATAATTTCAGTTACATACTCTATTTCAAAAGCATATTGTTCGTCGCCTGTTTTGAAGGTTAAATACCTGTCTTCAAGAGTATTCTCTGTATCGATCTCTACTCCTGATTCCTCTATTTCATATAAATCTTCGGTTTGCATAATTTATTACCTCACATTATCCAACAAATACTGCTTTTTCAGATAATTCTATCAAGCTTTCAATATCAATAATCAATCCAATTCCACCGTCTCCTAATATCATACATCCGGTAATTCCTGATACCTTCCCAATATAGTCCGAAAGCCCTTTGATAACCGCTTGCTGCTGCCCAATAATTTCATCAGCAAACAATGCCACTTGCTTTTCCCTTGATTCTATTATTATCATTATTCCCTTTTCCAAATCATAACTATCTGGAACAATATTAAATAATTCGTGTAAACGTATTACCGGCAACACATCATCACGTAGTTTACATACTTCTAATCCATCCATTGTTTTTGAAATCATATGTCGGTTCACTCTAAACGATTCTGTTACAGCAAGCAACGGCAAAGCATACCGAGATTGGCCTACTCTTATCAGCATTGCATCCATTATCGCAAGTGTAAGCGGTATCCTTAAAGTAAATGTAGAACCAAACCCTTCCTTGCTCTCAATATCTACCGAACCGTGGAGCTTTTCAATGTTCTTTCTAACTACGTCCATTCCAACTCCACGCCCTGAAATATCAGTTACTTGCTCAGCAGTAGAAAAACCAGGTTCAAATATTAATTGGAACACTTCTTTATCTGTCATTTTATCTGTATTACCGGAAATAATTCCTCTATCTTCCGCTTTTTTCAGTATCTTATCTCTATTTATTCCTGCACCGTCATCTTTAACTATTATCAATATCTCATTTCCTTCATATCTTGCTTTCAAACTAATAGAACCGACCTCAGGTTTTCCTTTTTTTATTCGAACTTCCGGTGGTTCAATCCCGTGATCAATTGCGTTTCTAAGTATATGGACAAGTGGGTCTGCAACTTCATCTATTACATTTTTATCCATCTCCGTTTCTTGACCCGATATTTCGAGATTCACTTTTTTGTTCATCTTCAACGAAACATCACGAACAAGTCGTTTCATCTTATTGAACAAGTTTTCAAGCGGCATCATTCTTACAGACATTGCCACTTCCTGAAGTTCTCTTGTTATTTTATTCAGCATATTTGCTGACTTCAAAAAGTTTGGCAACTCAAGCCCTTGCAAATCAGGACTATTGGTTACCATCGTTTCAATTGTTATTAATTCACCTACCAAATCGAATAATTTATCAATCTTGCTTGTCTCTACTCGAATATCTTTTTTCGCCATTGATGCAGGTGGGGTAGTTTTATTAGCGTTCACATCTTCTTGTTTGGCTGCAACTTGCTTGACTGGCTTTACTTCTTCTTTTTTCGGTTCTATTTTTGGAGCTTGCGGGATAGTTTCTTTATGAATATTTGCATCAACTGTCATTTCTTCTTCAGCGAGTTCAATTTCCTCTGCCTGATTAATATCGCTCTCAGAATGTGTATCTTCTACTTGAAGATTAGCTTGAGTTGCGGCATTTGTTTCTGCGATTGTCTCTTGAAAAGCTTTAGATTTACTACCTTCAGGCGATAACGCACTTAATCTGTTTCGAATTGTTTCAATATTACTCAAAAGAATATTAACAATAGTTGTATCAATTTGTAAATCTTTGTTTCTTATTGAATCCAGAATTGATTCCATTTCCATTGATATTTCTTCAATTTCCGAAAGCCCCATAAATCCTGAATTGCCTTTCAGGCTGTGAATCACTCTAAATGTATTTGCTATCAGATCAAAATTATTCGGATCGTTCTCAAGTATTAATAAGTTGTTCTCTGCTGTATCGATCAATTCATATGCACTTGATAAGTATTGATCCATCAATTCATTCGAAACAAGAGATTCTAAGCCATCAGCCGATTGGGCATCGTCTTGTGCTTCGTACATAATTTCTTCATTACCAACACTTATTGAAGGCGGTTGAGTATTCTCTTCACTACTTGTTGTGTCGGTATCTTCTGCGAAAAAGAAATCTTCTTCACTGAGTTCAGGATTTTGAACACGATTTATAGCATCTCGGATTATGATAATCATATCTTCGGCTTCTGCTTCTGCATCTTTGTCTGTTAAATTCTCGCTTACTCTATTCAATAATTCTCGTAAAAAGTCGAAAACAGAATATATTATTGATATTATATCTTCACTTTGGGCTTTGTTTTGTTTGCGCATTATGTCCAATAGGGTCTCTGCTTCGTGGGTAACCCTATTAATTACAAACATTTCAAAGAATCCCGATAGCCCTTTTAATGTATGGAAAACTCTAAAAATTGAATTTACATACTCTGAATTATCCTCTAATCTTAAGTTTTCTACTAATGGCTCGTTTGTATCAAGCGAATCCAAGGATTCCGATACAAACTGCATAATCATCTCGCGGGTTTCATTATCCATTTGCGACATAATTCAATCTCAATTATGATTAATTAATATATTTGCTTTATCGGTATTTTTGACTAAAATATTTAGATTTTATTTTGATATTATTTAAAAAAATATATATCTATTTTTTATAATTTTGTAAATGCAGATTGAAATTAATAAAATAATTCGCTCAAATAGAAAAACTATTGCCCTTAAAATTGATAATCAGTGCAACTTGATTATCAAGGCTCCTGCTTCTGTTCCGCTTAGTTATATCCAAAAAATTGTTCAACAAAAGCAAAATTGGATAATCGCTAAAAAAATTGAAGTTCAGAATAGAAAGAAATTTACCCGTAATCTTTCCAACGGAGCTAAAATAACCATTTTCGGTAATGATTATTTTATTAATTATGTAGATAATCTACAATTTGCACTTCATTTAAAAAACGACCAATTATTAATTGCAAGCGACTTATCCAAACACATCAAGCCGCTTCTTAAACAACTCATTATCAAAATGGCTAAAGAATATTTTAGCGTTAATGTTGCTAAGTGGGCTTCTGTTATGGAGTTGAAGTATAATCGTATCTCTATTAAAAACACTGTTTCCCGTTGGGGGAGTTGCTCTTCTTTGGGCAACCTGAATTTCAATTGGAAACTTGCTTTTGCACCTTTGGAAGTTATCGATTATATTATTATTCACGAGTTATCACATTTACGGCATCTTAACCACTCTTCTGACTTCTGGAATGAAGTTCGCAAATATTGTCCCGAATATAAAAAACATAAAAAATGGCTAAAAGATAACGTGCAACTACTTGAACTTTAATTTTTGCAATACCTTCATAATAATTTCCCATTTATAGCCTTTGTTCTGTAAGAAATTTACCAGCGTTTGTCTTTGTTTTTCTATTGGTTTGCTCATTATTGCTTTCATTTTTCTTTCTGCTAATTTGATGGCATTTTCAAAATCTATCTCTTCATTATATAAATCTCTAATTTGCACATCAATTATATTCTTTTCTATACCTTTTTTCAGCAACTCAATTTTTATTTTGTTAATACCCCATTTTTTGAATTTTGCTTTTTCGTTTATGAAGCTTGCTGTGTATTTTTCGTCGTCAATCAAGTTATAATCTTTCAGAAAATCGATAGCAAGCTGAATAGTGTTTTCATTAAAACCTGATTTTTTTAATTTCTCGACAACTTGTCTTTCAGTTCTTGCAGTATAAGTAGCATAATTATATGCTGCTTGTTTTGCGATCATCAGTTCATTTTCACTAATGATTTCGGAATATTTCTCATCGCTAATTCCCTGACCAATTGATAATGCAAATTTTGTGATTATATCATTATGGACTTCAACATTCGAGCCGTTATCAAATTGTATAATGCTTGAATTCCTTGATGATTGCATTATTTTTGTTATTTTTTGCATAAAAAAAGGGGTAACGTGTACCCCAAAAATATAATAAAACAACTAAAAATCAAAATTACAGCAATCGTTCTTGCCCGTCATCGGCAATTATCTCGGTTCCTTGTTCATCGTTTTCATCATTTTCGTGCATTACTATTGTAACATCCGCTATTCTATCCCCTTCATCCAAACGGATTAGCTTCACTCCTTGTGTGTTCCGTCCGATTGTCCGTATTGCAGAAACAGGTTGACGAATCAGAATACCTTTTTGAGTAATTACAATTAAGTCGTCTAAATCTGAAGCAGTGAGTAACCGAACTACTTTGCCTGTTTTTTCAGTAACATTCATCGAGATAACACCTTTTGCTCCACGTCTGGTTAGCCTGAAATCTTCAAATTTTGTTCGTTTCCCGTAGCCATTTTCAGATACTACAAGCACTTGCACGTCATTTCTATTAATTACTATCATTGAATTAACGTAATCATTGTCATCAAGATTGATTCCAGTAACACCCATAGCACTTCTGCCCATAGAACGAACATCTGTTTCACGGAAGCGACAAGCTATACCATTATTAGTGCCTAATATAATATCTGAAGCTCCGTCAGTCAATCTTGCACTAATTAATTCATCATTCTCATCTAAATTTATCGCTATTATTCCACTTTGACGTACATTCGAAAAAGCATTTAATTCAACTTTTTTAACAATTCCATTTTTCGTTGCCATCATTATATAATGATTATCGTCAAAATTCTTGACCGGACAATAAGCAGTAACTTTTTCATCATTCTGAATTTGAATTAAGTTCGCAAGTGATCGTCCCTTTGCTTGACGGCTTGCTTCAGGTATGTCCCAAACTTTTATTCTATAACAGCGTCCCTTATTTGTAAAAAACAATAAATAGTGATGAGAAGAAGTTTGGAACACGTGTTCTACAAAATCATCTTCATATGTCGATGCACCTTTTATTCCTCGACCGCCTTTATTTTGTCTCCGGTAATTTGATACAAGAGTGCTTTTAATAAAACCGCGATGAGTAATAGATACAACCATCTCCTCATTTGCAATTAAATCTTCATAGGACATATCTTCAGAGTCTGGAATAATCTCTGTGCGTCTCTCGTCTCCATATTTATCCAGAATTTCCTTCAATTCGTCATATATAATTTGCATTTGAAGTTCTTTGCTTGCAAGAATAGCTTTCAATTTTTCAATTAATTGTAAAATATCCCGATATTCTTGCTGTATTTTTTCTCTTTCTAAGCCTGTAAGTCTTTGTAATCTTAAATCCAATATTGCTTTAGCTTGTATTTCAGTCAAATTAAATCGGCTTTGCAATTGCTCTGATGCTGTTTGTGGATCCTTTGCCGCACGAATGAGAGCAATTACTTCATCCAAATTGTCAAGGGCAATAATGAAGCCTTCCAATATATGCGCTCTTTTTTCAGCCGCTGTAAGCTCAAATTGCGTTCTACGAACAACAACCTCAACGCGATGATTGAGGAAATGTTTCATTATTTGGAGCAAATTTAATACCTTAGGTCTTCCCTTGACAAGTGCAAGCATATTTGCTCCAAATGTTACTTGCATATTTGTGTGTTTATACAAATTGTTCAATACAACCTTTGGCGTTGCTTCTCGTTTAAGTTCTATTACAATTCTTAATCCGTCTCTGTCAGATTCATCCCTAATATCAGAAATATCATCAATTACCTTATTGCGAACAAGATCCGCGATTTTTTCAATCAGTGCAGCTTTATTTACTTGGTAAGGAATTTCAGTAACAATTATCGAAGTTTTACCAGTTCTGTTCTCCTCAAATGATGCTTTTGCTCTGATAATTATCTTTCCGCGTCCAGTTAGATATGTATCACGAACACCTTGGTATCCATAGATTATTCCTCCTGTCGGAAAATCAGGAGCAGGGCAATACTTTATCAATTCTTCTACTGTAATTTCAGGGTTTTTTATTAGTGCGTGAAGGGCATTAATTACGTCGCGAATATTGTGAGGCGGAATATTTGTTGCCATCCCAACCGCGATACCACTTGCACCATTAAGTAGCAGATTAGGAATTACAGTAGGCAATACAACAGGTTCTTTCAAAGAATCATCGAAATTGGGCTGAAAATCAACAGTATCTTTATCTATATCTCTTAACATATGAATTGCTATATGTGCCATTCGGGCTTATGTATAACGCATTGCAGCAGCAGAATCACCATCTATTGACCCGAAATTTCCC
>JAOAGZ010000058.1 GCA_026415495.1 Eximiradius proteiniborus | reverse complement strand
GGTGCAATGTATCGCGCTGTAACACTTGAAGCGTTGCGTCGAGGAATAGCTGAAAACGAAGAAAAAATATGTAATATTCTTGATGAAATAAAAATTGAACTTCGCACTTCACCGCAGGGACAAAGAACAATTCTCAATGGCGAAGATGTTTCGGATGATATCCGGTTGCCGGAAGTAACGCGGTTGGTGTCGCCGGTGAGTGCAATTGGATGTGTGCGTGAAAAGCTTGTGGCAGAGCAAAGGCGTATCGGGGAATGTGGTGGAATAGTAATTGATGGACGCGATATTGGAACAGTTGTTTTTCCAAATGCAGAGCTGAAAATATATCTTGTTGCTTCCATTGAAGCACGAGCCGAGCGGCGGGCAAAGGAACTGCGAGAAAAAGGTATTCCTGTAGAAATCGAAGAAATAAAAAAACAAATTATTGAACGGGACAATTATGACAGTAGCCGGGCGATTAGCCCGTTGCGAAAAGCAGATGATGCTATTTTGATAGATACATCAGAGATGACATTGGAGCGGCAATCGGAAATAATCATTGAACTTGCTAATAAAATTATAAATTCATAAGTTAAGAAAAAAAAATTTTGTCAATAAATAATATTATGTTATTTTTGTAATCCGTTTATTTTATAAATTTTTATGTTGTTTGATATTATTTAAAATAACTATAAAAGCGAGGAAAAATGAATTATACGGGTCCAAAGGTCAAATTATCCAGAAAATTAGGGATAAATTTAACCGTTAAAGCAAAAAAATACAGCAGCAAGAAACCAAATCCTCCTGGACAGCACGGTGCTGCAAAAAAACGTGCAAAGCTATCGGACTATGGACGTCAGTTACTCGAGAAACAGCGTCTTCGTTTGCAATATAACGTATCAGAAAAGCAAATGGGCAACTACTACAAGAAAGCAACAAGAATGCAAGGCAACACAGCCGAAAATCTTGTGCTTTTGCTTGAAACTCGCCTTGATGCTGTAGTATATCGTGCAGGATTTGCTCGCTCGATTTATGCTGCCCGTCAGTTTGTTAAGCATGGTCATTTCTTGGTGAACGGACGTCGTTTGGATGTGCCATCATATCAGGTAAAGACTTCTGATGTTATTCAATTGCGCGAAAAGAGCCGCAATATCGAAGCATTTCAGGAATCAATCCGCAATTCTGCTCCACCTGCTTATATTGAAGTATCGAAAGCAGATTTTTCGGCAAAATTGCTCTATCCACCAAAGAGAGAAGAAATTCCTGTTCAATGCGAAGTTTCACTTGTTGTAGAGTATTATTCGAGATAATTCAATCAATATATTACTCAAAGCCCGCTATTTTTTGAAATGGCGGGTTTTTTATTCAAAAATATTAAAATACTTTGTTTATTTATTCGATATTAGCATAAAAGTGTAACAATTTGGAGGTGTGTTATGTTCTGGACTCCTGAACTTGCAGCATATTTGGAAGATGCACCCTGGCCGGCAACAAAAGAAGAACTTTTCGATTACGCGATGCGTTCGGGCTGCCCGCAACAGGTGCTTGATAATATTGCTGAACTTGAAGATAGCGATGAACTGATTGAGGGAATGGAAGATTTGTGGCCTGAATACGAAGATATTGCTAACGAAGAATATTTTTATAACGACGACGAAGAAGAACAATACATTTAAGCAAACAGTCGGGGCTTATCGGAAAGCCCCGATTTTGTTTGCGTTGCTATGTCACATTACTTGACTAGTGTTATTGGTATGGCAACAGTTTCTTTTTGATTTGCAAGACGTACGAAATATTTTCCTGCACTAATTTGGTTGAGTTCAATTAAATTAGTGGACAGTTTTCCTTCCTTTACTATTTTACCATCGAGTGAAATAATAGAAAAATCATCAAAACTTTGGTTATTTGTTTCGATTTTTATAAAAGATGAAGCTGGATTGGGGTAAACTTTTATCATTTGTGCTAAATCGTTTACGCTTGCGATTGAATTTACCCAAACAGAAACGAAATCGTTTGCTGAAAAGTCGAAGTTATTTATTAATGCAGCAATAAATACATCATTATCAAAATAATTTATCCAGAGCATTCCTTCAACTTTTTTGCCTGTATTGATTGTATTGACTGGATGATTGTCTGCAGTTTTGAATTCGTAAATATTTCCATCATAAGCTGATACTCTGAATTTTGTGCCATCCGGATTGAACACTAATTCGCGCGGACCGTCCCAACCAGTTGTGCCAACTTCGTATTCGAAAGATTCGTCATTATCGAGAGAATATCTGAATACCTTATGTTTTCCGTTTGATACAATATAGAGCTGGTTATTTTTAATTTCAAAATAATTGCCGAATGAACCAGCAGCATAGGACTTAATTTCTTCTTTTGTAGATAAATCGTAAACTGTTACGTAGCTATCTTCGGCGCCAGTGCCTTCGTTAAGCACATACAATTTATCGTTGAAAATCTGGCACATTTGCGTATTCATTTTTGTTTCGATAGTATCTTTTGCTTCTTTTGTGGCAAGGTCGATAGTAATCACATAATTGTGCTCGGGAGTCCAGGAGCCGGGAGGAGTAATGCGAGCAGAAACATAGAGCAATCCATTATAGATGGATAATCCATAAACAGTGTGTTGAAATTCTATTGAATCGAGAAGGCTACCATCTGTAATATCATATTTCCAAATATATCCATTAGTTTGAATGTAAAGGAAATTATTGTCAAAAAGAGCTCTTACAGGAAAGCTATTCAAGCCGAAAGGAAATTCGATTATTTTCGAAGCCGAAAGCGGTCCCATCCCAAGTGGGTTGTTGCGCCAAAGCGATGGACGTTCGTCTGTGTTGGGGTCGAAGTTGCCGTCGAAATTAGCATCAACACCTTTGCATAATACATAAAAATCAGTATTATAGTTGTAAATCATAAATGGCTGAGAGCCAACTGATACATTATTTTGAGCATTTAAACAGAAAATGCTGACAAACATTAATGCGAAGAACGCATAGAAATGCTTCATACAAAAAACCTCCAATTATTATTATATCTATAAAATCTGAAGGAAATGAAAGAGAAAGTGTGTTCTTTCGCTTCCCTCATTCATCAGTTTGCGCTGATGTACCACACCGGGTGGTCAATGAGCATTGCAAATCGGTCTTCTGACTTGAGCATCGAACCCTTGTGCTTTGCCTTCCCATTCTATTTGAACAGTGGCTGCTTGCTCGAGGGCAAGCGAAAAGCCAAAGTAGCTCTTACAGCGGCGCAACCGTACAGGATTTTCACCTGTTTCCCGTGCATTTGCAATGGCATTATTTTCAAAAATAGAAAAATAATATTTATCTGCAAAGTAAAATAACTTTTACAATCAATAAAAGACCTTTTAATAAATAAATCATTGATAAATAATCACTTAAATCTCAATGAGGATACTGGTTTTATTTTTGCCGCAATCACTGCGGGCAGAATTGATGCCAGCACCACTAATACAAATGTAATTGATGCAACAACGGCATAATGCACTGGTGAAATAAGAATCGGCAAAGAATCTAAAAAGTATATCTCGCCTTTGAGATGGATGAATTTATACTGTTGCTGCAAAAAACAGAATAGAAACGACAAAACACATCCCGCAGCAACACCATAGAGCCCAATCTGAAATCCTTGATAAGCAAATATCTTGATAATTCCCATTTTGCTTATGCCCAAGGTTCTTAAAATACCAATAGTGCGGGTTTTTTCGATGATAGTTATTATTAAAGTAGTGATAATATTAAGCATCGCAACAAGTGAAATAATACCCAGCACCAAAGGAATAGGCTCTCGTTGAAGTTCAATCCACGCAAATAATGATGAGTGTATTTCATAATAGGTCAAAGTCCAATACGGGAAGCCTAAGAAATCCATAACTGATTGCGAAACTTCGCTTGCTTTGTTTATATCCTTGATGAAAATTTCAATTTTATTTGCAGAATTTGGAGGCATTCCATAGAAATTTCGAGCGGTAGTCTCAGGCAAAAGCACAAGAGTTTCATCATAACTTGTCATTCCGGTTTTGTAAGTACCAACAATTTTAAATTTCTTAATCTTGTAATTTGTAATGTTATCCTTAATGTTGATAGCGTACAAATTCACAAAATCACCTTTTTGAAGTGCAAGTTTTCTAAGCAATGGTTCGCCGACAATAATTTCATTAGCACTATCACTTGAAAAATGATTATTTCCGGAAATAAGTTTAGAAAATCCATTAGGGTCGAACTTTGGATTGAAGGTTCTGAACATTACGCCATCAACAAAGTTAGCGGAACGGACAAGTCCTTCGCCTTCGATAATCGGATGAACAGCAGAAATAATATCGAAATTAGTTTTTATTTTTTCAGAAATTTCGCGGACATTACTGAACGGGTCTTTGTTATAGCTGAATACAACTATATGAGAGGTGAATTTTGTAGTATTATTCCGAAGTTCATTTTCGAAACCGTGAAGAATTGCTAAGCTTAGCAATAATGCGATAACACCCAGCATAACACTAAGAAGCGACACCAATCGAGCAAAGCGAAGAAATCTACTTTTTCGTGATTTTGCAATTGCGGAAGAAATGTATCTGTATAAGTTCATTTACCACTCAAAATATCAGAAAATTGGATAAATAATAATGTATAAATTAACAAATATAAATTAATTTTTATTTCAATAAATATTTTTATTCTGCGTTTCTAATTTAATTATTATTAACAAAATAGCAGTTCTTTGATGGAGAAAAAATACAAGATTTTAGTTACAAATGATGATGGAATAGATTCACCCGGCATTTATGCATTGGCAAGTGCTGTTTCGCAATTGGGAGAAGTTGTTGTAGCAGCACCGGACCGCCAGCAAAGTGCAGTTGGACACGCTCTAACAGTTGCACGACCATTGAGAGTAACAAAGGTAAAGCGGAACGGTTCGCTTTTCGGGTATGCAATTGATGGGACGCCATCGGATTGTGTGAAAATTGCGTTATCGAATCTGTTGGAAGAAAAGCCTGACTTAGTAATTTCCGGAATAAATCACGGACAAAATACTGCAATAAATATACTATATTCGGGAACAGTTGCGGCAGCAACCGAGGGAATGCTTGCAGGTATTCCGTCGATAGCAATTTCGGTGGCATCGCACGATACAAGTGTTCCAATGGATGCAGCAGCAGAATATGCTCTGATCATTGCGCGAAAGTTGCTTGAAAGCGATTTGAAACCAAATTTTTTGCTTAATGTAAATGTCCCCGCAATTCCAAAAGAAAATATTCTTGGTATAAAAGTTGCTAAACATAGTTCATCGTATTGGAAAGATACTTATGAAATGAGATTAGATCCTTTTGGACGAAAGTATTATTGGTTTGCTGGTGAATATTGCTTAGAAAGCGATGATAATCTGGAAACTGACGATGCTGCATTAGCAAAAGGCTATGTTACAATTACACCTGTTCATTTCGATTTTACCAAATACGATACATTATCAAAATTGAAACATTTTGAGGACAAGTGATGGCAAAGGTAATTGCAGTTGAGGATATACAAGACGGAATGATAATAGCCGAACCTATTGTAAATCGTTACGGACAGGTTCTTCTTGCATCGGGTGTTGTGCTCTCGCAGCAACACGCAACTTTTCTGAAGACCTGGAACATCCGGACGATAAAGATAACTGCCGGAGCTGAAGACGAAGAAACATCAGAAATTTCGGAAGAGATGCAAAAACAAATTTTAGAAAGCATAGCCCAAAGAACATCCTGGACACCACGTATTCCAATAGAAGAGGATTTATTCAAAGTTGCTGTCTTTCATCTTGCCAAAAAATTGTCTAATACGGTGAAGAAATGATATGGATATTTTAAATAAATTAATAGCCCGTGCTGATGAATTCCCAACCTTGCCGACAATCTATTCGACGTTGTCGGATGTAATGTCGAACCCTCGTTCAACAGCACAAGATGTTGCAAATATTATTGCAGAAGACCAGGCTGCAGCGGCAAAAGTATTGAAAGCAGCAAATTCGCCGATTTATGGGTTTCGTGGAAGAATTTCAACAATTTCGCAGGCGATTATCTTTATAGGTTTTGAGGAAGTGCGCAATCTCGTGATTGCGATGGGAATAATTGATGTGTTTCGCAATATGAAAGGCAATTTTCCAATAAATCCGGTAGATTTGTGGAAGCATTCAATAGCAGTGGGAATTATTACTCGTTTGCTTGGAAAAACACTACGAATAACCAACCTCGAAAATTATTTTCTGGCAGGAATTCTGCACGATATAGGGAAATTACTTTTCCTGAAATTTGTGCCTGATGAATATGCAAAATCAATTGAATACGCTATGGAAAAAAACCTACCAGCACGTGAAGCCGAGAATGCAGTTTTAGGGGTTAATCATATTATTGCTGGTGAGATATTAGCAGAGAAATGGAAATTGCCACAATCTTTGAAAGATGCTATAAGATACCATGCTGTAGGAAAAGTAGATAGTCCAAACAATGTGCTTGTTGGCTGTGTTCATATTGCGAACACAGTTGCTTCTTTGCTCGAGCTTGGACAAGCGGGAGATGATATTGTTCCTACACCAAATCTTGATGCGTGGAAAGCGCTGAACTTACCTGATAATTTTTGGTCGAAAAACTACGATACTTTGTTGCTTGAATACGATGCAGCAATCGGTATTTTTCTTTTAAATTGATGTTTAGTTTTATTGAATAAATAAATGAGCAACGAAGAACATCCTGAATACCTGCAAAGCATATACTTTGATGCTATACAGGAGTTTTTAGAGGTAAACAGGAATTTCAAGAGATTACCTGATATTCTTAGAAATGGTCTGAATGTATTAATAAAATTCCCTAATTCAGTTTCTTCGGCGATTTATCTTGTGAAAAACAACTCTTTTGAATGGGAGTTGAACAGCTACCTACCTGAAACAGAAAAAAACAATATAGAACAAATTTTCAATTCTTGCGTTCAAAATGGAATAATCAGCGAAGCACTTGCGAATGGCTCTATAGCTTATGGTTCATCAAATTTCGATGGACTGGCTTCAGTAGCAGTTCCTTTAGTCGCTTCATTTGGAGTGATAGGGATTAGTTTAATAAATACTAATGATAACACGCCGGTAACAAATGATCTAAAAATTGCTACTACACTATTTTCAAGAGTTCTCTCTGCAAGTATGGAAAATGTATTGTTGCAACAAAAATTACATGCAACCAAATCAAGTTTGGAGCAGATGGTTGCAACAAAAACTATGGATTTAGCTCAAAGCCGACGTGAATTGAATGCGATTTTCGATGCAGTACAAACCGGCATAATTCTTCACGACTGGGATACATTCGAAATCACGAAAATTAATCCAGTTGCAGAAGAGCTAATTCAATTAGAAGAAAAAGAAATACTTGGAAGAAAAATATACGATTTTCTTGAAAAAATTGATTACAACGACCCTGATTTCTCTTCCGAAGAGTATAAAAATTTCGAATCCCATTTAATTAATTCAAAGGGTGAAAAAATTCCGATAATCCGCACAACTTCTTTTGTCAGCATTGGCTCGACAAAGAAAAGAATTGACTGTTTTATTGATATTACCCAAATCAAAAAATATCAGGAAGAACTGAAACAAATAAACCAGACATTAGAACTTAAAGTAGAAGAACGAACGCAAGATTTGCAAATATTAGTTAAAAAGCTAAAGGATGAAATAGAGCAACATAACAAAGTGCAAAAGGAATTAAAAATAATGCTCGATAAGGAAAAAGAACTTGGGCAAATGAAAACGCGCTTTGTCAGTATGGTGTCTCACGAATTTCGTACGCCGCTTACAATTGTTCGTTCTGCGGCGCAAATGCTTGGGAAATATAAGGATTCCCTTTCAGAAGAAGAAAAGCACGATTACTTATCCAGAATAATGAAAACAGTAGATAATTTAACCGATTTAATCGAAAATATGTTATTTATCAGCAAAGAAAAAGATAAAATAGTTGAAGCAGACAATATAGAACAAATAGATTTAATTCAATTCACAGAAAATCTAATCAATGAATTTCAGACCACTCTGCTGCAAAAAAGAGAAATATTTTTCATTAATATCGGTTACAAAAATACAGTTGAAACAAATGAACGATTGCTAAGGTTAATACTACTCAATTTACTTTCGAATGCAGCAAAGTATTCTCCGCCGAGCACACCGATAGATATTAAATTATATTTCAACGAAGATAATTTTTCTTATGCCATTCGAGATTATGGAATTGGTATTCCGGATGACGAACAGGAAAAGATTTTCGATTTATTCTATCGTGCTGATAATGTTGGGAAAATATCAGGTAGTGGTATAGGATTGCAGGTAGTACTAAATGCAGTAATAATGCTCAATGGCAAATTAGATTTCACAAGTAAAATTAACAGGGGAACTACATTTACAGTATCAATTCCATATAGTACAGGGAATTAATATGAAAAAGAAAGTATTAGTAATTGAAGATGAAGAGGAAATCAGAAAAGACATCGCTAAGATACTTAGTATTAATGGGTTTGAAGTATTTCAGGCTAATAACGGGAAAGAAGGAATTAATGTTGCCTTAACTGTTATCCCAAACCTGATTATTTGCGATATTATGATGCCGGAAATGGATGGGCTATCCGTTCTGCAAGAACTGAAAAAGTATCCTTCTACTGAATTAATACCATTTATTTTTCTTACAGCAAAATCATCACGCCAGGATATACGCGAAGGGATGAATCTCGGAGCAGATGATTATATCACCAAACCTTTTGATTTCGATGAACTGATTGCAGCAGTGCATAAACGTATAGAAAAAGCTGAAGCAACAGAAAAAAAGTTCAACTCAAAATACGAGATGCTTGCTAATAGTTTGCGAAGTTATATGCCTCACGAAGTTCGAACACCTCTGAATATTATTTTGGGATTATCTGATTTTTTGCGAAAGCACTACGACCAAACGTCGTATAATGAGGCACGTAGTATTCTGCAAAACATTAATGAATCTGCAAAACGAATACAAAGATTATTTGAGAATTATCTTTTTTTCTCGAAATTACAATTAATTATTTCGAACCCTGACGAAGTTGCAAAATTGCGTCAGAAAAAAACTCCGCTTGCAGATTTTCTAATTCGGGATATAGTTGTTTACTCAGCAGGAAATGCAGGACGGTCGAACGATATTGAACTTGATTTGGAAGAAGCAAATTTGGCTGTCCCCGAAGATTTATTTATGAAAACTATCGAGGAAATACTCGATAATGCTTATAAATTTTCTGAACGTGGGAAACCAATTAAAATCAACTCAAATATTTCAAACGACTATTACTTTATTCATATAACAGACTTTGGTCGCGGAATGACTCTTGAACAAATTTCAAGTATCGCACCGTATATTCAATTCGAACGAGATATTTACGAACAGCAGGGATCGGGGCTTGGGCTTGCAATTGTCAAAGCAATAGCAAAAATCGTTGGTGGCGAAATCCTGATAAAAAGCCAGCCAAACGTTTATACAACTGTTACAATTAAATTCCCAATATTGAAATCTGAAAAATGAACTTCACAGGTTGCATAATTGCAAAAAACGAAGAAAAGAACATTGCAACAGCAATTAGTTCGTTGCAACCTGTTTGTTCTCAAATAGTAGTTGTCGATACCGGCTCGATTGACAATACAGCAAAAATTGCAGCTAACTCAAATTGCGAAATTTACTTCAAGAGATGGAACAATGATTTTTCGGAAATGAGGAACTTTGCACTGAGATTTGCCCGATTGGACTGGATTATTTTTCTTGATGCCGACGAGGTATTGCTTCCTCTTTCGATGGAGAAATACGGTAAGATATTTCAAGATGACAGAGTTGGTGGAGTGTCCTGCATAATTAAAAATTATCTCACAGATGATAAATCAAGTTTTATTGAGCACCGTTACACACGCATTTTCAGAAATCATCCAAAAATTCGTTATAGAGGAGCCATTCACGAACAAATTTCTGAAAGTATTATTGAACTTGGCTTGGATATTTATGAAAGTGATATAACAATTGAGCATTTTGGCTATATAGATAATTCAACAGAAAAAAAACAACGCAATTTAGAGCTCATAAAGAAAGAACTTTCGCGGCAACCATCCGATTATTTGCTTTTTCATCTCGCAAATACTGAATTTTCTATGAACAATTTGATAAATGCCAAAGAAATTTTTCTAAAAATTCTTTCTTCACGTGAGCTTTCAACTGAAAATTTAGAACTTGCTCAACTCCGGTTATTTCAGATAGCAACAAGCTTGAATGACTGGAAATATATTCTGGAACATCAGAATTATATTTTTACGAACAGAAATTACGAAGGATTGAAACAGTTTATTCTTTCGGCGTGCTTTATGCACCGCAAGCAGTGGGAAAAGTCGTATCATTGCTTGCTTGCGGCAAAGGAATGCAATTCGAGCCTTGTCGAACAGGAACTGCTAAGAAAATCAATTGAAGCGGTCGAAAAATACATTGATTTCTATTAGTCTGCTTTTCCAACGTTTTTATTTTTTTGTTTGATTGCGTCAATTTTTGCAATTGTTTGCTGTCGAAGTTCTTCTAAGGAGCGTGCCGAAAGCATATGCAAGGCTTCTTCGCGTAATTTTCCCCATTCGTCGTGCACCGGGCAGGGTTCATCAACGGAGCAATTTGGGAAACCGAGCACGCACCGATGAAAAACACCAGCCCCATCGATTGCTTCAACAATATCAATAAGCTTTATTTCCTTCGGGGAACGTGCTAAATAAAACCCACCGGATTTGCCTTTGCGAGAACCAACTATTCCACTTTTAGTAAGTGTTTGAAGGATTTTTGAGGTGAATTCTTTGGGAATACCAATTTCTTCCGAGATTTCGAGGGCAGAGGTAAGCGACTGTTCGTCTTTATGGGCTAAATAAAGTACTGCCTGGAGAGCTAATTCACACTTTTTAGAAAAAATAACTGTCATCGCTTTCTTTAAATATATTAATGATATTTTAGTAAAATTAAGTATTTTTAAAATAATTGAAAAGTCTAAAATCTTTATGAAAAGTTTAATTATAATATTACTTATAGTATTTTCGCTGAATTGCTATAGTCAGGGAACGGCTGGCAATACGGCTGCGTTCGAAACACGCGATATAGTCGATATGCCGACAGCTGGTGTAATTCCGAAGGGAGACTATGCGGTTGATTTAGTGTATTTCGACGGTGGCGGGCTGGCGTTTACATTCAATTATGCGCTTTGGAGAAATTTTAATATTGGCGCGGCACTTTCTGCACAAAATTTTGTTGGCTCCGGTGAAATTACTTTGCAAAATATTCCGGCAATATTGCTAAAGTATAGATTTGTCAATGAGACAATTGAAGTGCCTGCATTTGCAATAGGTCTATCCACACGTGGTGCGGGAACATATTCAAACAGTTCGAACAAATATGCGGTTTCGTCGCCGGGTGTTTTCCTTGCCTTAAGCAAAAATTTTCGCTGGGATTTGGGCTCGCTTGCCACTCACGCCGGATTTAATTATTCATTCGAAAACGTTACAGATGATTTTTTTATTAACTATTACGCTGGAATTGAGCAATCTATTGGAAACAGGGTTGCTGTAAACGCTGAATACAATGCAGGTGCGTTCGAATGGAAAGCCGGAAGAACAAAAGGGAAGGGTTTTTTGAATGCATCTTTGCGTTATTCGCTTGGTTATGGGTTTACTCTTCAGTTTCAATTCCGGGACCTGTTGAATAATTTCAAAAATTCGGATGAAATTACACGATATTTTGGGATTGAGTGGGTAGGAAAACACTGATGGATGCCGAAGACTTACATAATTATTGCCTTGGGCTGCCAAATGTAACTTTCGATTTTCCATTCGATGAGGACACAATTTGTTATAGAATTTGCAACAAAATTTTTGCACTTGCATCGCTCGAGAGAGTGCCGCTAAGGGTAAATCTAAAATGTTCGCCAGATATTATTGATGAATTACGAGAGAAATTCAGGTGCATACAACCCGGCTACCATATGAACAAACGCAATTGGAACACGGTTGTTTTTGATGGGGCATTATCTGTTTCGGCATTGGGAACTTTAATTCAGCACTCTTTTGCAATGACTTTCCGTTCCCTTCCAAAAAAGCAACAGGCAATTGCAGTAGAGCAATCACCTGAAATTCTTGAAATTATAGATAATTATTCGACAATAGATTTGGGCAAATTACGCTAAAATTGGATTGGCAAGCCAGTTTTAAGAGATTCGACAGCGTAGAAAGTTGCTTCGGTAGTTTTTATTATTTCTTCAGTTGAGATAGGGCTTGGTTTTCCGGAACGAACAGCATCAATAAAGGCACGAACTTCTTCGGCAATACCTTTTTTCCCATCAAATTTTAATGATTGATGTTTTTGGCTGTATAAATCAAGCGTCGTGAAATTGTTCATTATGGCTGACTTGCGTTCACAATGAACTTCGCAATATTCTTTTTCGAGCAAGCTACTTCCATTTGCAAAATATACTATATTAGCAATAGAACCATCGCTAAATTTCAGGTTAATAGAAACATTATCAGGATTTGGCATCTGCGAATTGTCGGAAGAAACGCTGGTAGCAAACACGCTTATTGGCAAAGCATCTGTAAGAAATACAGCACAATCAACAAAATGGCAAACTTCACCGATAATTCTACCGCCTTGCTCAGGAGAATGAATCCAATGAGTGGATGGAATAAATCCTGCATTAATTCTGTAATTAATAACCATTTTACCCTGACGGCTGGCAAAAAATTCTTTCATTTTTGCAAATGGAGCAGAGAAACGCCTGTTGAATCCAACCATAAGTCTGGACTGACTGCTCGCAATAGCTTCTTTTATGCTATCGAGTTGCTCGAAACTTACAGCAAGAGGTTTTTCGACAAAGACGTTTTTCCCGGAACGAAGCCCTTCGACAACATAGTGCGAGTGGCTATCGTGGCGAGAAGCAATAAATAAAGTATTTATTCTTGTATCATTTGCAATTTCATCAGAATTTGTGGAAGCTTGAGCAAATCCGAAACGTTCAGCGACACTTTTGGCATTAACAGCAGTGGAGGTGGAAACACTCAAAAAGCCAACATTGCAATTTTTCAGAGCAGGCAGTAAATTATTTTGGGCAAAATTGCCAGCTCCAATAAACCCAATATTTATATTATTTTCTTGTTTGAATTCAGATTGTTTAACAATAACTGTGCTTTCAGGCTTTGAATTTTCGTTGTAGCGAAGAAGTATGCCAAGATAGCGCTCGTTGGTTTTTCCGGTGATTAAATCGTAAGCCCGGACTGCATCAGTAATTGAGAAAGTATGGGTAGTAAGAGCGCGGCAGTCTAATTTTCCTTCTGCAATTAACTGTAAGAAAGCCATCATATTACGGTTTTCTGTCCAGCGAACATAAGCAAAAGGATAATCCTGCCCGTATTCCTCGTAATAAGGATCGTAGCGACCGGGTCCATAACTGCAAGAAATACGGTAATCAATTTCTTTTGTGTAGAAAAGGCTTCGAGAAATATTCATTCCAACTGCACCAACGACAACGATTTTGCCACGCTTACGGCAAATATTCAAAGCTAATTCAGTAGGTTCATTTGAACTTGTGCTCGCGGTGATAATAACGCTATCAACACCGAAGCCATTAGTAAATGAATTCACAGTATTAATAACATCCGGGGAATTCTTAGAATTCAGGAGCAAATCGCAACCGAATTTCTTAGCATAATCAAAAGTGTCGGGATTAATATCCATACCCACAACACGGCAGCCAGCAGCTTTCAAAAGCTGAACAGTAATCTGACCGAGCAAACCGAGCCCAACAACTGCAACTGTTTCACCAAGAACAGGTTCGGCTTGACGAAAACCCTGCATAGCAATAGCACCAAGCGTAGTATAGGC
>JAOAGZ010000057.1 GCA_026415495.1 Eximiradius proteiniborus | reverse complement strand
AGATTATATAATCCTATTGCTGATTTAGATGGCAATGGAATTGTTACTCAGCTCGAAAAATATCAACAATACTTGAAAAATGCTGAAACATCAATGAAATTCCGTTCTCTGTTCCGTACGCCATTTAGAATTTGGCTCGGATTTAATATGTATTTCTAATTGAGTTTATGATTAATAATATAAAGGATGTAAAAAGAATATGAATCCTAAAAAATTTCTGCTAATACTTGTTGCTCTGGGGCTTTCTGCTAGCTCGCTTTTTGCTGATGTCGCTCGTGATGCACAAGGCAAGCCTCTTTTTGAAGTTCAAAGAGCAGCTCGTGGTGTCTTTGATTTGCAAAAAAATACTGTTAGTAACCTTGAATTTTACACTACTAACTACGGTATTTTTGCATTAAATACTGCTCTTAATCAGGGTAGCGGTATTTGGCCTCGCGGTTCACAAAATCACTACATTTTTGGCGGTGGTGTTTGGTTTGCTGCCAAGAAAAAAAGACCTGGTACTGACCAATTCAGAAACTACGTTACTGTTACTTATAACCCTAACTCAGGTGCTTCCTGGATGGTACCTGGTAGAATTGCAGATGGCGATTTAGTAGATAACGAAGCTGCAAAAAAATATAGAGTATATTTTTCTACAGACTTCTATACTAATGATGGTAAACCTATAAACGATAATGATGGTCCTAATTGGCCTATCTGGGATGCTAATCCTGATCCTAAAGCTGTCGTAACAAAGGATAGATATTTTGGATGGTACATCCCGGATGTTGGTATGCGAAACACTAATACTTATCCTAAAGGTCCTGCTTTCATTTCTGGTGAAGATATTTTCGCTACTTTCAAAGATACTGATCTAAGCCGTTACGAAGGTGGTACTGCTCAGCGTCGTCAGGAAGGTTATCCACTTCGTCTTCAGTTTGAACAAATGATTTATTCCTGGGGCTTTGGTGATTATCGTGATATCGTGTTCTTAGCATACAACATTACTAATCACTCTACTGACACTTTGAGAGAATGCTGGCTCGCACCTGTTATGGACGTTGATATGGCTATTGCTTCCAATTTGAGTGCCGGTGCTGCTAATGATAGAGTTAAATTCTACAATACAGATACAACTCTTAACATGGCTTTTCAATGGACTAATACTGATCGTGGTGAACGCGGACAAGGGTTCGGTTACCTCGGTTATACATTCCTCGAAAGTCCTGCTGTAATCCAACACTACGATACTGTATGGACTACCGATCCGCAAACAGGCGAAAAGAAAATTGAAAGATTAGACCTCGTCATTAAAGAAGATAGCGACTTTATTCGTAAAGATAGTGCCTATTATGCTTACAGTAGCCAGCTTGGTTTACGTACTTTCAGAAACTGGTCTATCGACTATGATCCAAAAGAAGATGACGAAAGATATTCTTTCATCGCAGCTGGTATTCGCGAAGGTGATACTGGACCTGGCGACAAACGCTTTATGATGGCTACAGGTCCATTTAATATGCGTCCTATGGATACTGTTCGTGTTGTTGTTGGTATCATTATTGCAAATACTTCTAAGGGTGGTGATGCTGACGGTTCAGAAGAAGACGTTCAGGATCTTGTAAGAAAAACTAAATTCGCAATCGAAGTCTATAATAAAAATTTCGCTGCTCCAAAGCCACCTAACAGAACTGTTTTCTTGAAAGCTGAAGGAATGAATAATGCCGTTCGCATCTCTTGGGATTCCACTGCTGAAGTTTCCGTTGACCCGTTAGAACGTGGTATGGACTTTATGGGATATGCACTTTATCGTGCCCGTCGAACAGACTTAGATGCTTACGACCAGAATACTATTGCTCCTACAAGCGAATTCCCTCGTGGAAAAGGTCCTCTCGGATGGAAGCTTTTACGTAAATGGGCTATTCCAACTCCATTCCAGAAATCATATGTTAAAACTGGTGATGCAAAGAATACTGACTATCCAGCTATCGATTCATTGAGAATTGTTGGTCCTTATGTTGATGCTAATTATAATATAGTCGACTCAATGGTTGTTCGCGTTATGCGTATACCACGTGGTTGCAATCTTTATCCTACATCAGTTGTTAAAAATACTTTATATATTGATCCAACATTTAAGGCTAATAACCCTTATCCAACAGCTCCTGTCGTAGCAAACTTTGATACAAGCTACTACTCTCAGCCTTGGGGTCCATATTTCTCAAGTATTGCTAACTTCAGACATAAAGTAACACTTACTAATTCTCAAACTGGTGAACTGATTGAATTCCCATATATTAGCTACAATGTTAAAGAAAGAGATTTCTTTGCTGATAGTATTCTTACCGGGTTGCTCTATATCAACCGTGCTTTAATGAAATATAATCCTCTTCTTTATCAAAAGAAATCCATTAACGTTGATACTGCTTATCTTAATTCAATTCCTGCTGACGGTCTTGTTTATTTGAAAAATAACGGTAATTTAACTCAAACTGTTGATACTGCATACTTAAAGAATACTTTGCGTTCTGCCTACATTGATGGAAGACTTACATTTATCGTAGATGCTTATGTTCCTCTTCCAAAAAATCAATGGATGCAAAACGAAGACCAGGTCAACAATGCTTTGCAGGAAATCTATAAATTAATACTCGAAGGTAAAATAGCAGACTACCGCTTCCGTGAGTTCGAAAGTACTCCTGAAGTTCAGCAAAATGTTATTATTCCTTATATGGCTGAAATTACTAATAACCGTACTTTCTTTGATATTGGCGATGATAATAATGATGGTATTATTACAACAAACGACGACCCAACAAAAACAGAAAAACTTATCAACAATGTTCCTTATTACTACAAAATATTAGCTTTGGACGAAGGTGATTACAGTCAACCAACTCCGGGTAAATATAACGATGGTAACCCAGGACTTCCTAACTTCGTTGAAGTTTATCCAGCTGCTCCTCGTGCTGAAAAACGATTGAAATTTGAAGTAATTAGCGTTGATAAAAACATTGGTGGTCTGTATAACTTCAATTTCTATGCATTAGATCCTGAACGTGTTATGCAATTATTTGGTGGCGATACTCTCGAATTAGAATTCCAACCTTACTGGTATCAACGTGAACTTCGCTTTATGGGACGCCCTGAAACTGATGTAAACAAATTCGGATTGTACCAAAGAAGAATGACTTTAAGAAATATCAATAAGAACCAAACCTTATTCGATGGAGTTACCTTCTTCGAAGTTCAACCTTGCTATCTCGAATCATACAGAGGATTGTTTACTGAAAATGCTTTCTCTTACGTACTTTCTGATACATTAGTGCTTGACAGTATTTCAAATAAAACTGTAACCTTTGGAACTCCTGAAAGCCGTGAAATCATTACTCGCTCAGGTAAATTCTCAAGCGGTGATTTCAAAGAAATGGGATATTGCTACACTTATTCAATGTTGCCACCAGCTTATGGTACTTTAGGTTTTGATTTCGATTTCGCTATCCAACAATTTGGTGGAAACTTCCGTCCAGATACAATGACTATCCACAAAGCTAAATTTGCTGATGGCGGTTCAAATCGCACTACAAACGCTTCTACACATATCGGTATTAAGCGAAATCTCGATAGAAAGCCAAATCAAGATATTGTGCTCACTACTCAACCAGTTAATTCATACTTTACATACCAGACTTACGACAGAGTAGCTGGCGGCGTTACCTATGGTTCGTTCAATAACGGTCCTGGTGAATATGTTGTTGAATTCTTGCCAGGTGGCGAAGAAATTATGCACTTAGAGTGGGGACCAGATGGTCAAAAACAAAACAAACGTTTCAGAGTGCCATATCTAAATCTTCGTATTACTAATCGTATTAGCTACGAACGCCCAGCCCCTGAAAAAGGTCCGAACGCAACTGAAAAAGTTACTTATCCTGATGAAATTAAACATATGTTTATCGATACTATTCCTGCTCATACCACAGCTTACTTCCAATTCCCTGCTCGTTATTATCCGGATCCTCGTAACTTGGCTTACTATGGAATTAATACTAATGAATACATTGGCAAATTTAATATTGCTGCTTACGGTTGGGTAAATGGTCGCCGTGCTACTGCTCTGCAAGCACCACGCGTATTTGCTCGTCCTTACGGAACTGAATTAGCTAAAAAAGCTAAAACTTACGTTGGTCAAGGCAAATATTACTTAACTGGTTATTCAGAAGATGGTCGTGATACCGTTGATTTCTGCCACGGATTGGACATCTCCGGCGTTCTTTTTGGTCTCGACTACGTTAATCGTGGTGGACGCTTCCCGAACGAAAACGAATGGGGAAGAGCTAGTGATTATACTTTCGGCGAAGACTTTAAGCCGGGAGATAAAATCGTTCTTAGTACTTACGGTGGTGCTTTAGGTCTCCCAATGCCAGGTGCTAAAGTCCGTGTTAAGATCTCCAAACCTATGGAAGCAGGTGAAAAATACACTGATAAACTTCTCGACCAAATTCAAGTTGTGCCTAATCCATATTACGTAACTCATCAAGGTCAACGTTCTCCTTATGATGCTAAAATCTATTTCACTCGCTTACCAAAAGTTTGTACAATCGATATTTACACTATCACTGGCGACCTTATTATCTCTATTAAGCACGACGAAAATACTTCATCAGAAAAAGACCGTTACGCTCTCAATATTTGGGACTTACTCACTAAAAACGGACAGCGTATCGCAAGCCAAACTTTAGCGGCTGTTATCACTACACCAGACGGTGCACAGACTATAAAGAATTTCTCAGTAGTTGTTGGTGGTTTCAGAATTACTACTGAATAATTAATAACTTGCGGTGGAAGGGATTTTCCCCTCCACCGTGAATGTTTAATTACTTGATAATTGGAGAATAAAATGAAAAAAATAGTATATCTTATCGCAGCTTGTTTAGTCTTGATGAGCACCAACAATCTTTTAGCCTTGGAAAATACTTACGGTTCATCCAAAGGTGGCAAAGAACTTCGTAAAGTAGGTGCCGCTGGTGCTCAATTCTTAAAAATTCCTGTTGGTGCAAGAGGAAGCGCCATTGGTGCCGCTTATTCCTCTATGGTTAATGACCTTTCGGCTATCTATTGGAACCCTGCTGGTTTAGCAGATGTTCGCGTTATGGCTGGAGAATTTTCTTACACTCAATGGCTTTTCGATTTTAGCCACAACTTTGCTGCTGCTTCAATGCCTATCGGTGAAAACTTTGTTATTGCAGCAAATGTTACTTCACTTAATAGCAGTGATATTGAAATCACAACTGTTGAACGCCCAGAAGGCACAGGCTACGAATACCAAGCCTCTGACGTCTCTGTCGGTGTTACTTTTGCCGGTTATCTTACCGATCAATTCTCGTTCGGTATTACTGCTAAATATGTTAATAATTCTTTTGCTGAAATGGATGCCGATGGTATTGCTTTCGATGTCGGAACTATGTATAATACTGGTATTCACGACATTAAACTTGGTTTCTCTATTCACAATCTTGGAACCGAACAAAAATATACCGGTCGTGGTCTTCGCTCATCGAAAAAATATAACGATGCTCTTTGGGCTGCCCCAATAGACGTTGATTATCTTTCATATTACCATAATATTCCTATTATTTTCCGTGCTGGTCTCTCTGGCAATGTCTACAAAGACGAACAACACAAAGTTGATGCTGGTGTAGGCTTTACTACTCTTTCTGATACACCGGAACAGTTCTCCATTGGTGCTGAATATACATGGAAAAATATGATTTCTTTCCGTGCTGGTTATGTATTCAATACTGACCAATTCGGCTTCTCTGGTGGTGTTGGCTATTCGTATTTATCAGACCAATTCTATGGAAAAATTGATTATTCAATTAGTCCTACTTTTGATATTGGATTAGTCAATCGCATTACAATCCAAATCGGATTATAATCTTTGTTGAATTTGTTAGATGCCGTTTACATTAGTAGGCGGCATCTTTCTATTTAAAAAATTTATGATTATTCTTTATAATATTATCTTTCGGGTTCTTTATTTCTTCTCTTTTGTTTTGAAACCTTTTCTTCCAAAATTCAAAGAAAGAGAAAATAATGTTAGTTTATCTCTTCAATCTCTAACTAAGCTCGACCATAATAGAAATAAAATCTGGTTTCACGCTGCTTCCGTTGGCGAATTCGAACAAGCTAAACCAATTATTGAACTCCTTAAATCAAAATATCCCGATATTCAAATCATTTGCTCATTTTTTTCACCTTCAGCATACAAAACACAAGCAAAATACGAATATGCCGACTCTATTTTCTATCTTCCGCTTGATTTGCCGTCTAAGTCTAAATATTTAATTAATTTAATTAAGCCAGACGTTGTTGTTTTTGTTCGCTACGAGCTTTGGGCTAATTATCTCTATATCTTGAAAAAATATAATATTCCTACGTTTCTAATTAATGCTACCGCTCCAAATTCCAATTTCTTCAACAAAACTTTTTTAATGAAAAGTTTTTATAAATTTGTTTTTTCACTTTTCCATACAATTTTTGCTGTAAATAGCGACCATTGCAAATATTTTCAACAATTAAATGTAAAATCAGACATAAAGCTGCTTCCCGATACACGTTTCGATAGAATTATCCAAAAAGTCGAGACTGCAAAATCGAAGCCTATTATTTCTACTGATTCTTTCTCTGATAAATTTATTTTTGTCGCTGGTAGCATTTGGGAAAAAGACTTTGAAATCATTTCAGCTGCCCTTATAAATTATAATTCAAATAATTTCAATAAAATCACATCAATTCTTGTCCCTCACGAACCAAAAGAAGATTTTCTTCAATCTATCGAAACGATTTTTCCAAATGCAATTAGATTATCAAAACTATTATCTGAACCGCAGACCATTCAATCTGGTGGTGTTGTTCTTGTAGATAGCGTTGGCAAACTTCTTATGCTCTATTCGAACGCCAATTTTGCCTATGTTGGTGGTGCATTCGGTGTTGGAGTTCATTCTCTAACTGAACCTGCTGGATACGGTATTCCTGTTGCGTGTGGACCCAATTGCTTTAATTCTCCTGATGCAAAGCCAATGCTCGATTGCAATGCTCTTTCAATAATTCATAGTTCTGATGAATTCAATCGCTGGTTAACAGAATTAATAAATAATAGTGCTATCTACAACACTCGTTCAGAAGCTTCCCGAAATTATGTTTATTCTAAGGTTGGCTCTTCCGAAAAATTTGTTGAATTTTTATCGCACTTCCTAAAATGATTTACTTAAAGATTTTTCACTTGCTCCTAATTCTGACTTTGTGCGTTTCTTGTATTAAAACCCCAAATTCACCAGAAACTTCTGATTTTATTACCGGCAATAATGGTGTGTTTGTCCTTTGCGAAGGACTTTGGGGTAGCGATAATGCAACCATCTCTCGTTTGGATTTAATGAGTGGTGTTGTAGTAAATCAATATTTCAGAAAAGCTAATCCATCACTTAGAATTGGAGATACTGCCTACGACCTTGAAATCAAAGGTGATACTGTTTTTGTTTCTGTTTCGACAAGTTCTACTATTGAAGTGTTTAGCAAAATCAATGGGAAATCTTTCGGAAGGATATTTCTTCCTCAAAATTCTTTGCCTCGTGATATTGTCATAATAAACGATACAACCGCCTACGTTACCTTACTTTTTAAAAACCAAATCGCAAAATTCAATCCCAAAACTCTATCATTTAAAGGTGAAACAATTGACGTTGGACCTTTTCCCGAAGGAATTTCCAGAATAGGCAATTATCTTTACGTTGCCAATTCCGGTTATGGTGATTTTTATCACAATGCACCAAAAGCAGGTTCTCTGTCCATTGTTGATATCCAAAATTCCAAAGAAGTTAATAGTATCTTTTGTGGAAAAAATCTAATTGAAGTAGTTGCTAATACTAAATACAATCGTATTTATGCTGCATATTATAATCTTCCATCGCTTCCTGATTCGCTTGGTGGTATCGTTGAAATTGACGCCACTTTACATCAAATCACTCGTCACTGGCGCACTCGCCCAACTGATCTAACGTTCTCCCCTTCAATGGATACATTGTATTTTCTTCAAGGTAATACTGATGCAATTGCTGGAGTGTCCTTTATTCCATTAAATCAACCGTTTGCACAAATTGAACAAAAAATCATCAATAAAAACCCAAATTCAATTTGGTACTCGCTTTCTGTCAGTCCCGATGCTGCTTTAATCTTAGTTGGTAATGCTAAGCGATTTACTTCAAATGGTGAGCTATTGATTTTCAAGAATAATTACGATTCTATTCCAATAAAAAATTATTCTGTTGGTGTCAATCCTAATAAAATTGTCTTTTTCTGATGACTTTTTTTTATTCTTTACTCTATCTCTTCAATCTTTTCTACTCCACGTATACCTTTTATCAATAGTAATTTCCCAAAAATCTCATTTAATTGATTTTCGTCTTTTACGTAAACTGTTATTGCCCCCTCAAACATTGAACCTGAAGTATCAAGATTTACTCTCCTGATATTATTTGAACCAATTGCCATTGTAATGTCCATCAACATTCCTTCTCGGTCTTCGCCTTTTATTAATAATTTTACTTCATAATTTTTCTTCATATTTTGGAAACGGTTCTGCAATGTGGAATTATTTTTAAAATAATTATGAAGATGAAAAACAGCCTTGAACGATACAACAAATTCTTTCCACTCAACTGATGGAAAACTGTTCGGCGATGAAATAACTTCTACCTGATCCCCGTTTCGAAGTTTATACTTTAATTCTCGCACAATTCCATTAACTTTACCGGATATGCAATGCAAACCCGTTTCTTGACTTATGTTGAAAGCAAAATCAATGATTGTTGCACCTTCAGGAAGCTTTATTGGATGTCCATCCTTTGAATATACTGTTAGTTCACTATCGAAAAGATTAGTTTTTATTGAATCCCAGATAATCTGAGTTGCACGTTCACCTTCCGTAAGTATCATATCTCGCATCCAGATGCCCCAGTTTTGAACATCTGTGTCGTTCAGTGCCAAAGCTCTGATTCTTCCGGATTTCAAGGAAAACTTCGCCGCAAATCCACCTTCTGCTATTTTTTCCATCTCTTCTGTTCGGATTAATATTTCAACTCGCTTTCCATCCGGACCAAAAAGCTCAGTATTAAGCGATCTATACCAGTCTAACTTCGGATTGGCAACATAATCGGCAAAACTTATTGCATTAAATGCGTTTGCTAATATTCCGTGAGCACGATAACACTCGGCAACATCGCTTGTTTGTAGTATCAACACTATTGAATAAAAATTATCTATGTCCTCTAAGCTTTTCCCGTCTTTTATCATCTGAAAAATTTCGTACTCATACTTATGCACTATTGTAATAGTCGCTTCTATACCTTTTTCTTTTAAACTCTTTTGAATTAAATTGATAAATACCTTTATATATTCAATAAAATCTCTTCGTTTGCTATTGAGAGCATCTTTGATTGCTTCGTATGTTTTCCTGTCTGTATAGTAAAATGCTCTGTTTTCCATCTCCATTCTTACTTTGTTCAGTCCAAGTCTATGTGCAAACGGTACATAGAAATTCAGCGTTTCAATCGCGACTTCATACTGCTTTTGCTGACCTAAGTAATGCAATGTTCGCAAATTGTGAAGCCTATCAGCAAGCTTTATCAGAATTACTCTAACATCTTTGACAAGCGAAAGAAACAATTTTCTATAAGTTTCTGCCTTTTTTATTTTTATTAATTCTTGATCGCTTTTTACTAAGCTTATTAATTCCTCGTCAGGTTCGTCTATCTTTGTTACTGCATCAACTATTTCTGCAATCTCCTCCGAAAATTCTTCTGCAATAATACCTTTTGTAACTGATGCAACATCTTCAATTACATCGTGCAACAATGAGGCAACAATAGATTGCTCGTCGAAAATACCTAATTCTTTAATCAAAATTAATGTTACATTGAGTGGATGTGTGTAATATGGATATCCACTCTTTCGCTTTATTCCTCGATGATAATTGACGCAGAACCAATATGCCTTCGTTATTTGTTCAATGTTTAATGTCTTGTCTGTTTCTGTTACTTTCTCTAAAAATAATTCTAAATCTTTATTCTCGTCTCCTCCAAAAGGACCTTGCTCATCGTACTCATCTGGAAATTCGTATAACTGCTCCATCTTTTGCTTTGTTATTATAACACAATAAAAATACATTCATTCAATGAAAATTAATTAAAAATATTGACAAATCAAAAAAAATTAGCGTTCTTTTGTTGATTTTAATTATGATAAATTTTAAATTAATTGTAAATTTATAATTGTTGTTTTCTTTTCTGTTGCAAATGAATATCTACGAAGAAATATTTAATAATAGTCTTGACGCCAAATGTATTTTAGATGAACACTCCCAAATTGTCGCATATAATTCTGCCTTTGCTGAAATTTTCGCTTGTGATAACTCTTGCAAAGGCAAACCATTTGAGAGTGTAACAAATTTGCAGTTAAATTTAGCCTTATTTGATAATAAAAACTATAAACTTAATATTAAATATAAAAATCCGAAAAATGAAACTTTTTACCTCGAAGTTTCTTGCTTAACAATAAGCCTGATGGGGAAGAAGCTATTTTGCTTTTTTTTCGAAAACAACACCGAAAAACTATTGCAGGAATTTGCTCTGCAAAATGCTGAAATTGAAAAAGAAGCCATTCTTGACTACCAAACCGACTTTGTGATCGTTCAGGACCTCGATTACAACATCCTATGGGCAAATAAAAGTGCTACTGAAGGCTCAAATCTTACACTTCAAGAGATGCTTTATCGCAAATGCTACGAAATTTGGTCAGATGATAATTCTCCTTGCGAAAACTGTTCTGTTTTCCGTGTCAAACAAACATTAAAACCCGAAGAATTTATCCGTAAAACCAAAAACGGAACTTATTGGCTAATCAAAGCATCTCCAATTTTCAACAAAGACGGCAAATTACACAGAATTTTAGAAATTGCTGAAAATATTACTCAGAAAAAAGAACAAGAAAGAATTATTGCTGAAAACGAAGCACAATATAGAACGCTCGCAAAATATGCTCCTGTCGGAATTATCGTTTTTGACAACCTCGTTCCTGTTTTTGCAAATCCAAAAGCCTTAGATATTTTAGAATTTAAGGATATTGATGAACTGAGTATTACCGAGCTATTGAATTATATATACCCCGATGACTATGATTATTTCCACAATTTTATCGAACTGATGAGAGACTATAAATTGAAAGATGAAAATGTTACCGTAAAATTTAGATTGGAAAAAAATAATAAAGTTAAATATATAATCTCAACTGTTTCCTATTTTAATGTCCTTGATAAAAACTATTATCAGGTAATTATTATTGATAATACTGAATTAGCCGAGCTTTCCGCCATTCAGCGAAAACTTGCAGTGGAATCTGTTTATCTAAACGAAAAAAACAAACTAATCGAAGAACTCAATAAGCGCCATAAACTTCTTGCTAAAAAATATAATATTTCTGATGAGGATGTCCGCCGTCTTAATAAACTACTGAATTCTTATTTCTTACCTGAACGAGATTGGGAAATAACTAAAAAGCACTTCGAAGCTGTCCACAAAAATTTCTTCACAAATTTGAAGAAAAAATTTCCAAATCTTACTCAGAACGAACTTCGTCACTGTGCTTATATTCGTATGAACTATACTACCAAAGAAATAGCCCGTATCCTCAATGTTGCTCCCTCGAGCGTCCAAAAAGCCCGTCTTCGTCTGAAGAAAAAGCTCAAATTGAACTCTCATCAGGATCTTTATCTTTTTATCATGTCTATATAACTAATCTACTCGCTTTATTTTATTTTTTTTATACCTAAATAATTTGTAGTTTTGAATTTATGTTTTGTGTTAATTTTAGTATAAACTAAAGTAATAAGTTAAATGGAAAAACAAAGAACTATTTTAAAAGAAGTATCTTTTTCCGGTATTGGTCTGCATACAGGCAACCCTTCGACAATTACCTTTAAGCCGGCACCTGCAAATTATGGATATAAGTTTATCCGAACAGATTTAGAAAAAAGAGTAGAAATTCCAGCTCTTGTTGATTATGTAGTTGACCTTTCCCGTGGAACTACTCTTGGTATTGATGATGTCCGTGTTCATACTGTTGAACACGTTCTTGCTGCTCTTGCTGGTATGCGAATTGACAACTGTATTATTGAACTATCTGCCAACGAACCTCCTGTTGTTGATGGCAGTTCTTTACCTTATGTTGAAGCTTTAAAACAAGCTGGAATTGTCGAGCAAGATGCTGAAAGAAAATACCTCGTTATTGATGATACTGTTCGATATACAAACGAAGCCAAACAAGTTGATATCGTCGCTCTTCCGCTTGATGACTATCGTATAACCGTTATGGTTGATTATTTCAATCCCGCATTAGGTAGTCAGCACACCGGCTTATTTAATTTAGAACAAGAATTTGAAACAGAATTCGCTCCGGCTCGCACTTTTTGCTTCCTTACTGAAGTCGAAATGCTATATAAAAACGGATTAATCAAAGGTGGTAGCCTTGATAGTGCTATCGTTATCATTGATTGCGAGCTTTCTGAAGATAAAAAACAATGGGTTAAAGAGACATTCAAAGTTTCAGATGTTCCTGATTCACTTGTCAACGGTGGCATTCTTAACAATTCTTCATTGCGTTTTAAAAATGAGCCAGCTCGCCATAAATTACTTGATATGATTGGCGATTTAACTCTTGTTGGTGCTCCAATCAAAGCTCAAATTCTTGCTGCTCGTCCGGGGCACGCGAGCAATTTTGAATTTGCCAAGCTTCTTCGCAAAAAGTATCTGAAGCAACTTGAATTAGAGCGACTAAATCCGTCTAAAGCCCCGGATGTTGTTCTCGACATCAATGGTCTGCTCAAAATTATGCCTCACCGTTACCCATTTTTACTTATTGATAGAATTATTCATTTCAATGAAGATAAAACTAAAATTATTGGATATAAAAACATTACATTTAACGAGCCTTTCTTTCTCGGGCACTTCCCCGAACGTCCAGTTATGCCGGGCGTGCTTATTTGCGAGGCTCTTGCCCAGACTGGTGGTCTGATTGTTTGGAGTCAGCTTACCCCGGAAGAAGTTGGTAATAAATTGCTCTTCTTTATGGGAATTAAAAACGCTCGTTTCAAAAAGCCGGTTCTTCCAGGCGATCAATTAGTTATGGAAGTTGAACTTGTTCACAAAAAACTGAACACTCTTATGTTTAAAGGTGTTGCTTATGTAGACGGCACTCCCGTTGCAGAAGCAGAATTTCAAGCAGCAATTGTTGATAGGTAATATATGGCAGTACAGATTCATCCCTCAGCTGTTGTTTCACCTAATGCTCAATTAGGCGAAAACGTAATTGTTCACCAAAATTGCTTCGTTGGCGATAAAGTTACTATCGGTGACGGCTCTGTCCTTATGGCTGGTGCTTACGTCGATGGTAGAACTACAATCGGTAGTAATTGCAGGCTTTTTCCTTACTCTATCGTTGGAACAGAACCACAGGATTTGAAATACGCCGGTGAAGATACTCTAACAATTATTGGTGATAATACTGTAATTCACGAGTTCGCAACTATTCACCGTGGAACATCTTCCACTGGTAAAACTTCTGTTGGGTCTAATTGCTTAATTATGGCTTATTGCCACGTTGCTCACGATTGTGTCGTTGGCGATAACGTTATTATGTCCAACGTTGCTCAGATTGCCGGGCACGTGCATCTCGAAGATTTCGTTATTTTGGGTGCATTTGCTAAAATCCATCAATTTGTAACCGTTGGCAAACACGCTATGGTCGGTGCCGATATCAAAGTTGTTATGGATGTTCCTCCGTTTGTGCTTATAGGACGAAATCCACCGCGTGTTGAAAAAGTAAACAAAATTGGTTTGCGTCGAAGAGGTTTTTCGGAAGACGTTATTAACGAACTTCAAACTTTTTACGATACTGTGCTGTTTTCCGGTTTTAATAATAAACAGGGAATAGAAGAATTTATAAAAAATCATCCGCAATTTTCAGACGATGTCCAGTATTGCATTGACTTTATCCGAAACTCTTCACGCGGTATTCATAGATAATCGTAATAATCCTTTTCTAAAGTAAAAGAGGCTGTTCATTCTCAGCCTCTTTTTTGTTTTTTGAACGGATTATTAATTTAGATTGTTATTCAATGTTATTCATATCGCAATGCTTCGATTGGATCTAAATTTGCTGCTCGCATTGCTGGTATTAGTCCGGCTAATACTCCTACAA
>JAOAGZ010000056.1 GCA_026415495.1 Eximiradius proteiniborus | reverse complement strand
GCCTATTTACGACGAAATTGATAATGAATTAAGGATTCTTTGCGAAGAGTTAATATTAAATCGCGTGGAATATGCCACTGAGAGACTGCTTGATTATTCATCAAGGGTTGAGCAACAACAAACCAATAAGCTTAAAATAGATGAATGGAGAAATTATTCTGTTGATAAGCGTCTTGAATATGCATTAGTGAATGGAATCAGTGAATTTATTGATGAAGACATCAATGAAGCACTCGAATTATATCACTTTGCCTTAAAAATAATTGAAGGACCACTGATGAAAGGAATGGACAGGGTTGGAGATTTATTTGGGCAGGGCAAAATGTTTTTACCACAAGTAATGAAATCAGCAAGAGTAATGAAGAAAGCCGTCAGCTTGCTTGAACCAATTATTATTGAACAGAATAAAAAAGATGGAGTTGCAACAAAAGCCGGAAAAATATTATTAGCAACTGTTAAGGGCGACGTTCACGACATCGGAAAAAATATTGTTGGTGTGGTGCTTTCTTGTAATAACTATGAAGTAATTGACCTTGGAATAATGACACCTGTTGAGAAGATTTTGTATGAAGCAAAAAAACATAATGTTGATATTATTGGGTTAAGTGGATTAATTACACCGTCCCTTGATGAAATGGTAAACGTTGCTGAAGAAATGCAAAAACACAATTTTACAATTCCTTTACTTATCGGTGGGGCAACAACATCAAAACTTCACACTGCAATTAAGATCGATCCAAAATATTCTGGTGCTGTTATTTACGTTAAAGACGCGTCTTTAAGTGTTCCTGTCGTTGCAGAACTTTTGGATAAAAACAAAAGAAATGAATTAATATTCAAAATCAAAAAAGAATATGAAGAATTGAGAAGTAAATATTTCCAAGAAAATGATTTAAAGAATAATTCCATTTCATTAACAGAGGCAAGAAGTAACAAGTTTATCTGGAAACAAGAAGAAGCCGATATTGTTCGACCAAATTATTTTGGAATAAATTATATTTTCAATATGGATTTAGCAGTTTTAAAAGACTATATTGACTGGACTTTCTTTTTTTATCAATGGGGAATAAATAAAAAATATCCGGATATATTTCAAGACAATGAGAAAGGAAAAGAAGCTTTTCGGTTGTTCAATGATGCAAATTTATTATTAGATGAAATAATTCATAAGAAAAAGCTTATTGCAAATGCTGCATACGGTATTTTTAAAGCAAATTCTGTTGATGAAGATGTGGAGATATATTTTGATAATGGAATTAGAAAATTGTGCTTTTTAAGAGATTGTAGCAAACGAAAAGACGGTGAGAATAATTTGTGTTTAGCTGATTTTATTGCACCAAAAGAAACAGGCATAGAAGATTATATAGGATTATTTGTGGTAACTGGTGGAATTGGCTCTGATGAATTTGCCGATCAGTTCAAGAATCAAGGAGATGATTACAATTATACAATGATCAAAATTCTTGCAGATAGATTTGCCGAAGCTTTTGCGGAATATTTGCACAAAGAAATCAGAACAAAGATTTGGGGATTTTCACCTGACGAAAAATTATCAATTTCTGAATTATTTAAAGAAAAATATCGGGGCATTCGACCAGCACCAGGTTATCCAGCTTGCCCGGACCATTCTGAAAAGCAAATTATTTTCGAATTGCTTAATGTACAGAAAATAGGTGTTCAGCTGACCGATACATTTATGATGTATCCTGCCGCTTCTGTTTGTGCTTATGTTTTTGCACATCCGAAATCACATTATTTTAAAGTTTTTTCTGTAGGTACTGAACAAATAGAGTTGTATGCTAAAAAGAAGAACATTAGTGTTGAAAATGCAAGAAAATATTTATTGGATACTATAAATTTAAGCTTATGATAGTTGCTGACTTATTAAAAAATACTAAAAGAACACTTTTTTCCTTTGAACTTTTGCCACCATTGAAGGGGAAAAGTATTCAAGAAATATACGATGCTATCGAGCCACTTCTCGAATTTAATCCAGCATATATTAATGTTACATATCATAGGGAAGAGGTTGTCTATAAAAAACGTAATGACGGTTTGCTCGAGGAACGCCTGATTCGTAAACGCCCTGGAACAGTGGGAATATCTGCTGCTATAAAGCATAAATATAACATTGAAGTTGTTCCGCATTTAATTTGTTCAGGTTTCACTAAAGAGGAAACCGAAGATGCATTGATTGATCTGAATTTTTTAGGAATTCATAATTTATTGGTTGTTCGCGGTGATCCAGACAAAAATCTGAAAACGTTTATACCAACTAAGGGTGGACACACTTATGCAAGCGAATTAATTGATCAAATTTCAAAATTAAATAATGGGATATATTTAGATGAAGATATTGCTAATCCTACACCAACTCAGTTTTCTATTGGTGTAGCTGGTTATCCCGAAAAGCACCCGGAATCTCCAAATTTCGAGACCGATATTAGAGTATTGAAGCATAAATTAGATTGCGGTGCAAGCTACATAGTTACTCAATTGTTTTTTGATAACAAACGTTATTTTGATTATTTAGAATTGTGTCGTAAACATGGAATAGATGTTCCAATTGTACCGGGAATAAAACCAATTTCAGTCAAAGGACATCTAAGCATATTACCCAAAAACTTTTACGTTGAAATTCCAATTGAATTATCAAAAGAAGTTGAAAAATGTAATTCCAACAAAGAAGTTGAGCAAGTCGGAATAGAATGGGCTATCGCGCAAGCAAAAGAGTTAATCAAAGCAAAAGTGCCGAGCATTCATTTTTATACTATGGGTCGCTCGTCAAATATTGCAAAAATTGCTCAAGCAATATACTAAAATGGAGTTTTTTGCTTGAGATGGTAAATGTAGGCTAATATTTGAGCAACCGCTTTGAATAATTGTTCTGGTATTTCTTGATCAATTTCGCAAATAAAATACAATTGTCGTGCAAGTGGTGGTTCTTCAACAACAGGCACATCATTTTCCAAAGCAATTGTTTTTATTTTCAATGCAAGATAATCAACACCTTTTGCGACAACTTTCGGTGCATTATCAACTCCCGACTTATATCTTAATGCAACAGCAAAATGCGTAGGGTTGGTAATAACAACATCTGCCTTCGGAACGTTCTTTAGCATAAGTTTTCGCAAGCGATTTCTCATTATAGAACGTATTCTTGCTTTAACCATTTGGTCGCCTTCGCTCTGACGCATTTCGTCTTTAACTTCTTGCTTTGTCATTTTCATTTCGTTTTTAAAGCGCCACTTCTGATACATATAATCAAATGCAGCAATGAACAGGAACAATACCCCAATTTTCCATACTAATTCAAAACTTAAATCTACCATTAGTGAGCCAAAATCAAAAAAAGGTCTTTCTGAGAGTGTAATCAACTCTTCTGTATGATTTAATATTATATATATTGCTAATCCACCAAGCAAAAATAATTTAATGAAACTTTTTACTAATTCTACCAAAGAGTTAGTAGAAAACAGTATTTTACCAATTCCCTCAAATGGATTGAAAACTTTTTTGAAATTTAAACCTTCTGTAAATTTTTTTGTTGCAATTTTTAACCCGACCTGTGATATTTCTCCAATTAATGCAACAACGTATATTGTCAGCATTAGTGGTAAAAGAAGTGATGCCAGCAAAACAATAAATTTGTAAAAACTACTTATTATGTTTGTATATGTAATTTCATAGTTGGCGACATTATGTAAAACATTAATCATCAATCCTCTATATGTACTCATTATCGAGCTTCCCCAGGCGAATAGAAGCAACCCACCTAAGATAATCATACCCGCGGTTGTTACATCTTGACTTTTACCAACCTGACCACGATTTCTTGCTTCTTCCAGTCGCCTGCCAGTTGGTTCTTCGGTTTTCTCTTGACCTTCTTTGTTTTCTGCCATCTTTATCTCACAACATTCTCAGGATTTAGTGTTAATAGCATATTCATTAATTCGTGTTGGATACTCGACATAGCATATTTTATTACCAATACTACCATTGGTACGGTAAGAAAAAGCATCACCAATCCAACACCAATTTTAATTTGAAAGCTTAGCATAAAAATGTTTGTCTGTGGTGCCATTCGAGCCAAAAGTGCAAGCACTAAATTTGTGCAAAACAATGATAAAATAATTGGTGCTGAAATTTTCAAACCTAACATAAGAACTGATGAAACAAATTTTATTAGGACAACAACAGTTGCCTCAGAAATAGTAAAAGTTGTAAGAGGAACAGCTTTAATACTAAAGAAAAGTGTTTCTATCACATAATGATGTCCGTTAATCATTAAAAAAATCATCATAGCAATTAAAAAATAAAATTCACCAACTAATGTTGGTGCTCCTTGTTCTTGGTCGAAAATTGCTGCTGCTTGAAATCCCATTTCAAAATCTATTAATCCACCGGCAAAACGTGCAGCCCACATAACCATATTAGCTGAAAAACCTATTATCATTCCAACTAATATTTCTTTAAATACAAGCAATACTAAATTCCATAGATGAAAATCAATTTGCGGTTGTTCATTCCAAAATGGTGCTGCCACCGAAACTGTTAGGATTATTCCTAACATAAATTTCAAATGGACAGGTATACCTGTGCTTCCGAAAAATTGAGCAGTAATAAAAATTCCGCTAATCCTGATAAAGATTAACATTGAAATTAAAAATTTTGCTGTCAATATTGATAGAGTTGTTCCATCAAGCATTTATCTATAACCTTGGTATCCACGAATATATCTCTAACACAAATGATTTTAAAGTAGAGAGCATAAAAGGTAATAAAATTACGATTAATAATACTACTGATAGTATTTTGGGCACAAATGTTAAAGTCTGTTCTGAAATTGATGTAGCAGCCTGAAAAATTGATATAATTAATCCTACAATTAACGATACAATTAATAGAGGTCCCACTATTAATAAAACGTGATAAAAGGCTTCACGAACAATATGGATAACAAATTGGTCTGTCATTATATACTCACTTTATGATGCTTTTCATTAAAGAATCAACTACTAAATACCAACCATCAACTAATACAAAAATTAGGACTTTAACAGGTAATGAAATTAATTGAGGCGGCAATAGAAACATACCAAGCGACATTAAAGTTGATGCAATTATCATATCAAGAACTAAAAAAGGTATAAAAATAAGAAAACCGATTTGGAAAGCAATTCGTAATTCACTTAATGAATAAGCTGGGATAATTGCCCATATCGAGACGTCTTCAATTGTGTTTGGCTTATCTCCACCGCTAAGCTTAATAAATAATCCAAGATCTTCTTCTCGAGTGTGTTTTAGCATAAATTCCTTGAATGGCTGAATCATATTGTTTACAGCTTGTTCCTGGTTTATTTCCTCTCTCAGATAAGGTTGCAATCCCTTTTGGTTTGCCTCATTTAACACTGGTTGCATAACAAAAAAAGTTAGAAAAAGAGCTAAACTTGTAAGCAATTGATTAGGTGGCTGGGTCTGAGTGCCAAGTGCTTGTCGTAAAAAATGAAAGACAACTATTATGCGAGTAAAAGAAGTCATCATAACCAATATTGACGGTGCAAGCGTCAATATTGTCATTACGACAAGGATCTGAAGCGTAAGAGCTAAATCATCCTTGCCGTCAGCCATATCAACATTTACTGATAATTTAGGTATAGCAATGGTGTTTTTTGCAGGTACTTCTTCCTGCCTCTGAGCGTACAGATTGCAATTTAATAGAAATATCAATATTGCTGTTAATATATATCCAGTAATTTTCATTTTCAATCGCATTTTTCTTGTTTGAATGCAATGAAAATGCCACATTATTGGATAAATAACGTGGTCTTTATAAGTTGTTGTTATGTAATAAGATAATATCGAACTATGGTTTGTTAATATGTTTCAGAACGATTATTTTTTGCTCAAATAAATACTATTGAATAATATTAGCCTATAACCCAATAAAGATAAATCCGAGGACAATTTTAAACAAATATGCAGAAATTGTTGCAACAATCACGCTCAAAATTGCTGAAAAAATCACTACCTTTGTTCCAAATTCTTTAAGAATAACAACGAATGTTGTTAAGCAAGGAAAATAAAATGTAACAAAAATAATAAAAGAAACGACCTGAATAATATTAAGCGGCAACTCACCAATAAAATTCACTCCAAGTGCCTGATTTGCCATTACTAATATTAGTTCTTTGCGCAAAAAACCAAAAATTAATGTTGAACCGAGTTGCTCTGGAAGCCCAAGAATTGTAGTTAATATCGGCTCAAATATAATATTTAAATAATCTGCAAAATGGAAGTATTCCAACCAACTCAGCACAATACTACCAAGAAGCAAAAAAATAGACGCTTCTTTCAAAAAGTCCTTTGTTCTAAGCCAAGTAGTCCTCATCGAACCTCGAACAGAAGGACGCTGTAATCTTGGAATATCTAATATTAAGCCAGTTGGTTTTGTGAGAATTTTTGACATTACTTTCCCGTGCAAAGCCAGAATAAAAAGAACATAGGCAAAAACAACAACAGCCCAGAATGGTCCAGTAAATGCAGCTGCTAATGCAAAAATTACTGCTATTCTTGCAGAACACGGCACAAATGGAATAAGTACTGCGGTAATCATTCTGTCACGTGGGTTTTCTATCATTCTGGTCGCATAAATTGCAGGAACTGAGCATCCAAATCCCAAAATAATCGGTACCACTGATTTTCCGTGTAAGCCAATTTTATGCATCAGACCATCAATTAAAAATGCAACTCGCGAGAGATAACCTGTTTCCTCAAAAATTGATGTTAATAGAACAAGTGGAATAAAATACGGAAGCACTATTCCAACTATTCCAATGAATCCTTGAACTGCACCGTGCAGAGAAATATATAATAACAGATTGATATTCCGTAATTTTTCAACTTCAATAGTGATTAAGCTGAGTGGTTCTTCAGTTAAACTGGATAAAAATTCACCTAAAATAAAAATCAAAAAGAAATATAAAAAGAAAAACACAGTAAGAAAAAAATATCCATAGACTGGATGCAGAAGTAAGTTATCTATCTTGTTAAGAAAAGGTGTTTTTCTTGTTGGTTGTATTATGCATACTTGTTCAGAAATTTTCATAGCTAAGTGGTGTCTTTCGTACGAAATGCATTCAAAACCATCCATACCGTGTTCTTTTTGCAATGCTTCCAGCACTTCTTTTTGAATATTTTCGACATGTTCGGTTATCGTTTTTGATAATATGTCCGGATTTTCAATTGCTTTTATTGCATAAAATCTCGAAGATACTTCATTTCCATTAATATGATTTCTGATTTCTTTTTCAACTTTTTTTAACTCTTCTTCTAAGTGATGAGTGTATCGAAAAACAGTTTGTTTATAATTTGCTTGATTTGATAGTAACTTATAAATTTCATCCAACAAATTTTTAGCACCTTTACCGTATAAAGCTTGAGTAGGAACAACCGGCAAGTTCAATAGTTTGGAAAGTTTTTCGGAATTAATTGTATGTCCTTGGCTATTAGCAATATCTTCGAGATTCAAGACGACTACCATAGGAATGCCAAGTTCGAGAAGCTCAATTGTGAGTTCTAAGCTTCTTGTGAGCATAGAAGCATCAACGACGTTTATTATAAGATCAATTTTCTGATGAAGCAAAAACTTAACAGTAATTTCTTCTGCAGGGTGAATATAATTTAACGAAAAAAGCCCGGGTAAATCTATTAATCTTAATGTATCGCCATATAGATTTACATCTGTTGAATTTACTTCGACTGTGGGTCCAGAACTAACGACTTTAATATCAGATAGAACTTTAAAGAGTGTGCTTTTCCCAGAGTTAGGTTGTCCGATAAGTACTGCTTTATAAACTTTGTTCATTCTAAAACTCTACAAAAATTTTATCAGCTAAGCCTCTTCCAATGGCAACTTTAGAATTACCGTTGGATTTGTTTAATATTAATACTGGTCCCCACTTTGCCCAATTTTGTTTAATGATAATATCATTAATATGTATACCCAATATTGCTAAATGTTGGCGAATATCTTTGCCAGCTTGAACATCAATTACTTTCAGATTTCTTTCTGCTGGTGCTTCTATCAAACTTACTTTTGCCATAAATATAAAATAATTCCACAATTAGGAATAACTAAATTACAAAATAGTAATAACTAATCAAAATTATATAATAAAAATCATTAAATTTCTTCAGTTATTGTAATTGAATTTGTTAATTAGAAAAAATAGAAAATGAACTTAAAGAGAATTAGAAAGTTAAATACCAAGCCTATAGTTAATGGTGAAATAATATATTGGATGAGTAGAGACCAGAGAGTTGAAGATAATTGGGCATTGGTTTATGCATATAAATTAGCTAATGAAAATGGCAGAAAATTAAAAGTAATTTTTACGCTTGATTTTACTTATCCATTAGCTAATTATAGAAGTTTCTCATTTATGCTGGAAGGACTAAAACAAGTTCAAGTTAAATTGTATGAATTGAACATCTTTTTTGAATTATTAATTGGTAATCCGATCGAAAAATTAAAGGAATATCTTAATCTTAATCAAGTCGCGGCAATTGTTAATGATTTTGACCCAATAAAAATAAAGCAGTTATGGAAGAAAGAAATTGCGAATGTTGCCGATTGTGCTTTCTTTGAAGTAGATGCTCACAACATTGTTCCAGCGTTTTACGTTACTGATAAACAAGAATTTTCTGCTTACACAATACGCCCTAAGCTACATAAGTTGCTTCAAGAATTTCTCGAGGAATTTCCCAAAATTGAATATTATCTTCAAAACGGAAATATTAATAAAATTGACTATTTTCAAAATATTGATAATTATCTAAAACGAATTGACTATATAAATCCAGTTACATTTAAACCCGGAGCAAACGAAGCAATTAATGTATTAAATTATTTTATTGAAAATAAGTTAATGCATTATTCTGAAAAACGAAACGACCCATCTATGAACTATCAATCAAATCTATCGCCTTACTTGCATTTTGGACATATTTCTGCACAAAGGATTCTTCTTGAAGTTTTGTCGAAAGACGGTATCGAAGAACATTCGAAAGAATTTATCGAAGAACTGCTCGTAAGGCGTGAGCTTTCTGATAATTTTTGTTTATTCAACCCAAATTACGATAATTTTGATGGTTTTCCGGAATGGGCTAAAGCTACACTAAACAAACATCGGACAGATAAAAGAGACCATATTTATTCAATTGAAGAATTTGAAACTGCCAAGACACACGATGTATATTGGAACGCTGCTCAAAAGGAAATGCTTACAACCGGTAAAATGCATGGTTATATGCGTATGTATTGGTGTAAAAAAATTCTTGAATGGACAAATAGTCCTGAGGAAGCTCAGCAAATTGCTATTTATTTAAACGATAAGTATTCTATTGATGGGAGAGACCCAAATGGTTACACTGGTGTTGCTTGGTCGATTGGAGGAGTTCACGATAGACCTTGGCAAGAAAGACCTATATTTGGTAAAATTAGATATATGAATGATAAAGGATTAGTTAGAAAATTCAATATTCATTCATATGCTGAAAAGTGGGGATTTGCTTAATAAATTTTGATTTTCCAATTAACATTTTCATTTTCAGAAGATATTATCAGACACTCTGCATTTTGAAGCAATCCATAGTTGAGAGAATATTGGTAGTGTTGTGTAGAAAAATTTAAAGCTTCTCCATAGATTTTAATTCGAATGTACCGATAATCGCAAATAACATATTCTTCCTTATTGACAATTTCAACACCTGGAAACAGATGTAATAGAATTTTTTTGTTTCCTTCTTGCTTACAATAGTCGTTAAACTCAATAATTTCATCTTCAAAAGTAATTATTCTTCTGCAAGGATATCTGAAAGCATAATGCTCGGCAATTATTGATTTATCAGAAAATTTGATTATTTTTCCTTTTGCAAGGTGCTTTTCTATCCAAAATAAATCATCTTTGGATTTTTCAGAAAAAATATTTTGTTCGAAACCATCGTATAAAATTGTATTATGAGAACAAATTGAGCGATATCGATTTCTTATTTTAGGGAAAGGAGTGTAGCAATATGTACCTGCATTAACAATAATAGGTAAATTATCAACGAATAGTTCAAACGATAAACAATCACTATGATTATGACCACCTTTGCCTTTTTGTCCAAGTTTTCCAACTGAGAATACTAAATGATATTTTTTGTCCCAAACAGAGCAAATACCAGATTTTTCGAATAATTTACCTTTATATATTTCATTTGAATTTTTGTTTTCTGTATACTTATTAATTGAAACAATAATATCATCAATTGAATTGATATTATATACAATATTTGATTTGTCTCTTAAAATTTTCCCAACATAATATTCATTATATCTTTCATACATTTTACTTTTTATTGAGTCATAAAAAAAGCCGGCAAAGAAACTCATACTATTCCAAGGATTATTTGCGCTATGAAACAAGAAATCCATTGTATTAACTTTCTTTGGTAAATATTTCACATATAAAGGTGTCAGATGAATAAAATAACCTCCATCATTATCTCCGAATTGTGGGACATAATGACTTTTTGTGGTATTGAACAACAAAAATTCAAAAATTCGAAATAGTTGAGAAAGTAACTTATTGCTAATAACTATCTGCTCGTCTATTAACTTAATATATTTACTTCTTAATTTGTGAAAAAGTTCGAATCTTGATTTAGAAATACTGAGAGCAGAGAATAATGAGTAGAATACCATTTCTGAACAAAATCTATGGTATGGCATCGATCCTTCGAAATTCCCTCCATCATCGTAAAATTGATAAAAAATTTCTTTTATTAGTTTGTTGAATGAATTGACAAATAGTTTCTGACTATAATTGTTGGTCGGCAAATATGTAGAAATAATCAAAAGCGAAGAAATGCAAGCAAGATAATGATTGCCGCGCAATCCAGAATTCCATTCAGGATTTTTTCTTACAAATTCAATATGTTCAAATAATGTATCTAAAAGTGTTTTCTCGAAAAATTCATCAAATTTTGCTCCTGCTTGCTTAAAAAAGCTATATGCAACTATTATATTTACAGCTCTTATTGCGGCGTCCATCGGAGAAATCCATTGCACACCAAATTTGGGCGGATTCGAAATTCGGAAATCTAAGATAATATTCTTGAAAACACTTTCGTAATGTGTAGCTCGTTCTTTGTTCCCAAAATGCGTAAATAGATAATATGCGTACGATAAAGTAATTAAATACTGCATACGTCCAAGTTCCCAAGGAACTTTAATATCAGCGCCTTTGACATTACCATATTTAATTTTACTTGAGACACTGGATATATTCCAATGATAATTGCTTTTGAAATCAGATTGCCAGTCAATAAACTTATGTTCTTTATCAATTTGGTCTAATAATGATAAAGCAGTTTTCCTATTTTCCTTGTTGGGAAAAGATTCTATTAATTCAATGATTTCCGGTTGAAATTCTTCTTTAATATTATTATGCTTTTTCTGTTCTATACGAACTGTTTTAATTCCACTTCCAAGTAAGTCGAATTTGTTTTCTGAAACAAGTGCTGCAACAGCTTTTATTTGTTCAGAAAAGTGATTTATTATTTCAATCGGAGGCAATGGAATTGTATGATAATGAATGCTTTTAAACCATTCAGGAGCCGATAAGTATGTTGCTTTCCTTTTGTTTAAATAAGAAATTATTGGTGTTAAAAGATGATTAATAGATTTTTGAAAAATCTTCCTGAAAGCAATGAGTGGAGATATTCGAAGTATTTTGATGATTTTGCTCAATTTGAAACGAAATTTTTTTTAAAAAAACGATAAGTATAAAAATTATTGTAAAAATAACTCAATTGATTTTTTGATTTTCCATAATAACTCTATAGCATCAGCATCACTTTTCAAATGTGCTTCAAGATGTAATTTCGTTTTTGTTTGCTTTAAATTTATATTATTCATAGTATTTACAAATTCTACAAGATGCAAGAAAATGTTATTATAATAATATTCATCAGAGGTATCGGGAAATTCAGCAATTAATTTCTTATTTTTCAATGTTATCTTATTAAAACCAGTATTTAGTGAAGCAATTCTTAATCGAACAGCAAAAATTAAACTTTTTGCTTCTTCCGGTAGTTTTCCATATTTATCAATGATTTCTTTAGTCAGTTCATCAAGTTCCTTATTTGTTTTACAATTATAAAGTAATTTGTAATAATTAAATCTGTCAGTCGAATTTTCAATATAATATTCAGGAAAGAAAGCATCTCTATCGATTTCAATTGTAATTTCTTTATCCAGCGATTTGGGAAAATGTTGAATGTCTTGAAATAGTTCGGGATATTCTTGGGTTCTTAACTCATAAACGGCTTCATCTAATATTTTTTGGTATAATTCATATCCAATATCAACAATAAATCCACTTTGCTCTGCACCTAAAAGATTGCCTGCACCTCGAATTTCAAGGTCTCGCATTGCAAGACGTAAGCCACTTCCTAATTCAGTAAATTCTTCAATTGCTTGAAGTCGCTGAATGGATTGTTTCTTTAGTATTTTAAAGTTAGGGACTACAAGAAAGCAGTATGCCTGAGTATTTGAGCGACCTACACGCCCACGAAGTTGATAAAGTTCAGCCAATCCAAAATTATGAGCATTATTAATAATCATTGTATTTGCGTTAGGAATATCAATTCCTGCCTCAATTATTTTAGTAGCAAATAAAACACTAAATTTTCTCTCTAAAAATTTTTTCATTACTGTTTCTACTTCATTTGTTGGCATTTGCCCGTGTACAATTCCATATTTCATATTAGGCAATAACATAGAAAGATCTGCTGCCAACTTATCAATTCCTTCAATTTTATCATTAACAAAGAAAACCTGCCCGCTTCTATTTACTTCATCTATAATAATTTTTGACAAAAATTCAAGGTTAAATTCTACTATCTCAGTTTCTATTGGTAAACGATTTCTTGGAGGTGTTTCAATTATGCTTAAATCCCTAGCCCCGAGTAACGAGAAATTCAGTGTTCTGGGTATAGGAGTTGCAGTCATCGTAAGAGTATCAATATTCACTTTTAACTGTCTCAATTTTTCTTTTGCAGCTACTCCAAATCTGTGTTCTTCGTCGATAATAAGAAGCCCTAAATTATTAAATTTCACATCTTTGCTAAGTAGTCTATGAGTTCCAATAATAATATCTATCTTACCTTTTGCAAGATTCTCAATGATTATCTTTTGCTCGCTCTTGGATTTAAATCGAGATAATACATCAATTTTAATAGGATACCTCGAGATCCTGTCGGAAAATGTTTGAAAATGTTGCTCAGCAAGAATTGTAGTGGGGACAAGAACGGCTACTTGCTTACCAGCATTTGCTGCTTTGAAGGCGGCACGAATAGCTATTTCTGTTTTTCCAAAACCAACATCTCCGCATATTAATCTATCCATTGGATAACTGTTTTCCATATCTTTTTTAACTGCAGCAGTTGCAGATGCTTGATCAGGCGTATCCTCAAAATAAAAAGATGCTTCAAATTCTTGTTGCCAAATATCATCAGCCGGGAATGCGAATCCTTCACTGCTTTTTCTTTCTGCGTATAGTTTAATTAAATCTCTTGCAATATCTTTAAGTCTAGACTTTATTCTGCTTTTTTTACGTGTCCATTCAGATGAACCTAATTTTGTGAGTTTTGGGACAACACCTTCGCTTGAGGTATATTTTTGTATTTTGTGAATATAGTTAAGATGAACATATAACAAATCTCCGTCAGCAAAAATAATTCTTATTGCGTCTTGTTTGTTTCCTCCAATCTCAATTGTTTGAAATCCATCAAACTTACCAATACCTTTATCTTCGTGAACAATATAATCTCCTATTTGAAGTTGTCGTAATTCTTTTAGAGTAATGCCTTGATGCTTTTTAGATCTTTTAGAGGGAGCTACTCGTTGGCGATTAAAAATTTGATGTTCAGTAAAATATGCAAATTGCTCTTCCTCAATAATAAAGCCTGAAGATAGTGAATAATTTTGCCAGATGATATTTTTTTGCAAATTGTCGAATACAATATCGTCATTAATTGATAATTCTAGCAATTCTTTTAATCTTTTTAAGTGAATTTCTCCGTTTGCGGCAATTATTATATCATATTTCTGATTAGCAAGATTTATTAATTCTTCTTTAAACTTAGCAATTTGAGAGTAATAATTCGGCTGTGGATTTATGTTTATGTTAATATCTGCATTACCTAAAGGATTTAATACAATTGAATTATAAGATGAGAATTTATTGATTAATTGTTCGTCAATTTCTATATAATCAAACACTATTATTGTATTTTTGTCAAAATACTCAAAAATGTTACCATAAAAGTTATTTGAAGCATCGAAAGTATTATTAATAAAAGTAACTTCGCTTAGATTTTTTATACTACGTTGAGAAATAGGTTCAAATTCTCTAATATTTTCAATTTCATCATCCCAAATTTCAATTCTGATTGGATTTTCAAATCCAATTGGGAAAATATCAATAATGTTTCCCCTGATTGATACTTCTCCATGCTGCGAAACAAATGTTTCCTTTTGAAAACCATTAAGTAACAAATTTTGTGTGAAAGTAACATAATCTATTTTTGAACCTTTTTTCAAGGTTAATCTTTTGTCATTTATTTCATTTATTTTAGGCAATTGCTGAGATAAAATAGCTTTATTTAATATTATAATACCAGAATTGCTTTCAATAAATTTATTTAATCCTTCAACTATATAGGAAAGATTAATATTCAATTCTTTTTCAATTGTTTTTTGTTTTGGTTCCTTAATAATTGAAACATATTTTTCATCTATAAGTAAAATGATATCATCATACCAGGATTCT
>JAOAGZ010000055.1:4713-14937 GCA_026415495.1 Eximiradius proteiniborus | reverse complement strand
CAATATTATTGGGCAAATATTCGGGTTGCAGATGGCGTAAATTCATTGAACTCCGAAGGAAAATTTGCTGTATATGTGTATGGATATGGAGATGCGAACTCGTATGGTTATCTTGGTGGTATGGGAATGGCTATTCTTGATGTTATGCCTCCAGAAATAGTTGCAGAAATGGAATGTTATAAAGCTAAAGGTGCAGCTTCTGATTCAAATTTAACTGATTCTAAGATTAAAAAAGTTTATGCAAGCAAACAAGAAAACGTCCGATTATCAATAGATGAATTTTCAGAAGTTGTACCATCTGTTAGTTTCAATGCAGAATTAGTAAATATTTATCAAGATGGTAGTTTCACAATTATTGCAGAAGATGCACTTGGGCAAAAGACAGAAAAAACATTTGAAATAGGTGGCTTTACAATTTCAACAATTGATAAGTATTCTGATGAAATTCCAGTAAAGGTCATAAACTCAGCTTCTAAAACAAACATATGCTTTGATTTGAAATTATTCAATTATGGTAAATTTGATATAGAAATCGATAGAGCATATCTAAAAAATAATTCCTTTCAATCAAATTTAGCCTCGAATTATACAATAAGTGCGAAGGATTCAATGACATTAGAATTTTGTAACTACTACGATAAAGATACAACAATTATTGATACACTTATTCTTGAGAATTCTTGCGGTAAATACGAGGCGATGCAATTAATTGCTACAATTATTAGCGACACTCTCGCACCACAAATATTATTAGTAGAAGAAAGTTGCAATAATTCTTTTGAATATAATTTGCTTGAAAATAGAGCTTTCGACACTGGAATAAAGGATATTATTATTGAAAAACAAATTAATTGCGATATAAAATATGATTTTATAGACAATAAGATCGCAAAACTATATATAAACGTTCTTAACACAAGAGAAGATGCCGAATTTCGCATAACAGTAGTTGATAAAAATGAAATGCAAAGCGTTTTAGAAAAAATAATTCCAGGATATACAATTTCGAGCCAATATATAGAAAATGGAGCTTCTTTATTCTTCGATACGACTGGGATTGGGGACTTGGTATGCAAAAACATCGAATTTTATAATTATGGAAATAATGATTTAGTTTTGGGTGATTTTCATATGAATGAGAATATATCTTTTTCAATTCCTCCCAGCCAGAAACCTTTGAAAATCAAGCCAAAAGAAACAAGGAAAATTCAAATATGTTTCAATCCAGTCGAAGCAAATAAAAAATATCAAGATACCTTGATAATAGACTATAATTGCATAATTACGAAAATACCAGTAGAAGGATTAAGCAAGAAGCTTAATTTTTCGTTATCTTCAAAATGCGATATAGAAGTTTCCTTTTCAGTTAGTAAATCAGCTAACAGAGTTCAGATTTTACCAAATCCAATAATCAACAGCGGAGTGATCCAAATTCCATTTATTGAAAATAGCAAGAGAGTGCAAGTTGAAATATATGATAGCTTTTCGCATAAGATAGTTGAGCTATTTGACGGGAATGTTATTAATTCAGCGATAAATATAAGTTTTGATGCGAAGGATTTTGGCAATGGCTTATATTTTGCTGTTATTCATTATGACAGTTCAATTGAAACGATACCATTTTTAGTAATTAGATAAAGAGATTATGAATAACAGGACAAAAGGAAATAAAGGTGAAGATATTGCTGTCGATTATTTAATAAATAGAGGCTTTTCAATTAAAAAGCGGAATTTTCATTTTGGCAGATATGGAGAGATTGACATTATTGCTGAAAAAGATAACGTACTCATTTTTTTTGAAGTAAAAGCAAGATATAACTACGAAAAATTCGGTGATCCACTTTTTTCTATAAATTCAAAGAAACAAGCGAATTTTAGACGAGCAGCAGAAGGTTATTTATACTTAAATAAAATTGAGAACAAGGAATGCAGATTCGATGTTTTGATAATCAATTTAAATAATTTTCAAATTGAACAACATTTAGCAAATGCTTTTTAACGACTTTTTTCGAAATAATTAATGATAGATTCTGCTTGTCGTTTGTTAATATGTTTTGTAAGTTCATCAAAAGAAGCAACTGAAATTTTTTCGACTGAACCAAAAATTTTCAACAACTTGACGGCAGTTGTTTTTCCAATAAATGGAATTTCTGTGAGCTGTGTGTGCAACATATTTTTCTCTCGAAGCTGGCGATGGAACGAAATTGCAAAACGGTGAGCCTCGTCTCTTATTTGTTGAAGAAGCTTAAGGCTACTTGATGATTTTGGCAAAAGAATTGAATCTTTTTTGCCCGGTAGAAAAATTTCTTCCAGTCTTTTTGCCAAACCGATAACAGGGATTTTATCTAACAAATTTAGTTTTGTCAATACTTCCACTGCTGCAGAGAGTTGCCCTCTTCCTCCATCGATAATGATCAAGTCTGGTAATTTTTGATTTTCCTTGATTAATCTACTATAACGTCGTTCAATTACCTCACGCATAGAGGCAAAATCATCATTACCCGCGACAGTATTGATAATAAATTTGCGATAATCAGATTTCTTGGGTTTAGCATTTTCAAAAACGACGAGTGAAGACACTAAATTTGTTCCTTGAAGATGCGAGTTGTCAAAGCATTCCATTCTGATAGGTGGCTTATTAAGTTGCAGGTCTCTCTGAAGAGAAAGTACACTGCGAACAACATTTTGTTCACGTTTCGAAAGAGCAAGAAGGTATTCATTTAGAATAAAATTGGCATTTGCATTTGCCATATCAATGATTTTTTTCTTTTCTCCAATTTTTGGGATTTGAATTGAAAGAGTTTTACCACGTCGTTTTCCGAGCCAATCAGTAATATATTCGAGTTGATCGAATTCGCAAGGAACGAGCAATTCTGCAGGAATAAAGTCTGTTTCCAGATACCATTTTTCTATAGTTTTTGCAATAATTTCATCCTCTGAGTATAATTCAGCATTTTTAATAATATAATGTCTTTTTCCGAGTAACTTACCTTCACGAACTTTAAGCACAATTGAACAAGCATAGCTATCATTTTTTGCGAAACCGAAAATATCTCTATCGATAAAATCTGTAAAAACAACTTTCTGACGTGAGGAAAAATCTCGTAAAGCCTGAAGTTTGTTTCTTACAACAGCTGCTTTTTCGAATTCCATTTTTTCTGACAGTAGGTACATTTCATCTTCAAGAATTTTCTCAATTTCACGAGTTTTACCGGAAAGCACATGAATTGCCGATTGAACATTATTTATGTAATCATTGCGAGATATGTGCCCCTCGCAGGGACCTTGACATTTATGAATATGATAATCCAAACATACTTTAAATTTTCCGCGAGAAATTGCATTTTCTGTTAGTTTTAAATCGCAACTTCGTAATTGGAAAATAGTTCGAATAGAACGAATTAATTGCTTTATGCTACGTACATCAGTGAATGGTCCAAAATATTTGGAGCCGTCTTTAATAAGTTTTCTTGTCGGGAATATTCGAGGGAATTCCTCGTTTGTAACACGAACGTAAGGATAAGATTTATCATCTCGTAGCATTATGTTATATTTAGGTTTTAGAGATTTTATTAAATTATCTTCGAGAAGAAATGCTTCAATTTCTGAATCGACAATAATAATTTCGAAATCGAAAATATGGCGAATCATAGCGTTTGTTTTAGCATCTTGAGGCTTGCCAGTTTGAAAGTAAGAACGAACACGATTTCTAAGATTTTTTGATTTGCCAACATAGATAACCTTACCGTTTTTGTCTTTAAACTGATAAATACCTGGCTTGGAAGGCAAATTGGAAAGTTTGTCTCCGAGCAAATCAATTTTTTCTTTTATTATTTCGAATTTTTCCATTTTTCAAATAAAATTTATCGTTCTAATATTATTTTATTAAATTTGTTAAGCATTGATAGTATTAACGATAAAATAAACAATAGAGTATATTTTCAGCAACATAAATCTGAAGAGGGGAAAATGGAAATAATTCGAACAATTAAGGAAATGCAGAATTTATCGAAAAAATTAACAAGTAAAGGTGCTGTAATAGGCTGTGTTCCTACGATGGGCTATTTGCACGAAGGACATTTAAATTTAATCAGAAAAGCCAAAGAAATTAGTGATTATGTTGTGATGACATTATTTGTAAATCCAAAGCAATTCGGACCGAATGAAGATTTTGAAAAATATCCGAGAGACCCCGACAGAGATTATAAGCTTGCTGAAAATGCAGGTTGCGATTTGATTTTCGCTCCTGATATTATAGAAATGTATCCAATTGGATTTTCTACTTCCGTTGAAATACATAATATAACAAGTAAATTCGAAGGAGAATGTCGCCCCGGACATTTTGATGGCGTAGCATTAGTAGTTGCAAAGTTGTTTAATGCTGTCAAACCAGATGTGGCAGTTTTTGGGCAAAAAGACTATCAACAAACACTTGTTATTAAACAATTAGTGCGGGACCTGAATTTCGACATTAAGATAGTAATTGCACCAACAGTTCGCGAAACTGACGGACTTGCTATGAGTTCGAGAAACACGTATTTAACTCCAGAGTTAAGAGCGAAAGCAAATGTGCTTTTCAATGCACTCGAAGATGGTATAAAAGCAATTGAAGGAGGTTGCCGCGAAAGAAAAGTAATAAATGCAATAATGCACAAAAGGTTGCGAAGCGTTCCAGAAATCAAAATAGATTATGCTTGTGCGGCATTAGCTGAAAATTTGGATGAACCTGATGTGTTTCTTGCAGGCGACCATATAGTACTATTAATAGCTTGCTATCTTGGAACAACAAGATTAATCGATAATGCGCTTGTAACAATACCCAAAACCAACATAGCCACAAAGTAACAATTACAGTAATTGTTTTGCGGCTGCAATTAATTCATTTGTTTGACTATCGCTTATCGACTCTGCAATAATGCGAATTATTGGTTCAGTGTTTGATTTCCTAATTTGAAGCCAACTGCTGTTTGGAAAATCTATGCGTAAACCATCTTGCTCGTCGAATACACCTTGGCTAAATACTTGCTTGAATTTATAGACCAATGATGAAAAATCACCTGCAAAAACAAATTTTTCTTTTTTCATATAAAGTGTTGGGAAAGAAGAAACAATTTCCGAAATACTCTGGTTTTTGTCAGTAATTTCAATTAAAACCAAAGCTAAACCGACAAGTGAATCTCTTCCGTAATGACACTGGGGAAGTATCACTCCACCGCTGCCTTCCCCACCAATTATTGAAGAGGTCTCTTTCATTTTTTTTACAACATTAATTTCGCCAACTGGTGAACGGTAAAGGTTTGCACCGTATTGATTACAAATCCATTGACTGATACTTGAAGAAGAAAGATTAACGACGACAGAATTATTTTCTCTATTTGAATTTCGCAGGACTGCATCAATTGCGAGAGCAATTGTAAATTCTTCATTAATACAGTTCCCTTGATTATCAACAAGAACAAGTCTATCTGCATCTGGATCGACAGCAACTCCCAAATCACATTTGTTTAATTTAACAAATTCAGCAAGCTGAGTTAAGTTTTTCGGAAGTGGCTCGGGTTCGTGCGGGAAAATACCTGAACTATCGCAAAAAAGTTCAAAAGTTTCGCAATTGAACTTTTTCAATAATTTTGGGACAGCAATTGCACCACTTGCATTAACTGCATCAATGGCTATTTTGAATTCTTTCTTTCTAATTTCTTGAATTTTAGATTGTACAATATTAATATCAAGAATTTTGTTGATAGCAAAATCAATTGCATTATCTTCAGTTATAATTTTTCCAGAAAAACGACTGTGAACTATTTCGTTACTATCAACAATTTTCCATAATTGATGGTTTTCTTGTTCATCAAGAAAAATACCGTTAGAATTAATAAACTTCAAACCGTTCCAATTTTGTGGGTTGTGAGATGCTGTAATTGCAATACCGCCTGAAAATTCAGGTAATTCAGAATAGAGCTGAACTGTGGGAGTTGGGACAATTCCAAGCGAGACGACTTCACAACCTATATTGGATAATTCTGACAGCACTAATTTTTCAATCTCTTCGCTACCTTGGCGACCATCTCTACCTACAACTATCCGACCAAAATCAAGTAATTTAGCAAATGCTTTTACATAAGAACTTATCAATTGAGCATTCAGAGAGCCATCATCCGTTGTAGCTCGAAGTCCGGAAATTGAACGAACAACAGGCATATTCAACCAGAAAGAGATTATACAAACTAAAAAGGGGCTAACAAAAGCCCCTTTGAGTAGTGGCGGGGTCAGGACTTGAACCTGAAACCTTCGGGTTATGAGCCCGACGAGATACCATTACTCCACCCCGCTATATTTTTGGAATACAAAATTAACACATTATTAATTAATATACAAGAAAAAATTTTATATATCTATTTTGTATCTAAAAGAGGGCTCACAGTGTTAATAGTATTAGTAAATGTCAAACAATCAATTTCAAAAAATAAATTTGAATTAAGTTAATATTAAGGAAACATCTACGTATTATTGAAAAAAAATGATATTAGTGTATAAACTTCAATAAGATATAGAATATTATTTTGTAAATTAAAGATAAAACTGTTGAGGTAAAAAATGAAAAAAACTATTATTCTTAGTATTTTGTTATTGTTACAACTAAGTGTTGTTTTTTCACAAGTTTTTGAACAAAAAGGGATATACATCGAAACTCCTGGACAAAAATTGCCTAATAATAGTCCAAGGAAAATAAGTGAAGTACCGAAATTAGATGCCAAATACTATCTACCGAAAGCAATACATATTAAAACAAAGCAAAATTTATCGTTGGAAAAGAATAAATATGCGAAATTATCACCATCCATACAGTCAAGTACTAGTGGATTAGGTGATATTAAAGTTAAGGCTTTGTTCCCTGATTATTCTGAGTATAAAAAAATGTCAGAAGACAAGTTTGGGGTAGGGAGAATATATGAACTACAATATAGTAATCCAATCGACCCTTATGATGTATGCAAAGAGTTAATGAAAAACCCAGAAATAGAATATGCTTATCCAATATTTGTTCGCTATCCATATTTTTCACCAAATGACCCGCTGATAACAAATCAGTATTATTTAGCAAATATTGCAGCATATCAAGCTTGGGATGTATCGCTTGGCGACACAACAGTAGTGATAGCTATTGTTGATTCAGGTATTGATTACACACATCCAGATTTGCAGGATAATTTATCATCTGTCAAGTATGATTTCGTCGGAGATGTAACATACACAGATGTACAGTCTGGTAATTGGAAAGAAGATAACGACCCAAGACCATTGAGCACTAACAATACACACGGAACGCACGTAACTGGGTGTGCTAATGCTGTAACAAATAACAGTATTGGGATTGCATCAATAGGAGCAAGATGCAAATATATGCCAATCAAGGTTGGAGCCGATAATCCAAATGTCAATGGAATTTATCGTGGATATGAAGCAATATTATATGCCGCTCAAAATGGAGCAAAAGTTATCAATTGCAGTTGGGGAGGTCCGGGATTCTCGCAAGCAGAACAGGATATAATAAATCAGGCAGTAGCATTAGGAAGCGTTGTGGTAGTAGCGGCCGGAAATGATGGATATTTTTTAAATACATATCCACAGTATCCTGCTAATTATAACAATGTAATTTGTGTAGGAGCAACAAACCAATCAGACAAAGCTACAAGCTTTTCAAATTATGGTCAATCTGTAACAGTTTTTGCACCAGGGCAGTCAATTTATTCGACAATTCCTAACAATAGATATGCAAGTTTTGACGGAACATCAATGGCATCGCCTATTGTTGCAGGACTGGCCGGATTGGTGCGAAGCGTTTTCCCACACTATACACCTATGCAGGTATATCATCAAATCAGGAGCACTGTAGATAATATTGTAACTAATCAAAATGATAGACCACTTTATTATGGACGTATTAATGCTTATAAAGCACTTACTTTCAACAATCCCAAATTTCCTGATAGAAAAATTCCGGGTTGCGGAGTGGTTGATTTCTCTATCAGCGGAAGTGATGCAATTACAAATTATGCACGTCAAACATTGAAAATAAAAATCAAAAATTACCTATCCCCTACTTCTTCAAATTTTAAAGTGAAGTTTTCTTCTTACGATAAAAATTTAATCATTTATGGTAATCAAAATTATGTAGGTATTTTGGGTAATATGGAAGAAAAGGAATTCACAGTAGATATTGAGTTAAAAAATACAAATCTGTGGTTTAGTGGCTATGTAGACGTGTTGTTTAGTTTTGAGGACGATAATTATCTTGATTACAGCCTTGTGAAAATTCCGATAAAAATAAAAACCGAAAATTCATATACAACTCAGGCTTTTATTCCAGCAAGTTATTCTTTGAAAGTTAATCATACATATAGCCCAAACTATTCTTCGTTATGGATGGTTGGTTCAATATATGATTTTCTTGGAGTTATTTATCTAAAAAATCAAAATGGTTACTCGTATATACCTCAAGGTAGTAATAATCTGGAAGCAGTTTATGCGTTCAGCGACAGCAAAGCTGCAGTTGCAATAAACTCAGTTACGAGTGTACCTTCAGTTTCGATTACTACAAATCAAGGACAAAATTGGACTACAAAAACTCTTTCAAGCTATATGACACTAATAAGAAATATTCATTTTTTTAACGATAACAATGGAGTAGCTATAGGAAATCCATTAAACAACAGATATGGAGTGGCTATTACAAATGATGGTGGCAACACTTGGTCCTCTCCCGAAAGTACCTTACCGACATCAACTGGTGAAACAGTTTTGACTGGTTCAATAGCTACATCAGAAAACAGTATTTGGTTCGGAACAAGCATTGGGAAAATATATCGTTCGTCAAATCAAGGACGCAACTGGACATCCCACTATGTTGCAAATCAAGTATCTGTGCCATTGATTGCATTCAGAGATGAAAACAATGGGCTATCTGTGTACAAGAAAAGTGATGGAAGCTACAATGTGGCACGAACCACTAATGCCGGGATAAACTGGACTACTGAAATTTATAATATTTCAAATATGGGCTCTAAACCTGTTGATCTCTATTCACCAAAGAATAAAAATGTATTTATTTTAGTATTAGAAAACGGCTCTGTTTATATTTCTCATAATGATGGAGAGAGTTGGACACCAATTTTATCAAGATATACAGATGGGGTAAAAAGCTGTGCAGCAGTTTTATCTGGAAACAATGTGAGAATATGGATGGCAAGCCCTACTTATGTTTCAACATTAGATTTTCCGATCCCTGTTAGCAATCCTACTAAAGAATTAACTATTATGAACGGAGAGAGATTAAATTTTGGAAATGTTCGTGTCGGTTCAAGTAAAATTGAAAGAATAACGCTTGAAAATAAGGGCAACACCAGAACTCTTATTGATAAAGTGTATATAAAAGGAACTAACGCAGATGAATTTACCATTACCGTCGGTACTTCTGAATATGTGGATGCTGGTGCAACCGGAAATGTGAGAATTCGATTCAATCCAAAAACAGCTGGTGAAAAAAATGCAATTTTGGTAATTGAAAGCGACGCCTCACCATATAGGCTGGAATTCCCAATTGTTGGGACTGCTATTGAAAATGTAAACTCCTCGTTTGTTACAAGCGCAGATGAAATATTATTTGATTCGGTGTATATTGGAGAAGTTCAGAACAGAATTTTAACGATCACAAACAACGGTGAAGCAGGACAAAACCTGAAAATAACTGTTAATAACCCGAGTTTTTCTTATCTGCCGGCTGAAGAAACACTCAGCTTAGATACGGGTAAAAGCGTGAATATTACAGTATTTTTCCAACCACAAACGGAAGGAACAATTTTTGGAATTCTCAACATTCAGGATTTACTTAGTGGCTTAACTAAAAACATCACTCTTGCAGGTTATGGCAAAAGTAACACTTCGATTATTAATGACTTTAGTATATACGGTATTTTCCCTAATCCAGTAATGAATGATGCAAAATGTATGATTCACTCAACACTTACAACTAAAATTTCAGCAAAAGTGATGGATTTAAGTGGCAAAATAATTAAAGAAATCAATAATATTAATTTAAATGAAGGAGACAATTTAATAATCTTTAGGCTTGATGAATTAATTTCCGGTGCTTATATTCTTAATATCACAAATAATAAGGCAGTTGAAAATTATCTTTTCATTAAGAAATAGCTACAATCGATAAGT
>JAOAGZ010000055.1:0-4615 GCA_026415495.1 Eximiradius proteiniborus | reverse complement strand
TAAGGCTGACAATATGTCAGCCTTACTTGTAATTAATGAATGATGATTTCTTCAGAAAATCTATCGTATAAATTAAATTTATTTTCTTTGAATTTTTATTAAATTTGTTTTTTATTAACTTATCAGGTAATGAAATGAGCAAACAAAAAATATCTTCAAAAACAGTCAGTCCTCAAAAGCATATAATTCCAGAAAAATATTTAGACTTGTTTTATATTTTATCATTGTTTTTGTTGATTATTATATTTTTGTCGTCTGCAATTTTTGGGAATGGCTTTGATTCTTCAGATACATTATCTTCTCTTGCTTTCAAAACTTATTTAGAAGATGCAAAGGCAAGTGGAAACTTCCCGTTATGGATACCATATATTTTTTCAGGAATGCCGTCGTATGCCTCTTTACTTACAACAGGAGCAAGAATTTGGGATGTAGTGGCTCAGGTAGTGTTTGGAATAGCATCATTTTTCGGTGCATTATTTGGCAGTGATGTTGCAAGACTTGCTTTCTGGTATGGGTTTTATGGTATGGGAATGTATTTGCTAACTAAAAGTAAGATAAATGATAGATTCATCTCATTTCTTGTATCGTTTGCTGCTGTATTCTCGACCTGGATAATTTTATGGGTAATGATTGGACACAATACAAAGCCGGTGGTATTGGCTTTTGTTCCATTTTTATTCCTATTTTTGGAAGAATTGCAAGAAAAGTTCTCTTTGCTTGTATCAGCGTTATTGATAATAGCTATTCATTTAATGTTCGAAGCAGGGCATTTACAATTGATTTTTTATTCTCTTTTAGCTATTGGCATTTATTTGATAGTTGAAATTATTAATAGAGTAATTACGAAAAATAATCTTGCAGGAATATTACGTGCCACTGGTGTTTTGGTGTTAGCAATAGGAATTGCTTTCCTGATGTCATCTGATAGATACTTTTCTACTTTAGAATACACACCTTATTCAACAAGAGGAAGTGCACCAATTATAAAAAGCGAAAATCAACACCAAACAGAAACTGGAGGGCATGACTATGAATATGCTACAATGTGGTCGTTTAGTCCACAGGAATTAATTACTTTCGTGGTTCCTAATTATTTCGGATTTGGTAAACTTGAATACAAGGGACAACTAACCGGAAACTCATCGGTAAGAATGCATACTTACTGGGGACAAAAACCATTTGAAGATGCTGCCCCATATGCTGGAATATTAGTCTTATTACTTGCTTTTTTTGAGCTATAAGAAATTACAAAAATGTGTTTGTTCAATTTCTAATTATTTTATCAATTGTTGCAATAATACTTTCATTTGGTTATCCTTCTCCATTGCTTTATGATTTCTTTTACTACAATGTTCCATATTTCAACAAGTTTAGAGCACCTTCGATGATACTTGTTTTAGTTCATTTTGCATTACCTATTTTAGCAGCATATGGAATTAAAGAAATATTCGGAATAAGAGAAAACCTCACACCTAAAGATAGAAAAGCCTTAAATATTTTAGTTGGAATAAGCGGACTGCTTCTAATTTCTGGTTTTGTTTTCTCCGCAATATTTCAAACAACATATCAGGAAGCAGTTGCTGCCTCAAAATACGGTAAACAGATGATACAGGCATATAGTGAGACAACTTTTGCTGAAATTAGCAACTTTATTTTTGATGAAATGATTGCTGACTGGTATCGAGTAGGAATTATCGCATTAATCGGAAGTATTCTAATTTATGCATATTCGCTAAGAAAAATTTCAAGTAGTTTATTTTCTATTGGATTGTTTGTTTTGATAGCTATTGATTTATGGCAGGTGAGCTACAGACCAATGGAAGTTGCCGAGAAGAAAGCTGATAAAATAATGTTCCAAAAAACAGATGTAATAAACTTTTTGCTCGAAGACAAAAGCAAATTTAGAATTGCCGATTTTACCTCACAGATAGTTAATTTACCTGCATATTTCAGGCTCGAATCAGTTAATGGATATCATTCTGCTAAACTAAGAATTTATCAGGATTTGTTGGATGTTGCAAATCAAGGTTCCACCTCACAAGTAACAAATCCATTTTTATGGAACTTACTGAATGTAAAATATGTAATTACACCACAACAAATAGGTGGAATGCAACCAATTTTCCAATCACAGCAAACAGGTGCATTTGTATACTTTAATGCCGGATACACTCCGAGAGCATATTTTGTTGATTCAGTTGAAGTTATGAAGAACATTGATATATTAAATAAAATAAAAGACGGTGCTTTTGACCCAAGAAAAGTTGCTTTCTTAGAAAAAGAGCTGCCTAATAAATTATCAAAGAATCCAGAAAACAGCATTGTTAAAATAAAGAATTACCAAAATGAATACATTAAAATAGAAACGGAAAACAGTTCAGATAATTTATTGGTGCTATCCGAAATTTATTATCCAGCAGGTTGGAAAGCATATATAGATGGTAAGGAAACAGAAATATTGAAAACAAATTATGCTTTGCGTTCAGTATTTGTTCCTGCCGGGAAACATACAATAGAAATGAAGTTTGAATCCCCTGCTTTCGAAAAAGGAAAACTGATAAGTACTTCATTGAATATAGTTGTAGTAATACTTCTGGGGATTGGTTTTTTCATAGAAATAAGAAGGCGAAAAAAATCAAAATTAGTTAATTAATAAAAATGAATGATTTAAATGTAAAATATAAGGTACAGAAATTAATAGTTTCTGTATCTATTATTTTGTTGTTGTGCAAATTATTAGCATATCAGATAACAAATTCCGTAGGTATTTTGACCGATGCATTAGAAAGCATAGTCAATGTAGTTGCGGGGTTACTGAGCTTAGTAAGTATTTCAGTTTCAATCAAACCGAAAGATGATAATCACCCATTTGGTCACGGCAAAGTAGAACTGCTTTCAGCCTCTGTGGAGGGTATGCTAATAGCAGTTGCCGGATTTATTATTATATATGAAGCAGTGTATAGACTTTTTGTTCCGAGTGAAATACAGAAGCTTGACATAGGAATTATTATTATTGCAATAGCAGGGCTTATTAATTACATAATTGGTGGATACAGCATCAAAGTTGGAAAAAAACATAATTCGATAGCACTGATTGCTGGCGGAAAGCATTTGCAATCGGATACATACTCCACCATCGGACTTGTAGTTGGGCTTGTAATTCTTTACTTTAGCAAGTTACAATGGCTTGACAGCATAATTGCAATTGTGTTCGGCTCAATAATAGCAATTACAGGAATAAAGATTCTAAGAAATACTGTTGCAAATTTAATGGATGAAGCAGATGCTTTGCTGCTTGACGAATTTCTGGAAATTATTAACAGAAATAAACAAAATGACTGGATAGATATTAAAAATACAAGAATTTTGAAGTATGGAGATACCTATCATATTGATTGTGATTTAATCATACCTTGGTATTACAACATTAACCAGGCAACCGAATTAACCGAAAAAATGAAAAAAATATTAAATGATAATTTTAAAGAAAATATTGATTTAGCTGTGCATATTTTTCCGTGTAAAAAAGAGAATTGTAAGCATTGTGTAATAACTGATTGCCAACACCGCTTAAATGCATTTGAAGAAAAAATCGATTGGACTATCAAACAGATAATTCGTTTTAAATAATTTCATTTTTTAGATACTACTAAATACAATTATTTAAATATTCAATACGTCATAAGTATATGAACAATTTGGAATATTAAATAAGTAAGTTTGTAATTAAGATAGCCATAGGAACAATTATTGGAGGAATTCTAGGGTATTTGTATTATTATTTTATAGGATGTAATGGAGGTTGCCCAATATCTTCAAACTGGATGATTTCTGTTCTATATGGAGCATTTCTTGGAGCAATTATTGCAACACCAACAAAAAGAGGGACAAATGGGAAAAATAACTAAAAGCACTTATATCGAAGAAATGTTAGAAATCAAGCCACAAGCTGTATCGTATCTTCTTGATAAAGGTATAGCCTGTCTCGTATGCGGTGAACCGTATTGGGGAACAATAGAAGAACTTGTATTAAAGAAAGGATATAGTGAAGAAGAACTGGAGCAATTCATTGAAGAACTCAATAGTTTGCCCCAAAAATAAGTTGATATTTTTTTCGTTATTAAGAAAAAAATGGTGCGAACGTGAAATCTATAAAAGTTGTTATCGGAGGAGAGGAATATAGTTTAATTGGAGAAGATGAGGAACTCATTACTCGGTCGGCAAATGAAGCAAACAGGTTGATAAATGAAATTAGAGCAAAATATGATAAAGAGTTGCCGATGCTTACAATTACAACATTAGCATTGGTTAATTCAATCGAAACAATGGAAATAGAAAAACGAAAATTGGAAGAAGAAAAGCATTTTTTGATGGAAGAATTGGACAGGATGAAAGATTTTTTGGAAAATTATATTAAACAAAACGCAGAAAATCAATAGTTCTTTGAAATTCGGTCGCATCATACAAATATTGTCGATGAAGAACTAATAGTATAACAATAGGGAGCTAAGCTCTCACCGGCAATGGGAGGCCTCAACCTCATAATGAGGTAGCAATAAAATGCTCAGTGGAACCCAGACCCGGTAAGGATAGCACCCACTGTGTGTTGGAGAGG
>JAOAGZ010000054.1:13639-14996 GCA_026415495.1 Eximiradius proteiniborus | reverse complement strand
TCAGATTGCACATAAGGACCATAAGGACCACCGACTTCGGGGCTTTCGTCGAATTCAATCCCAGCCCAGCGAAGAGACTTAATCAAGTTTTCTTGTGCATTTTCGACGAAACGAGTTCTATCGGTATCTTCTATTCTCAGAACGCATTGCCCACCGTGATGACGAGCAAAAAGGTAGTTGTAAAGTGCTGTTCGTAGCCCACCAACGTGAAGATATCCAGTTGGGGAAGGAGCAAATCTTACTCTAACGCTCATTATCCATTCCGTAATTAATTCAAAAATAGCAATTTAAAAGAAGTGCAAATTAATAAATCTATGAAAATTAATCAATTGATATATTCGATGAGTTATGCAATAAAAAAGAAAAATAATGATTATTTTTAAGAATGAAACCTATTGAAGTTTTAGAAAAATATTTTGGATATAAATCATTTCGTTCGGGGCAAGAGGAAATAATCAGGTCTATTCTTGCCGGGAATGATACACTTGCAATTATGCCAACCGGTGGAGGAAAATCCATTTGCTATCAAATACCTTCACTTATGCTCGATGGCACATCAATTGTAATTTCTCCATTAATTGCATTGATGAAAGATCAGGTGGATGCATTAGTCGGACGTGGAATACCTGCAACCTACATCAATAGTTCGCTTCCATTCGAGCAGTTGCAGGAAAGAATGCGAAATATCTTGTCAGGACAATACAAGATAGTATATATAGCTCCAGAACGATTGGAAAATGACTTTTTCAAGAAACTGCTCGTTCATATTAATATTTCATTTCTTGCAGTGGACGAAGCTCATTGCATATCCGAATGGGGACACGACTTCCGTCCTGCATACCTGAACATTTATAAATCTCTGGAGAATTTGGACATACGCCCGATTTCGGCTTTTACTGCAACTGCTGGCGCAGAAGTGCAGGAAGACATAGTTCGTTATCTGCGAATGAAAAATGTGAAAAAATTTGTAAAAGGGTTCGACCGACCGAATTTATCTTACCACACAGTAGAAACAACCCAGAAAATTGAAAAAATAAAGGAAATACTAAAATCGACGCCCAAAGGTTCGACAATTATATATTGCGGTTCACGAAACAGGGTGGAAGAAGTAGCAAAACAATTGGGGAATTTGCGCTTTCAGTGTGTTGCATATCACGCTGGAATGCCCGCAGAGCAAAGAACACTTTCTCAAAATTTGTTTTTATCTGGCGAAATACCTATAATTGTAGCAACAAACGCATTTGGAATGGGAATAGATAAGCCAGACGTCAGAAACGTTATTCATTGCGACTATACGGGCACACTCGAGGCATATTATCAAGAAGCTGGGCGAGCCGGCAGGGACGGTCGTCCTGCA
>JAOAGZ010000054.1:12329-13629 GCA_026415495.1 Eximiradius proteiniborus | reverse complement strand
GTTATTTGCTACACAATAATCAGGATGTCGCTCTGCAGGAATTTTTTATTGCAAATCGCTATCCCGAGCAAGAGGATATAGAAAGAGTTTTTATTACGCTAATCAGTTGTGCCGACCAAAGCAAGCGAATTGCTTTGCCAGTGGCAGAACTGGCAAATCAGGCAGCAATTAGCGAAGGTCGCTTTGCATCGTCGCTTGAAATTCTGGAAAGAGCCGAAATAATTGAATTATCGCGCCGAAACGCTTCAGCCCAGATACAATTTCTTGCGACAATGGATGAGGTAAGAAATTTTCTGCAAAACACAACTGAAGAGCGCCGCACAGCTCTGACTGCAATATTAAAGCAAGTTTCTGCGGAGGCATTTCGTCGCCCTGTGGAATTAGACATTGCTCAAACTATTATGAAATTCAATGTCCATCAGAAAACACTCGAAGATACATTGAAAACTTTGTCTGTTCTACGTTTTATTGAATTCGATAACGGCTCGCTTGCCGGAGAAATAAAATTGTTAGAGACTTCGAAAGCAGTATTAGCAAACAAAATCAATTACAATGAACTTCAGGAAAGACGCAAAATTGCTTTTTCGAAATTGAATAATGTTATCAACTATGCATATACAACAAATTGCAAAAGAAATTACATACTTGACTATTTTCGGGATGAAAGCTACAGTTCAACTTGCGGGCGATGTTCATCCTGCACAAGCAGAACCCACACAAAGGCTACTTTACAGAAACGGGAGTTTATTTTAAAGACATTGCTTAATGCTGTTTGTCAGATTAACAATAAATTTGGGAAGACGGTATTTATTCAGTTGCTACAAGGCAAAAGCAACGCGAAATTAAGAAAATATCAGTTGGATGAAGTTGAGCTATTTGGTGCTTTGAACGAATTTTCCGAATACGACATAAAATATGCAATAGAGAATGCGATTTCAAGACGACTGCTGCAAGTATCTGCCGGAATGTATCCAATATTGAGTATTACTCCCGAAGGTTTGCAATATATAGGAAAAGCTACCAATGAACCAATATCAAACAATGAATTTATGGAAAAACTAAAGGCTATCAGGCAACAAATAGCAAAAAGCGAAGGAATTACTGAACGTTCGGTTGCAAGCGACAAAGCACTTAGGGAAATAGCACTCAAACCACATATTAGCTACAAAGAGTTTTGTCAGGTGCCCGGCATTAGCCGCTACATTATGGAAAAATATGGGCAGGATTTTTACAGAGCGATAAATCAAGATTTCGAACAAAGCGAGGAAGAGCAGATTATTGACGAAGAACTAATTAAGAT
>JAOAGZ010000054.1:0-12319 GCA_026415495.1 Eximiradius proteiniborus | reverse complement strand
GGAAATTGCTAAAATTTATAACACTGATAAAGGAACGATTGCAAGACTTGTTCAGGATGGAATAATGAACGACCAAATTTCACTCGATTGGCAGCTCCTGTCAAATAGCAATACCTTTAACAAAATAAAGCAAATAATATACAAAAAACCTGCTATTACACTTAGCAAGCTTCGGGATAATTTAGCAGAGGAAATTGATTATGCCGTTTTGCGTATACTTGTGGCAATTGCACGCAAAAGCATTGATTAATCGATGATTGACTTATCACCTTTGAAATGCTTTTTAGGGTATTCATAGAAAAGCAATTTACCGTTTTCATCATCAATTTTTTTCCAGCTATCAATATCAAAGGCAACACCGAACACACCACAAGTAGGAACATTGTCGATATATTCGCCGGTAAGCCGGGAGAATAGCGAAGTAATATCGGGATTATGTCCAAAAATCATAACTGAAGCAATATTTTCATCGAGTGATGAAAGAAGATTTAAAATATAGCGAACGCCATTAGAATAAATGTTTTCATCGTAAAGAATTTTACTTTCGTCGTATTTCAGAGCATCGGCAAAAAAGCGGCAAGTGGTAGCAGCCCGGACAGCCGGGGAACTGATAATTAAATCGGGTTTATCGATTAATTTAGCTACAATTTGTGCCATAAAAGGAGCATCCCGCAGTCCGCGATTATTTAGCGGACGTTCAAAGTCGTTCCAATCTGGATTGTCCCAACTGGATTTAGCGTGTCGGGCTATTATCACTTTCTTCATATTTATCAGAGATTTGCTTGTTTTTCAATAATTTATTTTCAATTTCAATAATATTTCTAATTTTATTTGCTTCATCAGTTTTCTTTCTTTTGTGATAAGCCGCAATTAAAATTTCAGCCATTTCGTTACGCACTCTGGTGCGTTCATCCAAATCGTCAATTTGGTACCAGGAACGCTGGTCAAAGTAAGTTTGAAGTTTGTTGATAGAGGCTTGAGGATTGCGGGCAGTATCTGCAGCAGCAGAAGCGATTGCTTTTTGCAAAACACGAAGTGGATTTACAACAAAATTGCGATCATTGCTATCGGCGTTTGCTTCGTTGTAGCGATAGAACCGATCGATTTTATTTCGGAGTTCGGCAATTGTTTCTTCATCAGTAAAATCATAAACTTTATAGTCAATAGGAACCGGAGGACGCACAAACACTTTAATATCAGATGCTGAATGAGGAAAACCTTTATCTTTCATCTGTTTATAAAGATCGTTCACAACATCGAAAGATAGATTTGTCTCGACAAGAGCAAGCCCGGCACGAATGAGCAAAGCCCCGAGTTGTCCATCGAGTTTTGCAAAATGGCGGAGAATAGATTGGCGAATAAATTGCGATTGGTTGTAGACGCGTTGGTAGTCGTCTCCGCCGAGCCCTTTACGAGAGCGAAGCACTCGCAAAGTAGCTTTAGGATTGCTATACCCGAGCAGTTCAATTAATCCCATAGCCTGAGAAAAACCGAATTCTACCCAGTAGTGAATTTTGTCAAGTCGGGCAATTCTGGCAAGTTCGCACAGATAGCGTTCACGTCCGGCGCCAGCGCGCAACACGGTTAGTTTGTTAAGTCCGGTACTATCGTCGTAGCCGCAGTCCACATAGGTATCTCTTGGAATGGCAAATAGCTCGACTTTGCCGCTATCAATAAGTAAAGAAATAATGTGGTTTGCATCTGCGTGCCGTGTGTTCGTTCCCAAGCGACTATCAACACCAGTAACAGCGATATTAATACGGCGACCGTTATAGATTTGCTTAACTCCTTTTCCGGCAGAATTGTCGATTGCAACAGACAGGTCGTCGGGCGAACTAACTATTACATATTGTTCAGTAGAATCTACGATTGGAATAACCGCTTCGATAAATTCTCTGTCGTCATTAATTGAATCTGTGCTGGTAGTATCGGCAATAGTTGAATCATCAGTATTGGAAGAAAAATGCTGATAGCCGAGATAAGCCCCAAGAATAATCAACAACACAAACGCCGGGAGAATAATTACACTCTTTTTGCGTTTCGATACAATTTCGTCATCCATTTTTCAAATGTGCAAAGAAAATAAACTGAAAATTAACAAGAATTTAAAAAATAAGCAAGTTAATAAAGGTAGGATGAATAAACTTAATTATTCACCAACAGAATGAAAAAAGTGAGGAAATAACTATTTATTTATTTCAACGCTATAGCCCGCTTCTTCGATTAATTTTTTGATTTGGGCTAAATCGGGATTACCTTCAATTATTGCAGTTTCTGTTGCAAGATTAACTTCCACTTTTGAGGTACCGGGAACAGATTGAATAATTTTTGTAACATTGCTGACGCAATGATTGCAGTTCATTCCTTTCACTTTGAGAGTTATCATATCAATTTCCTTTGTTTTTTGGAAATACTTCCTGATATATATTCTATAAAAAGACATAGCAAGAAATACAAGAAAAACAACCGAAACCACAACATAGAAACTGTTTATTTCTGAGGTGTGGTGGTGTTGCGTAGAGGACAACTGCGACAATGGGTTCACACCCGAAACAAGGAAGATATAATCCAGCAGGTAGCCAAAAAGTATAGCGGTAATAATTAATAATAGCAAATAAGAAAAAGCAACTTTCCTGCCTAAGACTTTCATCAAAATTACGAAAGAAGCGGCATTTGTTGCAGGTCCGACAGCCAAAAAGACGAATGCTACACCCGGCGAAAAGCCTTTAGCAATCAGGCTCATTGCAATCGGAATAGACGAAGTAGCGCAAATATACATTGGCGCCCCAATTAGAATAACAGCGAGCATACCCGGCAAACCGTCCTGAATAATGCTACCGCTGAAAAAGTTGTCCGGAATAAAATACGTTATGGCAGCAGCAATCAAAAGTCCCAAAGCAAATTGTGGGGCAATATCATCTAAAAATTCAACGAACGAATATTTATAAAATGCGGAAAGTTTGCTTTTAATTGAAGTTTGTTTTTCATTCGGGGAATACTCATCGATAAACAATGCGTTGCCCGGCTGCTCTTTAATAAACATCCTGTTAATCAGCGAGCCGTTTATTATGCCCATAAACAGTGCTGCAAAGGGACGAAAAACAGCAAAAATTGGTCCCATCATTCCATAAGTTGCGATAATTGAATCGACGCCTGTCTGTGGTGTTGATGTAAGAAATGAAATCACAGCACCTTTGCTTGCTCCGCTTTTTGCAAAATATACAGAAGTTGGAATCACACCACAAGAACACAAAGGAAGCGGCACGCCAAACAATGAGGCTTTTATTATCGACGAACTGTTGTTTTTCCCCAAATGTTTTGAAATAGTCTCTTTTTTTATCAATAGATTAAGCAATCCGACAAATATCAACCCCAACATAATATAGGGCGACATTTCAACAAAAATCTGTATTAGAATATTTAAAAAATCCATTTTTAAGTTTAATTTTTTAAGTAAGACGAAAAATTTCTATTTATATTAGTTAATTTTTTTTAATATTAAAAAAATCGATTAATTTGCAAATTGTAACAATTACATAATTATAATAACGTCAATAAAAATTTGTTAATTTTTAAATGAATAAGTATGAGCGAAAGAATAAGCGATAAGGAAAAGATTGCGGAGCTTGCAAAAGCAATTAAAATGGTGAAAAATGAAATTTCAAAAGTAATAATTGGTCAGGATGAAATAATTGAGCAATTGATAGTATCCTTGTTTGCACGTGGGCATGTGTTGCTTATTGGGGTGCCCGGACTTGCAAAAACCTTGTTAATAAGAACTCTGGCAAAAGCTTTGGAGCTGAAATTCAACCGAATTCAGTTCACACCCGACCTTATGCCCGGAGATATTAGCGGTAGCGAAGTAATAGAAGAAAATATCTCAACCGGTCAGAAGGAATTCCGTTTTATTCGTGGACCGATTTTTGCAAACATAGTGCTTGCTGACGAAATCAACCGAACACCACCAAAAACGCAATCAGCATTGCTACAAGCAATGGAAGAATACGAGGTTACCGCCGGGGGCAAAACTCACAAGCTCGAGTTGCCATTTTTTGTGCTTGCAACGCAAAACCCAATTGAGCAGGAAGGAACATATCCATTGCCCGAAGCACAGTTAGACCGTTTTATGTTCAATATCTGGCTTGATTACCCGAGTTTCGAAGAAGAAGTGCGAATAGTAAAAACAACAACTGCTGAATGGCGTCCCGAAGTTGATAAAGTATTGGATGGTAAATCAATCGTTGAGTTTCAGGATTTAATCCGTCGGGTGCCTGTTGCGGATAATGTCGTAGAATATGCTGTCGGGCTGGTGCGAGCATCGCGTCCGAAGCAATCTAGCAGTAAATTCATCAAGGACTTTATCAATTATGGAGCTGGACCGAGAGCTTCGCAATATCTGATATTAGGTGCAAAATCACGCGCGGCACTTCAGGGACGGTTCACACCCGATATTGATGATGTGCGAGCAGTTGCATTGCCGGTACTTCGCCACAGAATAGTTACAAGTTTCAATGCTGAGGCAGACAATGTTTCTGCAGCAGACATTATCGAGCAATTAATAAAAGAAGTATAAAAATATTAGTTGCATTAAGGCTAGCAAAAAAAGTAACAGATTATTTCAGAAATGAAAAATAAAAAAGGCTGCTTCCCGAAAGAAGCAGCCTTTTATCTTTAAAGATATATTATTTCTTTTCTTTTTGTTCTTTGTTTTCTTCTTTAACTTTCTTTACTTCTTTTACAGTTTTTGGTTTTTCAGTAGCTGGAGTTGCTGGTGTAGCAGGAGTAGCCGGTGTAGTAGCTGGTTTAGTTGATTTTACTTCTTGCTTAGTAGCAGGAGTAGCAGGAGTTGCTGGTGTAGCAGGAGTAGTAGTTGTCTTAGCAGCTTTTACTTCTTGTTTGGTTTCTGGTTTAGTAGCAGCTTTTTCAGTTGCAGCCGGAGCTTTTACTTCTTTCTTTTCAACAGCTTTTTCAGTCTTTTGAGCAGGTTTTACTTCTTGCTTTGGTTGTGGCTGAGCGTTTTGAGCAACTGCAGTGAAAGTGAATGCAAGCAGAGCAAGCAACATCACTTTGATTTTCATAATACACCTAAAAAATAATAAACATACAATTTAATTAATTATGTAATTAACTGCTGATAATTATGATGCAATTAATTACAATACAAAATTACGGTCAAATTCTGAAGATTTTCTGAAGATATCAACTATTTTTGGGAATAAAGGATAATTCAACAGTGTAGATATTATTATCATAGTAATTTTTGATTTTAATATTGTAGATGGTGCAAATTTTCTTAACAATTGCAAGCCCCAACCCAATAGATTCGTAAGTATCTGATTCTTTGTAAAATCTATCGAAAAATTTATCTAAACTTTTGGGTTTATCGCAATAATTACTAATAGAGAGAACCAAGTATTGCTCCTTTCTGGCAAAATTTATCTTGATTGAAGAGTTTTCATAACTATACTTAATGGCATTGCTGATAAGGTTACTAATCAGAATACCAAATAGCGACTGATTAATTTCAATGTTGCAGTTATTTGGAGAATCGTTAATAAACTCTATACTTAAATTTCTAAATTGACCGAAACTTTCGAAGTTTTTTATAACATTATTTATTTCAATATTCATATCGACTTCTGAAACTTCGAAAACGTCTGTGTTTTCAAGTTTATTTAGTAGCAGAATAGATTTATTGATTTTTTCTAATTTGTTCAGATTTTTGAGAATAGCGTCCAGAAAATAATAATTATCGGCTGTAAGCTGGGTGCTTTGAAGAAGTAACTCGATTTTTGATTTGATGACAGAAATTGGAGTCTGAATTTCGTGGTTGAGTTCTTCGGTGAATTCGCGTAAAATGCGATATTCTTTTTTAGCTTTTTCGGCAAGAAACGAAAGAGCATTGTTAAGCTTTTCGAACTCGATTATATCAGATTTTTTCAAATTCAGGTTTTTTGGGTCAGAAATAGAGAACTGTTCAATTTTGTTGATTGTATCATAAAAATCTGAAAGGACGTATCGCGAAACTCTTTTATTAATTAAATAAAAAGTAAATAGAAGCAAAAGAATTCCAATAAAAATGACAAGTGCTATATCTAAGAACAATTCATTTTTTTCCTGCATAGAAGTGCGGGCTATGATTTCGTATTCCTGACCTTTAATATTGGCATAGGTGGTTAGCTGGCGAAAGGGTTCATCTTCTTCGGTATCGTAAAACTTAATATAAACATCCTCGTAAAAAGGAATTCTGTTTGGAATTGTGTCGGCTTTGTTGATCACAATAAACGGAGGATAATCGACGGCTCCACCCTGTTTCAATTCATTAACAACTTTCTTTGAGATGTTTTTTAATTGTTGGTCTGCTTCTTTTCTAATCGACCTATCGATTATAAAAAACAAAATAAGATAAATGAAAACAAATAACAGAATAGAATTAATTATAAAATACTTGTTTATTTTACTTAAAAGATTCATTTTTTATATTTAAGGAAAATTTATAACCAATACCATAAACTGAATGAATATAATCGGAGCACCCATTTTCAATTAATTTTTTTCGCAAATTTTTAATATGAGTATAGACGAAATCAAAATTGTTGAAAATATTGGAATCTTCGCCCCAGACGTGCTCTACAATAGTTTCTTTCGTTAGAACCCGCTCTTTGTTAGTTACTAAAAACAACAAAATATCATATTCTCTTTTGGTAAGGTCGATTATCTTATCGTTTATTTTGACTTCTCTTTTGTTAGGATCGATAGTAATTTCATTAATGATTATTTCGTTAGTGCCTTTAAAATTTTTTCGTCTGATAAGCGATTTAAGTCGTGCGTTGAGTTCAGCAAGGTGAAAAGGTTTTGTAAGATAATCATCGGCTCCGATATCGAAGCCAAGAATTTTATCATCAAGTGTGTTTTTGGCAGTGATAATAATTATACCGCATTCTGGCTGCACCTTTTTTAGTATTTTGAGAAGTTCAAATCCTGAACCGTCCGGTAGCATTAAATCAATCAGAGCACATTCGTAGCTACGAGTAAGAATCATATCTTCAGCTTCACTATAATCAAAAGCAACATCTATTTTGTAATTTTCTTTTGCAATATACTGCACAATAGATTTTGCTAAATCTTTTTCGTCTTCGACAAGAAGTATTTTCATAACAATTTATCTATTTATTTGCATCAAAATTAATAAAAATATGGATAAATAATATTAAGTATGATTATTGTATTTTATTGAAGTATTTGGTTTAGCTCAATCTTTATGATTATTTTGTATAAAGATTGTATATTTGTAATTAACTAATAATGAAGAGACTATGAGAATATCGATAATAATAACTGTCTTCAATAGATTAGCATATCTGGAAAAGTGCCTATCGAGCATTTTTAACCAGAGCCTGAAACCTGATGAAATAATAATATGCGATGATGGTTCTACTGAGGACATTTTAGGCTTCCTGAAAAGGATTTCAAAGAATACTGAAATAAAGTTCAAATATGTAAGGCAAGAGCACAAGGGTTTTCGTGCCGGACGCAGCAGAAACAATGGAGTGGCTATAAGCGAGGGAGATATTCTTGTTTTTTTTGATTCAGATGTTATTGTAACAAGAAATTATTTGAAAACAACAGTTGATTTTTTACTGAAAAATAATGATTATTTTATTAGCAATTATCCGGTAAGACTAACTAAAGAGCAAACAAATCTACTGACATTAAACGAGGTAGAGACTTTTGATTTTAGCATAATTACTTTTAAGCAAAGGTTCAAAATAATCAGACAATATATTGAAGATAAATTTTATTCAGTTACAAACAGGCTGAGAAAGAGAAGCAAAAGGAAAGCACCAAAATTACGAGGTGGAATATGTGCCATTTTACGAATGGATTATTTTGAAGTGAATGGTTATGATGAGCGGTTTATTGGTTGGGGGAACGAAGATGACAATCTCGGCAAGCGATTATATATGAAGGGACTAAACGGTGCCAACACGGGACTGTTTGAATTTCCAATACATTTGTATCACGAACCATTTCATAATAATGGTGAGCGAGTAAATAAGAACATAGCTAATGAATTAAAGAAAGAAATCAATGCCGGGAATTTCAAAGCAGAATATGGACTAAATAACAGATATCAGCACGATGATGTGGAAGTTGTATATTTATAAAATAGCTGATTAGCACAAAATTTGAATAGCAAAGGCAATAAATGGACTCCACCTCTCAGGTGGAGCCCATTTAAAAAAATTCATCCGATGACTCCAAGTCATCGGATGAGTAAACAACCCTTCCGAAGGTTCACCACACAGAATAGGATGAGTGGTTCCGGCTGTTAATAGCAGTTATTTCTTTAATTCATCAAAAAGTGATTTTAATTGCATATCTTCTGGTATTAAATAATTAGAGATAAATAATTCGTCTCCTTTCATATTGCTGTTCTCCCCAGCATTTCTCATTCCATAGGTCAAATTCCATTCTTTAATATAGGCAAATGAATATAATTTTTTAATGTATTCGCTGTTATCGTATGTAAGTAACCATTTATGGTTTGTTTTTTTTAGAACTTGAGCGAGTCGTTCGTGGTCAAATGTTTTATGTAATATTCCATTTTTCCCATATAAAGCTGATTTTGTAGCAGAATAATACGGCGGATCCAGAAAAATAAAGACATTTTCACCTTCTGTTTCTATTATTTGTTGGTAATCACAGTTTGTTATTTTTGTGTTATGCAAAATCTCAGATAACAACTTTACTCTTTCTATGCTTGATTGAGTAAAACGTTTGTTAAATGCTGCCTCTGAGAATCCACCGCTTTCAGTTGTCCCTGAGAATGTAATTCTATTGAATACAAAAAAAGCAGTTGCCTTTTCTATTTCATTAAATAAATTAATATTATTTGTTAGATAATTATACAATTCTTTACCATTCTTAAAAAATTCTTTCCATTGTTGAATTTGAGAAATTAATTTATCAGGATTTTCTTGAGTATATTTCCAGAAATAATAAAGATTTTTATATAAATCATTTATCCAAAATATTTTGTTCGGATATCTTTGTTTAAGGTATATGAAAACTGACCCTCCTCCAACAAAGGGTTCTCTATATTCAATAAAATCAGGAATTAATTCGGCTATGTATTTTATGGCCTTACTTTTTCCACCAGGATATCTTAATGGAGTTTTTATCATTTATTATATCTTTTCAATTAGTATTTCAAAGTTGTTTTCTTTGGCTTCTTCAAAAAGTTTTTCTAACATATCTTTATCTTTTTTATTTAGAAATTCATTAGTATTAAAATTTGAAAAAGTAATATTTTGTTTGATTTTACTTGATGTCAACTTTAAAATTGGAATTATGGAATAATCTTTACCTAAAATAGAAACATTTTGAAGATTAGAATAAAGTATCATTTTCAATAATCCGTCTTTGATGTCTCCAATACTTGGTAATAATGAGTTCTTTGAGTGTTTAGCCTCAATTAAATAGAGAATCCCTTCATTTACGACAAATTCATCAACAGTAAAATAATAGTTTCCTCCAAGGTAATTTTCAATAGTGATTTTAGCTTTTGTCATTGTAGCCAATGACTCTTTGGGTTGAATTGTATTAACTTCTCGTTTTTGAGCTTCTTTTGACTTTTGTCGGGATGTTGTCATAAATTCATTTACGCCTTGTATAAATTGTTTGGCGAATGAATCAATCCCTCGTTCGTTATGAAATTCAATATTTAATTTTTTGCTTAATGAATTATATGCAGATTTTGATTTTTGAATTAATTCTGGAATAGAACACTCTATTTCTTTTAAATTCCAATGTAATGCAGAACTATGATAATTTTTTATTTCTGAAATTTTTTGTTTTGTCCATTCATTATCAAACTGTTGATTTGTAATCTTGTTTTTTTTTGATTTGTGTATATCTGCGGTTTTATAGTAAGAAAATACTACAAAAACATCCAATAAACTCATCAATGAAATTGTATCCCACTGTATAAAATCTCTGTCACCTTCTTTTCCTTCATCTTTAATAATTGGAATAATTGTTATTCTCTTTGCAGTTCCAAGAGTATTGTAAACTCTTTCATATGGATAGGATCTTGTTCTTTTTGGGGAAACCCATTTTGACAAACCAAAAACAAAACCATCATAATTTATCATACAACTTGACGGAACATCATTTATATTCAAATCTCTGAAACTAAATTCTTCTAATTTATTCGTGAGAAGAGGCTTGTATTTAATACCAGTTATTTTTGCATTAATATCCATTATTCTCAATTCCTTTTGTTTTCGTAATGTTGTATATCAAGTTTATCTTATTTAGTATTAAAGAACTTATGCAGTTTTTGGTCAAAAGTACTTATTAATTTTAGTTCATAAGTAAATTATGAATATTATTTAATTAGTATTACAAATATAACAAAATTAAAAAAATTGATTATACGCTTTTATTCAATTTCCTTGACAATTTTGTCTTTCACAGCCTCCTCGCCTTCGGAAGTTTCCCATTCCAAATGGGCTCTACCTACCAAGTGGAGCCCATTCCCAACCTACCTACCTAAATGGGCTCCACCTACCAAGTGGAGCCCATTTTTAACCTTCCCAAACCGCCGTCTTCAGCCTATTTCACCAGTTTACCTTTCTCAGTTCCTCTTTCGTTATAGGTATTCTCTCTATCAGTTTATCCGCTTCTTCGTGTGTTAAATACCCCTTGATGCACAACATATCAATCCACCCGCAAGCATAAAATGCAGTCTCTTTGTTCCATTCTCCCTCTTCTTCCATCTCTTTTATTTTTTCAAGATAATCTTCGTAATATCCCATTTTAAAACTCCTTAAGTTCGTTAATAATATTATTATACAAATATATAGTTTTATTAGGATAGCCCTTTTTCCACCTTCTAATCCCATCTATCTCTTCTTCCTCCATCGGATGCCCGTTGTAGGCAATCACCACAACGTCTGCTTGCTTGCTCCCCTTTCTTACCAAATCTCTAAGCACCCCAACCCTTCGCGATTCCGTCTGTTTCACCTGTGTCGGTCTCCCTTCAAAATACATATCCACATCTCCACCCTCTCTTTCGCCCCTTTGCGTGTTCAACTCCACCTTCCCAAACTCCGCCAACCTCCCGGCAAGCTCCCGCTCGCCGTCCATCACCGCTCGATCCTGCTTCGACGCCTTCGCATACTTGCTCCGCCACGATTCGTGCAACGCAACATCGCCGACCACCTCGCCCGAAAACGCCACCCACCTGTGCCTGCAATTCCACCCGCCACAAAAATACTCCACCGCCAAACCCTGACCGTTATCCATCGCTCGTATCTCCTCTATCGAATACACCTTGCCAACTCGCTCCCGACAAAATGGACGCGCTCCCGCTACCGCTCCCATATACCTAAAATACTTCACCCCACTTTCCAAAGACCTCTCTATCATCCCTTGACGTGCTATCCCTATCCGTATTGTGTTAAAATAACTTAACTAATTTTATCTCATCTTGACGATAGTACAATATGCATCTAACATCTCAATGAATGCAGTCATCTCTTAAAATAACCTTTCGCAGTCTCCTCGCCTTCCCTCCCCAAATGGACTCCACCTGTGAGGTGGAGTCCATTTTAAAAAACTCATCCGATGACTCCAAGTCATCCGATGAATTTTCACCCAAACCTTCCGAAGGTTTTAAACCTTCGGAAGGTTCTTTGTAATTTTATTCTATTTAACAAAATATTTGTATTGTAATTTATTTTTCCTTTTATATCTTTGTATTTTATGGGAAATTGTATTTACTTTATTAACAAATCGGAGACTTAAATGGCAGAAGAAAAGAAATTTGTACCCTTTGTTCCTTCCGATAGCAATATGGCAGAGATGACAGTCCGCGCACTTATCCTTGGCTTGATTATGGCTGTTATTCTTGGAGCGGCGAATGCTTATCTCGTTAAAAAATTCATCCGATGACTTCAAGTCATCGGATGAATAACAGCCTTCCGAAGGTTCTCACAAAAACATTAATTATTTAATAATTATAAAAATTAATGTGAAGATTGATGAATTTATCTTGATACACCAAACTTCCCTTTTATATTCAATTCAGGAATATAGTAAAAGTATATGCCGTTCTGCAAGTTACTAATAGGAACCAATATTGAATTATCATCTGTTTTTAATTTATATTCACTTACTTTATTCCCAATTACATTATATAAGCATAATGTAACTTCGGTATAATAATTATCGGGTAAACTTATAGTTGAATAATCACCACTGAAATATTTTGAGATATTTGTATTTATTACTGTGTTGTTCTCTCTAACTG